>JBILYO010000241.1:0-2612 GCA_044377685.1 Polynucleobacter sp. | reverse complement strand
TGCTTGTGGCAATCATAGATCTGAACTTTTTGCTCACCAAGCTTAGTCCATGCACCAGGCGCAGGATTACAAGCGCGTATTAGGTTATAGATTTGGTTAATATGTGTTGCCCAATGAATCTGCGCAGCATTGACATCAAACCAACCTTCGTAATTGGCTTGTGATTCATCTTGCACTATTTCTTGATGCTTACCTGCCACTACAAGATCAGCAGCTTCTAGCAAGGCTTTCACACCAATAGGAAAGAGATGATCAAAATACACTTTGCCTAAAGTGTCATCGGGACTAATTGCAACTTCTTTTTGCAAAATGACTGCACCTTCATCTAGGCCATCAGAAGGACGAAAAATAGTTAAACCTGTTTTTTCTTCGCCCAATGCAATTGCCCAATTAATGGCACTGGGACCGCGATACTTTGGCAAAAGTGATGGGTGGTATTGAATCGTGCCGTGCTTTGGGATTTTGCAAAGCTCTTGCGGCACAAACTGCAGTACATATGCCATGACACAGATATCAGCCTGGCTATCAATCATAGCTTGAGCAGCATCAGGACCTTTGAGGGAAGAAAACTGCAAAGGGGTTAAGCCCTTTGCTAGTGCTGCCTCTTTGAGGACTTCGGGTTTAGCGGATTTGGGATTATCTGGCGGACAAAAAACAGCAACAATCTCATCGCCACGATCCAAAAAGGCCTCTAATGCCGCCTTACCAAAATCTGCACTCCCTATCAACGCAACCCGCATCTTAGATCACCTTGTCATGACGTAATGAAATCAATTCATCAGTGGAATAACCTAATTCACTGAGAATTTCATCGGTATGCTCACCCAGTAAAGGCGAACGAGTAACCTCGGTTGGACTATCAGACATCTTGATAGGATTACCTACGGTGAGATACTTGCCACGAATTGGGTGGTCCACCTCTACCACTGTACCAGTAGCACGCAGTGCTGGCTCTTCAGCAATTTCCTTCATCGACAAAATAGGACCGCAAGGAATGTCGTACTGATTCAAGATATCCATGACTTCGAATTTATTCTTTGTCATGGTCCATTTTTCAATCTCGCCAAAAATCTCCATCAGGTGTGGCAGGCGTGCCATAGGTGATGCAAAACGCAGATCAGTAATCCAATCTTCCCGACCAATTACCTTACAAACCGCTTCCCATACTGGCGCCTGAACAATCACGTACATATAGGCATTTGGATCCGTTTCCCATCCCTTGCATTTCACAATCCAACCAGGCTGACCGCCGCCAGAGGCGTTACCAGCACGAGGTACAGCATCACCAAACTCACCATTTGGATACTGTGGGTACTCTTGCATCACACCAACACGCTCTAAACGCTGTTGATCACGCAATTTGACGCGGCATAAGTTCAATACCGCATCTTGCATTGCTGCTAATACTTTTTGACCACGACCAGAATGTGTACGCTGATATAAGGCAGTCACAATCCCTAAAGCTAAATGCAAGCCAGTACCACTATCACCAATTTGCGCGCCGGTTACCATCGGAGGGCCATCATCAAATCCAGTAGTCGATGCAGAGCCGCCCGCACATTGCGCTACGTTCTCATAGACCTTGCAATCTTCATATGGGCCAGGACCAAAACCTTTTACAGAAGCCATAATCATCATTGGGTTGAGCTCTTGAATGCGCTCCCAAGAAAATCCCATACGATCTAAAGCACCCGGTGCAAAATTCTCAACCAACACATCGCACTCTTTAATTAAGCGCTCAAGAATCTCTTTACCTTTTTGAGTTTTGGTATTTACCGTAATCGAACGCTTATTGTGGTTCAACATTGTGAAATACAAACTATCTGCATCAGGGATATCGCGCAATTGACCACGCGTCGCATCCCCTTCGCCTGATTTTTCTACCTTAATCACATCTGCTCCAAACCAAGCAAGTAATTGCGTACAAGTTGGTCCTGACTGAACGTGTGTGAAGTCGAGGATTTTGACTCCTTCTAGTGCTTTTGCCATGATTTAAGTCCCAATAAGAATAAAATTTTGAATTGTAGGAATTTTACCAGCGAGGAATTAGGTCTGTGACAGCAGACCTAAATATTGGGCGATAACTCCTACAAAACGCTATTAGGACTAAATAGAGCTCAGGATGATGGGTTTTCAAGGTCAGCAAGGCGCTTTTTCAAGGCCCGCTCCTCGGCAAAGCGCTCAGTTTCATCTCGAATGACTGCCACCACGCCATTGGCATGATGATTTTCATCAAATAGCATGCCGACCGTAAATGCAATGGATAGAGTACTACCATCCTTGTGCCTGGCCGGAACTTTCAATACAGAATCTCCGTAGCGCGTGGTGCCAGTTAACATCGATTTACTGTAGCCCTCATTATGTCTGTGACGCTGACGCTCTGGCACGATTAAATCGACAGTATTTCCAAGAGCCTCTGCTTCGGAATATCCAAAAATCCGAGTAGCTGCAGCATTCCACAGCACAATCTTTTCATTAGCATCGGAAACAATAATGGCATCTCCTATAGATTGAGCTAAGTGATTCAAATCGATGTTCGTATTCATATAGTCAGTCTATCAATATTTAGATTGCATAGAGTATTTTAGGTGAGAAAAAAGGCGCTCACGAGG
>JBILYO010000240.1:0-2618 GCA_044377685.1 Polynucleobacter sp. | reverse complement strand
ATTTTGCGAAGCTTTTAATCAACATGACCCTGAAGCCATTGTATCGATGATTACAGATGATTGTGAGTTCAGACCAGCCATGGGAGATAACAGCTTTGGTGCCTCTATTAAAGGAAAGCAAGCTATTAAAGAGGCTTTTGTCAGTACCTTTGCGATGTTTCCAGATGCGAAATGGGTTCCCAGAAATCATAATAAAGTGTTTGGGGAGCGCGGCTTTTCAGAATGGTCATTTATCGCTACGCGTAAATCAGATGGCGCATTTTTTGAAGTAGACGGAGTCGATTTATTCTTCTTCAAAGATGGAAAAATCTGCTTGAAGGATGTCTATAGAAAACAGCGTGATCCAAAATTACCTAGTTGAGGTAATCAATCAAGCTAGTTAAGAAATCGTCATCATCGATAGGGCTATCTGCAGCCCTAGCTTTTGGTCTGGCACCAAAAGCAGCTACTACTAGATTTTCACTAGGATTCATATAGAGGTACTGCCCATAAATTCCACGCGCTTTAAATGCACCTTGATGCAAAGGCCCTTTATTTGGTGGCACCAACCAGAATAAATATCCGTAATCAATTGGACTACCCATCACCTCAAAACTAGAAGAGGCATTTTGAATCCAATCAGATGGCAATACCTGCCGACCTTCGATAAGACCACCATTCAATAAAAATTCACCAAAACGTGCCAAATCTCTTAACCGAAGTTGAATGCCACCGCCGCCAAACTCTTGGCCATTAGGTGAATCTAACCACCATCTTGCAGGGAATTCCATACCCAGAGGATGCCAAATCTTTTCCTGTAAATATATTGCTAAGGACCTTTGAACGGCAGCTGTCAATAAAGCTCCAACAACAAAGGTATCACCAGTGTTGTACTTCCACTGACCCCCAGGATCACTAGCACGATCTAGATTTTTCAAAAAATGTAGTATTGAGCCTGCCTGTTGAAGGTGTTGCACTTTAAGCATTTGTCGACGCTCAGATTGTGGATCTCCATAATTCTCATCCCACGACACTCCAGAGCTCATACGAAGGACATCTTCAAGCTTGACGCCTGAATAAGCTCCTGTACTAAGTTGCGGTATATAGTCACTCACCAAATCATTCACACTATGAATGAATCCATCAGCAATAGCGGCGCCCACTAAGGTTGAGGTCACTGATTTTGTTACTGAAAAAGCACACCAAGGTGTATTAACTTGGTTTCCATGGAAGTAATTTTCGTAGACTTTAATGCCATCCTTCAGAATGCATAGTCCCGTTACGCAATTAATATCTAGATAGTCCTGAAACGATAAATTTTGGTCTTGAGACTTAAATCTCAAGTCAGATAAATCAATGAGGCGCTCTGTAATTGAACTCGTCTGAGGGGCTGGAGTGATGTCACTGCAGGGGAAAAAGCGATCTAGCTGACGAATCGTTTCGATCCGCTGCTCAAGATCTAATTTTCCTCCATATAAATCTTCTAAAGAACCAATGGCTTCTGGATTTTTTTTATTCCAGCTTTGCATTCACTGCCTTTGCAATTTCAGCCCATTGCTTAGTTTCTTTTTCATACTGAGCAGTCCATTGACTTGGAGTAACACCTTTTTCAGCGGGGATAGATCCACCGTTAATGATGCGCTCTATGACTTTTGGCTGATCCATTGCTTTGTTAAAGGCTGCATTAAGGCGGTTGACAACTGGCACTGGTGTTCCTACCGGAACAAAAACCGCATGCCAGCCCACAGCATCAAACGCAATTCCTGACTCTACCAAAGTCGGCATATTAGGTAAGACTGGCAAACGTTTTGGGCCCGTTACCGCCAAAGCCTTCAACTTCCCTTGTTGAACTAAGGGTAGTGTCGAGACAGCATCCAAAATACCGATGGTGACATTTCCTGCCAGAATATCCGGCAGTGCCTTAGGGCCACCTGTATAGGGAATATGAGTCATCTTTACCTTACCTAAACGATTAATTGCCTCCCCAGCAAGATGGGCTGGGGTCGCATTTCCAAATGAGGCAAACGTAACCTTATCCCCATCTTTTCTTGCGAGCTCTAATAAGTCATTGATGTTTTCTAACTTACTATCACTGCGCGTAACGATGATGAGCGGAACAATTGCAAGCTGCCGAACGCCTACAAAATCTTTTACTGGATCATAGCCAGCTTTAGGAAGTACCGCAGGTGCAATTACGAATCCTGCAGCTGCCATTAATAAGGTATAGCCATCCGCAGGTGACCTCGCTACATCTACTGACGCTATTGCACCTCCTGCACCAGGTTTATTCTCAATCAAAATGGGTTGACCTAAATCTGCCTGTAGACTTTCTGAGAGCATCCGCGCCACAATATCCGTTCCACCCCCAGGAGCGTTTGGAATCACAATTCGAATTGGTTTATTTGGATAGGGTTGGGCTATTGCCACAGAAGTGGTTGCAACACTTCCAATCATGCTCATTCCAAAAATCAGCACTTGCAGGGATCTTTTCATCTTTCACTTTCTATATGAAGAAACTTACTTTATATTGTTGGCATGCAGACATACAATCCTTTGCACGACCCTTTGGTAGATTCTATACCAGGCACAAATCAAGAATACTCACCAACCTACTGGGTGGCTACTGCCGGCTTAGCGCC
>JBILYO010000238.1:0-2625 GCA_044377685.1 Polynucleobacter sp. | reverse complement strand
ATTTAATGTTTGCCTAGTTCAGCCGGATAACTACATACACTCTTATGCTTTTTTAGAGTTGGGTGAGCTGCTGTACTTTTCATTAAAAGATCTTGGGTATGAGGCAAGTTTTGGCTTTAATAATCCTGATCCCAATGCCACCAATATCTTGATTGGTTGTCACCTCCTTGATCCCAGATTTATTTCTGAGCTTCCAGCTTCTACAATTTTGCTCAATACAGAGCAGGTATACGGCGAGACTGATTGGAATAAACCCATATTTACTTGGGCAAAACATTTTCAGATATGGGATTACAGCCCTAAAAATATCGAAAAATTTACACGACTTGGAATTGATAAAACAAAACTTTTAAAAATTGGTTATCAAAAAGAGCTTACTCGACTTGATTTAAGTAAACCAAAAGATATCGATATCTTATTTTATGGCTCAGTGAATGAAAAAAGAAAAGCAATTTTGGATGAGCTCGAGCTTAGAGGTCTTAGGGTAAAGGCCTTATTCGGCGTTTATGGCCAAGAGCGAGATCAATGGATAGAGCGATCCAAGGTAGTGTTAAATCACCATTATTACGAATCGCAAATTTTTGAGATTGTCAGAGTTTTCTATTTGCTCACTAATTCTGTAGCAGTTATTGGAGAGGTCAATGAGGCAACGTCAATAGACTCTATTTATAAAGATGGTATTTGTGCTTCGAGATATGAAGATCTCGTAAGCCACTGCGTGGCGCTAGTGGATAACGAACAGCTCAGGGAGCAATTGCAGCGAAAGGCGTTTGATTCGATTTCTCAATGTCCTCAATCGCTATTTACTCAAGAGGTTTTAGCTTGAATTCAGAAATTGACAGATTGCACCTAGCAGCCTGTAACGCTGGACGCGATACCTATATAGATCCTACCTCGGGATATCAAGTTCTGACGAGTAAGACCCTTCTAAAGCAAGGTACCTGTTGTGGAAATTCTTGTAGGCATTGTCCTTATGGCCATATTAATGTTGGCGATCCCAACCTTATCAAGCAGTCATTTTCTGCGCCCGTGCTCATGAACTGGTCTGGCAATGATGAGAGTGTCGATATTTTATTTTGGTCTGGCGGAAAAGATAGTTTATTGGCCCTGCAGCGCTTACTTACCGAAAAAAAGAAGGTCGTCTTACTGACAAGCTTTGGCGCATTGACTAGCAGAGTCTCCATTCAAAATATTCATATTAAAAATATTGCAAAGCAAGCAGAGTTTTTAAAGCTACCTTTATGTCTCGTACCATTATTTCCCAATACAGATTACAAGATGAGCATTCAGGAGGCATTCAATTTAATTGTTACGCAAACGGGCGCTCAGATTGATCGTTTGGTCTTTGGCGACCTGCATTTGAAGGATATTCGTCAGTGGCGTGTTGATACTTGGCCTCAATATCTTATCCACACCCCCCTTTTTGATCTTCCTTATGAAGGTCTCTTAAGTCAATTGTGGCAATTACAAAAAACGATGGATTTAGAGATTACTCTTTCATCAGAGCTCACAATGCCAAAAGAAGTATTAGCAGTAGGAACACCCTACACAGAAGAGCTGGTGCAGCAGATTAAAGAGAGCGGCTTAGACGCCATGTTAGAAAACGGTGAGGCACATACTTTAGTCTTTCCTAGGGGCTGGAAAAAATATTAATATGAGTCAATATGCTTACTCAAAAATTTAAATTATTCATTACTCCGTTTTGTGAGGCTACCCCAGCTTGCTTATTGGTGATGGTTCAGGGCAATATTTGGTTAGCCACCATGGGACACCTTCAAAAAGCACTTGAAACAGGATTTCTGACTGGGCTTGGGGTATTAATTTTCTCCCTTTTTTCTCATCGCTGGTTTGATAATAAATATATTGTTGCCGCAATCACAGGTGCTACAGTATTTGTTGCTGATTTGATTGTGCATCCAAGTCATTTTGGGGGCTTTGCTACAGAAGCAATTGTCACGGGTATTTTTACTGCAATCATTTCTTTGGCTTTGAATATCACCGGTAAAAAATTATTTCTGCATGCAAAAGATCGCATCAGCAAAGATTGAAAATATCTGCAATACTCCATCATCAATCCACCTCCAGATTAACCTCAACCTGAATAGTGCTGACATGAAAAAAAGACCTCTACTATTGATAACACTGCTACTCACACTTCTTCTAAGCGGCTGTCTTGCAAGAAGCTATTCGCCTGTAGGCGTTAATTGCATTCCTGGTACGCCATTTCAGGATATGCCAGTAGCTTGCATTGGCTTGTAACTTAGAACTGGTAGCCCAAGCCAAATAATAGGTTTGTGGAGGTGGCAGTGACAGTTGAATTGAGCGTAGCTGGAACGCTGATGTTGGCTGGTGTTTTTAAATTACCACTGAGTGAGCGATTGAGGCTTCCATAATTAACATAGTTATATTCAGCAAATCCATAAAAGCCTGCGCTAATAATCTGTTTATAACCAAAACCAAGGCTGGTACCACCCATATAAAAATCGGTATTCACGCCGTTAGCGCTTGAGCCGGTATAGCCCACCTTACCGTATAAAAGCTTGTTTTGATCCAGCGCCAATCCTGGGGCTATAAAAATATTTAACGAGTTATTGACGCGTACTGAGGCAGAATTTTGATAAGTAC
>JBILYO010000237.1:0-2637 GCA_044377685.1 Polynucleobacter sp. | reverse complement strand
CAAGCCGAAATAAATAAGCCCACAAATCCAACTAGAGCTAAATGAGTAATCAAGGAAATACTTGGAAATTTGCGCACAGTAATACCCCTATGAAATTTTTCGTACATCGACAAAATGACCTTCAATCGCTGCAGCAGCAGCCATTGCTGGGCTAACTAAATGAGTTCTACCACCATTACCTTGACGCCCTTCAAAATTTCGATTCGAAGTAGAAGCACAACGCTCTCCTGGCTCTAGACGATCAGCATTCATTGCTAAGCACATAGAGCATCCGGGCTCGCGCCACTCAAAACCAGCAGCTTTAAAAATCCGATCTAAACCTTCACGTTCTGCCTGAGCTTTTACCAAGCCAGAGCCAGGAACAACTAAGGCTAACTTCACATTAGCAGCGACTTTTTTACCAAGGCGATCAACAACTTTGGCAGCAGCACGAATATCTTCAATCCGACTATTGGTGCAAGAGCCAATAAAAACTTTATCGATTGCGATACTACTCAGGGGAGTATTGGGAATCAGGTTCATATACTCCAAGGCGCGTTCCATAGCAGATCGCTTATTCGGATCACGCTCTTTTTCAGGATCAGGTACTCGATCGCTAATTGAAAGCACCATTTCTGGTGATGTACCCCAAGTCACCTGCGGATCAATTTCTTCTGCACGTAATTCAACTACTGCATCAAATTTTGCGTCTGCATCAGAATGCAAAGTTCTCCAATACTGCATAGCCTGTAAAAGAGCCGGGCCTTTCGGGGCATAAGGACGACCTTTAATGTATTCAATCGTAGTTTCATCAACCGCTACTATGCCCGCACGTGCACCAGCTTCAATTGCCATATTACAAAGGGTCATGCGACCCTCCATTGTTAAATTCCGGATCGCTTCCCCAGCAAATTCAATCGTGTAACCAGTACCACCAGCAGTCCCGATCTTGCCGATAACAGCAAGCACTATATCTTTAGCGGTAGAACCTGGCTGCAAGCGACCATCAACTCGTACCAACATATTTTTGCTCTTTTTCATGAGCAATGTTTGGGTTGCCAAGACATGCTCTACTTCAGAAGTACCAATTCCAAAAGCTAGGGCACCAAAAGCACCATGGGTACTAGTATGAGAGTCTCCACACACTACCGTCATGCCAGGTAAAGTGGCGCCCTGCTCTGGCCCAATCACATGCACAATTCCTTGGCGGGCATCGTTCATTTTGTATTGGGTGATTCCAAATGCATCGCAGTTTTGATCCAAGGTATCGACTTGTAACTTTGAAATAGGATCAGAAATACCTTCAGAGCGATCTGTTGTTGGTACATTGTGATCGGATACCGCTAGATTGGCTGAAATCCGCCAAACTGGACGGCCAGCCATATTCAAACCCTCAAATGCTTGAGGACTAGTTACCTCGTGGAGCAGCTGACGGTCAATATAGATCGTGGCTGTACCATCCTCTTCCGAGTAAATAATGTGGTCATCCCACAGTTTGTCATAAAGAGTACGAGACATGAGCGGCCTTAAAACCTCTATTTACGAACAGAAAGATTTGGTACCTTACGTGAAGTTTCGCCAACGTATAACTGACGTGGACGACCAATCTTGTATTCAGAATCAGTAATCATTTCTTCCCACTGTGCAATCCAACCCACTGTTCTTGCTAAGGCAAAAACACAGGTAAACATATCGGTAGGAATGCCAAGAGCACGTTGAACAATTCCTGAATAGAAGTCTACGTTAGGATACAGCTTGCGACTAACAAAGTATTCATCTTCCAAGGCAATCTTTTCAAGGGTCATTGCTAGCTTGAATAATGGATCATCTTCCAGGCCTAGTTCATTTAAGACCTCATAGCATGTTTCACGCATTAATTTAGCGCGTGGATCAAAGTTTTTATAAACACGGTGCCCAAAGCCCATCAAGCGCACGCTAGAGTTCTTATCTTTTACCTGAGCAATGAATTCATGAATCTTATCTACGCCGCCTTGAGCTTGAATATCATTGAGCATTTGCAAACAAGCTTCGTTTGCACCGCCATGGGCTGGGCCCCAGAGGCAAGCGATACCAGCAGAGATCGCCGCAAAAGGATTGGTGCCTGAAGATCCGCATAAACGTACGGTAGAAGTGGAAGCATTTTGCTCATGATCTGCATGCAAGATGAAAATGCGGTCAAGAGCGCGAACTAAAACTGGATTGACTTTGTACTCTTCGCATGGAGTTGCAAACATCATCCGCATGAAGTTAGCAGTATATGACAGTGAATTATCTGGATAAATAAATGGTTGTCCTACAGAATACTTATAAGACATGGCCACTAAAGTTGGCATCTTTGCAACTAAGCGTATTTGCGCAACTTCACGCGCATAGGGATCGCTGTAATCAATTTTGTCATGGTAAAACGCAGCCATTGCACCAACCAAGCCGGTTAATACCGACATTGGATGAGCATCACGACGGAAACCACGCAAGAAAAATTGCATCTGCTCATGAACCATCGTGTGATGAGTCACCATCTGATCAAAGTCTTGCTTCTGCTTGGCATTAGGCAATTGGCCATTAATCAGGAGATAGCAAACTTCTAAGAAATCACAGTTATTGGCTAAGTCCTCAATAGGATAACCGCGATAGAGCAATTCACCTTTATCGCCATCG
>JBILYO010000236.1:0-2639 GCA_044377685.1 Polynucleobacter sp. | reverse complement strand
GGAATAAGGTGGGTATGCCTGATACCACTTTTGAGCTTGCAGAAAAAGATCGTCCTCGTTTAGCACAGCCTCTACCCATTGATCCCATCTCAGGCAAGCCTCAGAGGGTCGATATTCTCACTAAAAAGGTAAAGTTTGATTGCGGTGGTTCTTGTGCATACTCCACTGCAGGTGATTACATCCGCTTCGGGCAAATGCTATTAAATGGTGGAAGTCTTGATGGCAAAAGAGTTCTAGGTCCACAGACCGTTGCATTTATGACATCGAACCATTTAAATAAAGATATTCGCAACAATGTCGCGCTGACTGAGCCTGGTCGAGTAGGCTATGGATTTGGTTTGGGTGTTGCAGTTCGCATGGAGCGGGGTTTATCTGCAATCAATGGCAACGTTGGCGACTATAGCTGGAATGGCGCTTATGGCACCGTTTTCTGGGCTGATCCTAAAGAGCAAATGGTAGTCGTGATGATGGGTGTAGCACCTGGTGATATTCGTAAGATTCATCGCGAGCAACTGAACTCCGTTATTTATGGAGCATTAGAGAAGTAAATTACAAAATTGCGATAAGTAACAGCAGGCCATTTTAGTTATGTGGTTTTATCACTAGCTAAAATGGCTTTTTTATTTCTTCGACACATTGAGATGTTCGGGGGTAAAAATACATTCCAATAATTCAAAATAATGAAAGGATTTCACTATGACATAACTTATTAAAAGGAGTTTGTTATGTCACGCACTATAAGACGCAGAGATCAGCAGCATGAGTACTCCTGGGTTCTCAGGGATTGGAAGCGTTATTTCAATGAAGGGCTTCAGTTTAGGTATGAGCCTTACTCAAAAGAAGGTCGCAGAGCAATTGCTATTTTTCATTCTGATAAGAGTGTCACGATGGGTGATGCTGCTCCGCGTTGGTATCGCAAGAAATATGATCACATGAGACGAACGCGGAATAACCGAGTAATGAAGCTATGGCTTTCAGGCGTCGATTTTGATCCAGTATTTGAAGCTTCTCATAAGCATGAGGCTAATTACACTTGGTGGTAATAAGGCGTTCTGCTCCAAGGCTATTTTTCAAGGTTTGCTTTGGAGCAGTTTTGCCTAAACAGATTAAGTAGATTTTTTGCAAATAGTGCGTAACCATGATTCAATGAATTCATGTTTTAACTCTTGTTGTTCAAACATGAGAATAATCTTTTCATAAATATCTTTTGGGCTTGCATCAATACGCATGCCATTGGATCTCAGAAATGTATCCATGGCAGCAAAAGCAACCCTTTTATTACCATCTACAAAGGGGTGATTCACGGCCAGACTTTCAAATAATGCGGCAGCTTGGCTCAGTAAGCCTGAGTAATAGCCGGAACGTGGTCTATAAAGTGCGGCCTCGAGCGCATCCTCATCCCTTAATCCAGGCATGCCCCCAAATCGATTGATCAAGATGCCATGCATCAGCATGACATCTTGCTTTTCGAGATACTGCACTACTTCGCAAGTTCTTTATAAAGCTCATCAAACTCCTGCAAGCTCTGAGCGAACTGAGACATCACCTTATGGTTTGTGAAAGAGATCCCTTTTTTATTTAGGTAGTCGCGGAAAGCCTCATCCAAAACGGAATGAAATTTCCTTCCTTCATCATCTGCGATTTGATGAAGGATATTTAAAATCTCAGGATTTGCCTGAGAGGAGAATTTGCTTAAATTTAGGCTTCCCATACTGTTTCTCAATAGTTTTCATGATTATTCTTGATATTTCATGAAAAATCAAGAAATTTATAAAAACCCTAAAAAACACGCTTAAAGCCTAAATTCTCGATAGTGCCGATACAGATTTGCTATTGAGGCAAATCCTAAGACAACGATGAGAACTGAAAAGAGATATTCAGTACTTAAGTAAGTAAATACGCCAAGGTAAACCAATATTGCTGCAGCGATAAAAGCAGCAATAGATCCAAAAGTAACTAATTTGAAATTAGGAATAAATGCGCCTAGGGTAATGGCGACAAAGATCAGATACAACTCAGAAACCAATTGATCTGCTGTCACAAAAATTCTATTGGTGAGCTCGGGCTCGATGAATTTACCAACCACAGCAATGAATAAGATAGCTCCTAAGATGGCAAAGTTCAACTTTGCTTTGCGCAGAATACTGAGGAGTTGATCGTTCATGTCACTCAAGAAGCGCTACCGTTAAATACTAAACTCATGCCAATCCAAAGGATGACGAAGGCGATGAGTATGGTAGATCCAATTTTTTTGAGAAAGTATTCCAAGCTATCCATATAGACTGCATCGCCTCTTCCGAAGTAATGGTCGAATCGTTTCCAGAACATGCGCCCAATTACTAATGGAAGGAGGATGGCAATAATGCCAAAAATGATAGTCAAAGTAGAGCTCATAAAAATACGATTCCTTAATGCAAGAGCGTACTTAACTCAGTACGGGGAAGTCGTACAGCATACAGGGGTTATTTACCAAGATCGAATTTCTGAGGACTGGGTCCTTAACCCAGTCTCCAAAGAGGTCGCATAGGTCAGCATCATGTGGCATTTGCTTCTTGACCATCACGTGGGGCCAATCACTACCCCAGAGTAATTGGTGGGGATTGGCTGTAATCACAGCATCATTAAATGGCCGCATATCC
>JBILYO010000233.1:0-2668 GCA_044377685.1 Polynucleobacter sp. | reverse complement strand
ACTGTCGTTGAGTGTCAAGATGATCGTAGCCAACATCGAAATCGTGAACAAGCAATGAAGGTATTGGTATCGCGCATCATGGATGCACGCCAACGTGAAAAGCATGCCTTAGAGGCCCAAACTCGTAAATCGCTTGTTGGTTCTGGCGATCGTAGCGATCGCATTCGTACTTATAACTTTCCACAGGGACGCATTAGTGATCACCGCATTAATCTCACCCTGTATAAGATTGATGCCATGATGGATGGTGATTTAGATGACCTCTGCAATGCCCTTGCCTCCGAGCATCAAGCTGAATTACTTGCCGCACTAGGCGATAGCTAAACTTTGATGAGTACTGATTTAGCTTTGCGTGACTTGTTGCGTAACTCTATCCTTCCCCAGAGCGAAGCACGCCTATTGCTTGCCCATGTGCTAGAGCAATACTATCAACTACCCCGCTCAGCCTTAATCTCTAAGGATGAGTTGGTGCTCAGCGCAGATGCCCTTGCCAATTGGAAGGGGCTTGAAGCCAAGCGCCTCAATGGTGAGCCAATCGCCTATCTCGTAGGCAAGAAAGGCTTCCACAATATCGAATTACAGGTAGCGCCAGGCGTTTTAATTCCGCGCCCAGAAACTGAATTGCTTGTTGAGATTGGGCTTCGTGAAATCAACCAACTTGATGGCAAAGCAAGCTTGCTCGATTTAGGTACCGGCTCCGGAGCCATTGCACTAGCAATTGCTAGTGCTGCGCCAGATTCACTAATAACAGCAACCGATCAGTCTGCAGAAGCCCTAACCATTGCCAAAGCTAATGCTAAATACTTAAGTCTGGAAGAGCGTGTGCAATTTGCGCTAGGTAGCTGGTATGACGCCATTAATGAAGATACTATCTTTGATCTCATCCTGAGCAATCCGCCTTATATTGAAAAGGGTGACCCCCACTTGCAGCAAGGTGACCTGCGTTTTGAGCCCCTGGGCGCATTGACTGACCAGGCAAATGGATTAAGCTGCATAGAGGCCATCATCTCTGGTGCTTCAGCTCACTTAAGCCCCCATGGGCTGATTGCTGTAGAGCATGGCTTTGATCAGTCTGAAGCTGTGATAGATTTGATGAAATCAGCGGGCTTAAGAGATATTGAAGCCCATCTTGATTTAGCGGGTCACCGCCGGGTTGCTTCAGGCCGCAAATAAGCCCTTTGAATAACCTTTTTTGGGATAAAGTCTTAAAATTAAGTGGGCGTCGATTTATACATAGGCGCATTAATAGAAATACTGCTCTTCTGGAAAGAATTTATGGATACACAAGCTCAAATAAAAGAAATCGTAACAAGCCATCCTGTGGTCTTGTTTATGAAAGGTACCGCTCAATTCCCTCAATGTGGGTTCTCAGGAAATGCTATCAATCTTCTCCGCGCGAGTGGCGTTGAGGAGCTACATACTGTTAACGTATTAGAGGATGAAGGCATTCGTCAAGGCATTAAACAATTTTCAAATTGGCCTACTATTCCGCAGCTCTATATCAATGGTGAATTTGTTGGCGGCTCAGATATCATGACTGAGATGTTTGAATCTGGTGAGCTGAAAAAGTTAATTCAAGCTTAATTTCAAAAGCACCTCTGTGACTTTTGATCTAAGCTCTTTACTGCTATTTGGCCTACCAGTTGCATTCTGTGTAGGCCTTTTAGTTTATGTATTGAATTTGCGCTCGGCCCTAGCTCGCACCGAACTGCAAGCACAAACTGAATCTGCTTCAGTCATTATCTTGCGGACTGAGCGTGATCAAGCTATCCAGAATGCTATTCGCTTAGAAGCAGAGCTTGACTCAGAGCGCAAGCAAGGTTTAGGCAGAATTGAATCGCTCAATGAAGCTAAAGAGGCTTTGACTAGCCAATTCAAAAACCTCGCTAATGAAATCCTGGAAGATAAATCTAAGCGCTTTACTGAACAAAATGCTGCTAACTTAGATGCACTTTTGAAGCCTTTGCAAACCAAGTTAACGGAGTTCAAAGAGCAGGTTAATAACTCTTATGGCAATGAAGCTCGAGAGCGCTTTGCCCTAAAAAGCGAAATCGAACGCCTAGCAAATCTCAACCTTCGCATGTCTGATGAGACACGCTCTTTGACTCAAGCATTAAAAGGGGACTCAAAAGTTCAGGGTAATTGGGGCGAACTTGTACTTGAATCTATTTTGGAATCTTCGGGCCTGCGTAAGGGGGAAGAGTATCTTGTTCAAGATAGTCATACCCAAACGGATGGCTCAAGACTACAGCCTGACGTAGTCATTAAACTTCCTGAGGGCCGCAGCCTGGTAGTTGATAGCAAAGTATCCATTACCGCCTATGCAAGACACGCAGAAGCAGCAGACCCTAGTGTTGCAGAACAAGAGCTTGCAGCCCATATCCAGTCCTTACGTCAACATATCCAAGGTCTCTCTGGGAAAAACTACAGCTCCCTATATGGCGTGGGTTCGGTAGACTTTGTATTGATGTTCGTGCCGATTGAACCAGCCTTTTTGTTGGCTCTCAAGACAGCCCCTAACCTGTATCAAGAGGCATTAGTAAAGAATATCGTTCTGGTTTGCCCAAGCACTCTAATGGCTACTCTCAGAACTGTGGCCCACTTGTGGAGACAGGATCATCAAAATCGTAATGCTTTGGAAATTGCAAAACAATGTGGCAATCTCTAC
>JBILYO010000232.1:0-2691 GCA_044377685.1 Polynucleobacter sp. | reverse complement strand
CACTAATGTCACTAGAAGAAGCACAACACTGACGATTGTTTTTAGATTGCTAGGTTTAGCAGCATGTACGCTGATGTTAGTTTTATCTTTCTTCGATTTTGGAAGATAGTAATCGCGATGAGTTACTGTTTGGAAAAATAAGAATGCGCCATACAACGTAAAGGAAGCAATTCCAGCAAAAGCCAATTGACTCTCGGTAAATGTAGGACCCGGAGTGCTGACTGTCACCACGGGCATTACCAAAATGAAAGTCGCTAATGCTGTTAATACTGCTAACGCAGAATTGGTGCCCTCATTACGAAAAGACATCTCATGATGCTTGAGGCCGCCTATAAAAATACAGAGGCCGATTACACCATTCATGATAATCATGACCGTGGCAAAAATAGCGTCACGCGCAATAAATTCTGAGCCCTCATTACCGGCTAACATCATGGAAACGATCAGCGCCACTTCAATGACGGTAACACTAAGAGCAAGTACTAGTGTTCCAAAAGGCTCACCAATTTTATGGGCGATCAGCTCGGCATGATGAACTGCTAAGAGTACTGCGCCAATCAGAGTGGCCCCAAGTAAAGCAATAACCCAAGTTTGATTTAGTAAATCTGTCATAGCAGTTGGCCGAAGCGAGAAGGGTCAATAAAGGGTAAGCTTATAGTACTGTATAAATAAAGATGAAATATATGAAAGCAATGATTCTATTCGGGCACGGAGCAAGAGATAGTCGTTGGCGTGAACCCTTTGATCGCTTGGTTCAGTTGTGGCAAGCACAGCACCCAAACACCCCAGTAGAGCTAGCCTTTTTAGAAATGATGCAGCCCTCACTCGAAGAGGCTGTCAGTACTTTAAGCGCAAAAGGGGCAACTCAAATTACGGTAGTGCCAGTCTTTTTTGGGCAGGGCGGCCATTTGCGTAATGACTTCCCAGTGCTACTAGAGGTATGCCAAAAGCAATACCCCAACATCACATTAAGCGCGACGCCTGCTGTGGGAGAAGACCTGGCTGTCTTGCAAGCGATTGTTGATTTCGGGGCTAAGACTCTCTAAAGGTTTTGCACTTTGTGAGCTTTGTTTTAGAGCTTCACCAATCATGATGAGCGCTGGTGAGCTGCGATCAAACCATTGATCTGCTTTGCCTGCCGCCAGTTCAGAAAGAGTGCTGCCCCATTGACGTTCACGTGGAGTGCTCACTGCTTCTAATATTTGTACTGGAGTATTGAATCCATGATTAGGGCTTTGCTCGATTAGTTGTTGTGCAATCCGTGATGCATCTTTACGACCCATGTAATACACCAAAGTATCGGCTGATGGATTGGCAAGCGGTTCGCCATGGCCAGAATTTTCAGTGGCTTGAGCTAGCGTCACAAATGCGACACTGCGCGAGACGCCACGTAAGGTGAGTGATTGCCCAATGCTAGCGGCAGCAGCGAGGGCCGCAGTAATACCAGGAACCACTTCCACTTCAATGCCGGCATCCTTTAGCGAGCTTAACTCCTCATCAGCACGACCAAACAACATAGGATCACCACCCTTGAGTCTAACAATCGTTTGATATTTGTAAGCAGCATCCACTAGGCGTTTGTTAATAAAGTGTTGAGCAGAAGATAACTTGCCACAACGTTTACCTACTGGTACTAGAGTTGCTTGTGGGCAAAGCGCTAGCATCTCTGGCTCAACTAAAGCATCATGAAAAACAATATCTGCCTTGTCCAGTAACTTTGCGCCACGAACGGTAATCAGATCAGCAGCGCCAGGGCCAGCACCCACTAAATAGACTTTACCGAAAGCATTATTGAGCTTCATCACTTTAGACCTCTAAAAGCGAGCGCTTGCCGCGCCAACTATTCTGAGTAGTAACGGTAAACAAATCAAATTGATTCAAGCCAAGTTCCAAATTTTGATCAGGACGCAGCTCAAAGCTATCAAAACCGACTCGTGCTCCTTGGAGTAGCTGATCAATTAAGACGTCGCCAATTGCTCTAATTTCTCCTTGCCAGCCAAGGCGGTCACGTAATAAAGCTGCCGTACTAAAACTTCTACCATCTCTAAAGATAGGAAAGTGAGCGGCGACTAGAGGCCAAAGCTGTTTGCCCGCTTCAATGATGTCTGCATGCTTCAAGATATCCTCATCTGCACTAAACCAGACCCCAATTTGACCGTTGTTTGCACGTTCGATGATGTCAGCATTCTTGTGATGGGTAATCCACCAATGAAACGGTACTAAAACTTTATGGGCTCCATGCTCAAGATCTGGAATGCCCCCTTCGTCCTGCTCACCACTCCAAACCTGCCATTCATTTTGAATGATCGAAGGCTCACCTTCTTTCGGAAAGCAAATCATCTGAGGGTTGAATTGAATTTGCGCAATAGTGGTCATTAAGCTAGGACTCCTTCAGTATCTTGCTTTTGAACTTTTGTCTTTGCATTACTGTATGCAGCTTCTTTGAAAGGAGCTACTCCTAAGCGACGATAAGTCTGGATGAACGACTCATCATGACTGCGTTGCTCAACATAAGTGTTAATGATGCTAGTCATCACATTAGGGATCTCATCAGCATAAAAAGATGGACCAATCACTTTACCGATTGCAGCATCATTACCTTGTTCGCCGCCTAAGGTAATTTGATACCACTCTTCACCATCCTTGTCGACGCCCAGCACGCCAATATTACCAACATGATGATGGCCGCAG
>JBILYO010000231.1:0-2692 GCA_044377685.1 Polynucleobacter sp. | reverse complement strand
GGCGCGAGAGGGCCTTAAAAACGCTCCAAATCAATCTGTATTGGAAGTTGAAATACAAAATCGCCTCGCAATTGCAGTTTTGATACCCAATTTAGAAATTTCTCTCACTGACGCTGATGAATCTGAACTCAAATCGATTCAATTAACGCCGAAAGAGTGGTTACCAATTGCTTGGCAAACATCCCATCCAGAATTTTTACTAAAAGGCGCGCCCTCTGGCGAGCTGATTAATGCTCAATTGCCCTTGTCTTTACCTGCAAATGCAGCAGGTTATCGTGTACGAGTCCTTTATCCACAATAATCTCATATTCACCCGTTTATTTTTATTTCTCAGAGAAAGTAATTTATGGCTAGTTTGATTTGTGGTTCGATCGCCTATGACACCATCATGAACTTTGAAGGCAAATTTGCTGATCAGATCCTGCCAGAACAGATTCATATTCTCAATGTGGCCTTCTTGGTCCCAACCATGCGCCGTGAATTTGGCGGTTGTGCTGGCAATATTGCTTATAACCTCCGACTTTTAGGTGGAGAGCCGATCATCATGGCCACAGTCGGTGGCGATGCAATCCCTTATATGGACCGTCTTAAGCAACTGCAGATCGATGCGAGCCATATTCGCCAAATTGATGATGCGTTTACTGCCCAAGCCATGATCACAACAGATCAGGCCAATAACCAAATTACTGCTTTTCATCCTGGTGCCATGGATGCGTCACACCTCAACCAAGTTTCTGCAGTCGTAGCAGAACGTAGCAAAAACACAAAAGGTGCTGCTCAGTTTGGCATCGTAGCTCCCGATGGTCGTCAAGGGATGTGGGAGCACTGCCACCAACTAGCAGAAGCAAATATTCCGTTCATTTTTGATCCAGGCCAAGGACTGCCGATGTTTAATGGTCCAGAACTTCTGGAATTGGTTGATATTGCCAGTTATTTAGCAGTCAATGACTATGAAGGTGAAATGCTTTCTCAAAGAACTGGCCTTCACTTGGCAAAAGTAGCTGAACGTGTAAAAGCCCTCATTGTCACTAAAGGGGCTGAAGGTGCAGACATCTACACAGATGGCAAGTGCATCTCCATTCCACCAGTGCCTGCAACAAAAGTAGTTGATCCAACTGGATGCGGTGATGCATTCCGTGGAGGTTTACTGTTTGGACTTGAAAATGGTATGGACTGGGAAACGACTGGTCGTTTAGCAAGTCTGATGGGCTCGATCAAAATTACCCATCAAGGACCACAAAATCACCAATTAAGCCAAGATCAAATTGCCAGCCAATTTAAAACGGCATTTGGGTTTAGCTACTAACTGATATCAAAAATAATCGGCAATAAAAAAGGGGTCTCGTGAGAGACCCCTTTAAGTAACACCCGTCTGTTTAAGGACGTGTGCCAGTTGGGAAGGGCCAAGCAGCAGCAGGATTCAACGCACTGGTCGCTGGTGCAGCTTTCTTAGCCGCGGGCTTTTTTACAGCAGAGCCCGCTTTCTTCGCAGCAGGCTTACTTACTTTTTTTTTGCTACGCGCTTCTTTTTTGCAGCTGGACGCTTCTTAGCAGCAGGCTTTTTGGCGGCAGCTTTTTTAGCAGCTGGACGCTTCTTAGCAGCAGGCTTCTTTTTAGCAGCTGGACGCTTCTTAGCAGCTGGACGCTTCTTAGCAGCTGGACGCTTCTTAGCAGCTGGACGCTTCTTAGCAGCTGGTTTCTTAGCAGCAGGTTTCTTTGCAGCAGGTTTTTTCTTTGTTGCCATGTGTGTTACTCCTTCACGTGAGGATTAGTACAAACTACCGATTAAGAAGACCCGACCACTCATTTCCGCCTGGTTTTGCAACCGATTGGATCTGACGAGCGAGCCATTCATCGGCGCGCGGCTTGATACTAGGTGCTGCACGCTAATGAATCCTGGAAAAAAAGCCGTGGCCCCAAAGGACAACGGCTTCTTAAATGTGGTGGAAAAAATGGGGAGAGTAGCCCATACACCCTTGATCAAGGGTTTTCGGATTTGAGTCTTGTTTTGCTGACTTCTTAAACTATCCAACCGTCTAGTCTCCAATTAACTGGCTGTGCGCTATTCACTTACCTTACTACTCCCAACTTAGCGCACCACCAGTTTGATACTCAATAACGCGTGTCTCAAAAAAGTTTCGTTCTTTCTTCAGATCAATCATTTCTGACATCCATGGAAATGGATTCTCTTCATTTGGGAACATCGCGTCAAGTCCTATTTGCAAACATCTACGATTACAGATGTATCTTAGGTACCCTTTGAACATCGGCGCGTTCAATCCGAGCACTCCTCGAGGCATCGTATCTTCGGCATAACGGTACTCTAATTCGACTGCTTTTTCGAAGATAGATTTAATCTCGTCTTTGAACGCAGAGGTCCATAACTGGGGGTTCTCCAGCTTTATTTGATTAATTAAATCAATGCCAAAATTGCAGTGCATAGACTCATCACGAAGGATGTATTGATACTGCTCAGCAGCCCCCGTCATTTTGTTTTGACGACCCATTGCAAGTATTTGCGTAAAACCAACATAAAAGAACAAACCTTCCATTACGCAAGCAAAAACAATCAGCGAACGGAGTAATTTTTGGTCGTTTTCTAATGTGCCAGTCTTAAATGTTGGGTCAGTTAATACGTCGATAAACGGAATTAAGAACTCATCTTTGGCGCGAATCGAGTCAATCTCGTGAT
>JBILYO010000096.1:0-8232 GCA_044377685.1 Polynucleobacter sp. | reverse complement strand
CACACGCCCCCTCATGACGCAAAAAGGTGTTCGCATGATTGTTGGCAAAGGTGGTATGAGAGAAGGCTCTGCTGAAGCATTTAAAGATCTGGGCGGTGTTTATTTAGCGATTATTGGCGGTACTGCCGCTTTAGAAACTACTTGGATAGAGCAAATTGAAGATGTTGACATGGATGATCTCAACCCAGAATCACTATGGCGTTTCAAGATAAAGGATTTTGGCCCTCTATTGGTGGCGATGGATAGTCATGGTGGCAGTATTTACCAAGAAGTAAAGGGTGAAGTAGCACGCAAGAAAGATGCAGTACTGAAAAGCCTGGGAATTCATTCATGAATACTATTCCAACACTTGAAACAGATATTTTAATATTGGGCTCTGGTGGCGCAGGGCTTTTCGCAGCCTTACATGCTCATCAAGCCAATCCTAATTTACATATTACGATTGCCGTTAAAGGTTTATTAGGTAAATGTGGTTGTACCCGGATGGTTCAGGGCGGTTACAACGTTGCTTTAGCTGAAGGAGATTCGGTAGAGCGACACTTTATGGATACGATTGAAGGTGGTAAGTGGCTTTCAGATCAAGAATTAGCCTGGACCTTAGTGAGCAAAGCAGTAGAGCGCATTCGAGAATTAGAAAATGAGTTGGGTTGCTTTTTTGATCGCAATCCTGATGGAACGATTCATCAAAAAGCTTTTGCAGGGCAGACTTTTGATCGGACAGTGCACAAGGGCGACTTAACTGGTATCGAAATTATTAATCGTCTAGCAGAGCAAGTATGGGCTAGAGGCATTCATCGGCTAGAAGAGTACCGCGCTATTGAACTGATTCATAGCACAGATGGCAAGTCACTTGCTGGAGTATTGATGCTCGATATGCAAACAGGACAATTTACCCTTGTGCGTGCCAAGGCAGTCTTATTAGCCACCGGTGGTGGGCCAACGATGTATAAGTACCATACCCCGTCAGGTGACAAGAGTTGCGACGGTTTAGCGATGGCACTGCGCGCAGGATTGACCTTACGCGATATGGAGATGGTGCAGTTTCATCCTACTGGTTTATTGGCCGGCCCTGGAACACGAATGACAGGTACGGTTATAGAAGAAGGGTTGCGGGGAGCAGGTGGATACTTGCTAAATGGTAATCGCGAACGCTTTATGCATCACTATGATTCACGTAACGAGCGAGCCACAAGAGATATTGTGTCAAGAGCTATCAATTCTGAGATTCGTGCGGGAAGGGCTACACCTCATGGCGGGGCCTATATTCAAATGAGTCATTTAGGGCCGCAGAATGTTCGGGAGCTATTTAAGGGAATGGTCGAGCGGTGCGCTGATAGCGGTTTTGATTTGGCAAATGATTTAGTTGAGGTTGTTCCTACCGCTCATTACATGATGGGTGGCCTTGTCTTTAAAAGTGACTGCAGTACTGACTTACCTGGTCTCTTTGCCGCTGGTGAAGATACGGGCGGGGTACATGGGGCCAATCGTCTGGGTGGAAACGGGGTTGCAAATTCAACTGTATTTGGCGGTATTGCAGGCGATACGATGGCGAATTGGGCAGCAAAACAGAGCTTACTTGAGTGCAATATGGACGAGGTATATGCCAGCATTCAAGCTCATGAGGCGCCACTTAACAAAGCAGCAGGTGATATTGAGGCAGTTCGTGATGCCTTGTCTGAATGTATGTGGGATGATGTAGGAATATCTAGAACAAAAGAAAGTCTACTTCGTGGCCGCAATACTCTTCATCGCTTAGAGGAAGTCCTATTACAAATTGGTGTTGGTGATATTCAACGTGAATATAGTGTGACTTGGCAAGATTGGATGAATTTGCAAAATCTCATACAGGTCAGTAAAGCAATTACTGAGGCGGCTATTTCTAGAGAAAACTCTAGAGGGTCGCATTATCGCGAGGATTTTCCTGAGCCCGGATCTATGGAAGACTCCTATTTCACAGCAATCAATCTTCATGGACAAAGTTTGTCGATCGAAAATAGACCAGTTCAATTCACTCTAGTAAATCCTGGCGAAACTATTCTTGTTGAGACCTAGCCATTTTTGAGTTCATAGAACCGCTTCCATTTGCCTTAGCCGCAATCATCATCTTTGGCGCGTATTTTATTTTTGGAGTATCTGGGTTTGGCGCTTCTATCGTTGCTGTTCCCTTGCTAGTCCAGATTTACCCATTAAAGTCTGTAGTGCCAATGATGGTCATGATTGATATTTGCGGCGCTCTATATCTCGGAAATAAAAATTCAAGCAACGCAGATATAAAAGAATTGAAGTGGCTATTTCCCTTTACCTTGATAGGGATTGTTGTGGGGGGTCTACTTTTGCTTCAAGCCCCGAGTGCTCCTTTATTAATTACGCTGGGAGTCTTTGCTGCAATCAATGGTGCCCGAGTTCTTTGGCAAAGAAATCGAGAGCTACATAAAGTAATTAATAGATGGTGGGCTGCTCCGTTTGGATTTTTTGGGGGCATCTTTACTGCACTTTTTGCTACTGGCGGAGCTATTTATGCCTCTTACCTTGGATTAAGGATTGCAGATCCAAAAACACTGAGAGCAACTATGGCCTTCGCAATATTGATCCTTACTGTTTTGCGACTTTGTCTTATGGTTGCGACAGGATTATTGCTCAGTTGGCCTGTATTAGGATTGGCAATATGTCTGATTCCTGCTACTTTCCTTGGCATTTGGGCTGGAACGCATGTACACGCTAAATTAAGTAATGCAGCGATGCGGGTGGCCTATGGCTCCATCTTGCTTTTTTCAGGAACCACTTTATTGGTGCGCCAATTATTTTAAAGTTAAGGACTCTCATCAAGAGCGTCCTTAACTAATCATTATTGGGCTTGAATATTACGAGCCTTAATCACCTTTTCCCAGTTTGCTGTTTCATTCTTAATTTGAATATCTAACTGCTCTTTAGGGGTGTTCAAAATTGCTGTAAGACCATTAAGTTCTAGGCTCTTTCGCATTGCATCTGATACCAAGGCCTTTTGAGTTGCGCTATATATTGTTTCCTGAATAGCCCTTGGAGTTCCTGATGGTGCAGCTAGCGCAAACCAGCCCAGATTAACAAATCCTGGAATGGCCGCTTCTGCAACAGTAGGAACATCGGGTAATTGCGCAACTCTTTTGCTGCTAGTAATGGCTAAAGGTTTGATCTTTCCGGATTTTGCGAAGCCTGCTGCTGCCGGAAGGTTGCCAACCATAAAGTCAATCTGTCCAGAAGCTAAATCAGTAAGGGCTGGGCCTTCACCCTTATAAGGTACGTGAGTGGCGCTAATTCCTGCTGAGTAGGTGAAATTTTCACCCGCCATATGAACTTGACTTCCAATTCCAGCTGAGCCAAAGGTCAACTCTTTCGTTTTTGCAAAAGCGATCAACTCTTTTAAGTTGTTTACGGGTACATTTGGGCTAACTGATACCAGCATCGGACCGCCAGCTACTGCAGTAATGTAGGCAAGATCGGTAGCGTAATTTAAGGGAAGTTTTTTATATAAAAATGGGTTAACCGTCATCATGCTTCCTGATGCAAGCAATAAGGTATAACCGTTAGGAGGTGCGTTTGCAACGACTTCAGCGCCAATATTGCCTCCAGCACCACCTTTGTTTTCGACAATGACATTTTGACCCAGAATGGTAGTCATTTGTTGTGCCAAAATTCTTCCGAGAATATCAGTGGTACCGCCAGGAGCAAAAGGGATAATCAATTTAATTGGCTTATCTGGCCAACTTTGAGCCTGTGTAATTGAAGGGGAGGCAATACAGGCTAGCGCTCCAAGGCTAATAAATGCATTTCTTAAAACGGCAATCAATTCTTTCTTAAACATCTTGCTCCTCCAGTTTTATTGGTGTTTATTTAATCTTATCTCTTATTTCAATCAATGAGTAATATTTACAAAAAAATAAGCTTATTTTTTTCCTAAAAAATTGCGCTCTTTCTTGCAAGTGATTTAAATCATCTATATGATATGGATATGTCTACCATTTTGATCTCTGAGTTCATCACTAGTCAAGCCTTAGAAACCCTGCGTTCTAAGCATAGCGTGATTTATGAGCCAGATTTATATAAAGATCGTCCGGCTTTAATTGCTGCAATGCAAAATATTGAGGGACTGATTGTTCGTAACCTTACTCAAGTTAATGAAGAAATTTTACTGACTGCACCAAATTTAAGGGTTGTTGGTCGTTTGGGCGTTGGGCTTGAAAATATTGAGTTACCAGCTTGTGCCAAACGCAATATCAAAGTCATCCCTGCGACAGGTGCGAATGCCGAGTCAGTAGCTGAGTATGTTGTCGGGGCTGCAGTTGCATTAACCCGGGGATTTATCCCTGCTACGATGGCAACTCTTAAAGGGGAATGGCCTCGCCCTCGTTTTTCTGGTTATCACGAATTTTTAGGTCAGACATTAGGTATTGTAGGTTTTGGCAGCATTGGAAGGGTGGTTGCTAAAAAGGCGCATGCGTTTGGCTTGCATTGTGTGGCATACGATCCAATGCTCTCTGAAGATTCTATTGCTCTGGATGGATTTTCGGTTCCCTTACTTCAATTAAATGAGTTGCTATCAAAAAGTAATGCAGTTTCTTTGCACCTTCCTTATTTGCCTGAAACCAAGAATTTGTTTAATGCGACCACGCTTGACCAAATGAAAGAAGGCGCTTGTCTCATTAATACGGCTCGAGGCGGCATCGTTGATGAATTAGCGCTCGTAGAGCGACTGCGCTCTGGGCGAATTGGGGGTGCTGCAATTGATGTCTTTTCTACAGAGCCCGCAAAGGATTTAAATCATTTTGCAGGAATAGAGAACCTCATTTTGACACCACATATTGCAGGGGTCACACAAGAAAGTAATGAGCGTGTTAGTCAAATGATTGCCGATGAAGTTAATCGGTATTTAGGGGTTTGAAATGAACTTATCCTATGAAAAGATGCTTCAGTTGGCATCGGCTGGATTAAAAGCTAGTGGTATCGGTGAAAAGGCCGCTTTTGAAACAGCTCAATTTTTAGCGCTTGCAGAATTAGACGGCTTAGCCTCACACGGTTTAGCTCGGGTTTCACAATATGCAGGTCATGCAAAAAATGGCCGAGTTGAGTTAGCTCCTAAAATAAAGGTTCGCCCTTTCAAAACATCTGCAGCTTTAGTTGATGCTTGTGATGGATTAGCTTTTCCAGCCCTTCGTTTTGCAACAGATTTGTCTGTTAACCTTGCTTCAAAGAGTGGCGTTGGTCTTGTAGCAGTGACTAATAGTCACCACTTTGGCGTTGCTGGTCATTTTGCAGAGGCTGCTGCACGCGCTGGATATATTTCTTTATTGTTTGGCAATACGCCTGCTGCAATGCCAATGGTTGGGGGAAGCAAGGCTATGTTTGGCACTAACCCTTTAGCCGCTGCATTCCCATTAGCCAATCGTGATCCCTTGGTAATTGATATGTCTTTATCTGCGGTTGCGCGTGGCAAATTATTGGTTGCCGCAAAGAAAGGCGAGTCCATTCCAGAAGGTTGGGCATTAACTGCAGATGGTAAGCCTACAACAGATCCGCAAGAGGGGTTAAAGGGTTTGATGGTTCCTTTGGGCGGTGATAAAGGGGCATTACTCGCTTTGATTGTTGAATTATTAGTGGTGGGTTTATCTGGTAGCAGGTTCTCATATGAGGCTGACTCATTTTTTGACGCTAAGGGAAATCGCCCACGTATTGGCCAGCTTCTTCTAACGATTGATCCAGGGCTTGCCGGTACTCAAGTTTTTGCAAACAAAATGCGCGACTTTTTAAAAGCGCTGGCAGCTGATTCAGGCACTCGTTTGCCGGGCCAGCGACGCTTTAAGCAAAGAGCAGCAGGATTTAAAGAAGGTGTAAATGTTTCTGATGTGGTTGTAGAGGAAATTCAGGCTGGCATTCGTCAGTCATGGAATGGGTAGCATTCAAATAAGATTGATAAGGAGAAAGAAATGATTCATTTTGTCGTGCATGAGCCAGGAGACGTCGTTGGCGTTGTCGTGGTGGAAGGTGTGAAGGCTGGTACCGATTTAATCGGCTGGGTAATGGACGGTGATAGCACTGTCAATATCAAATCTGAAAGTGATATTCCAATTGGGCATAAGATTGCTTTGCAGGACATGAAGACTGGCGACACCATTATTAAGTACGGTGTTGATATCGGCAAGGTAGTTGCTCCCATCAAAAAGGGCGAGCATACCCATGTTCAAAATGTCAAAACTAAGCGTTGGTAATCGATACCCGTATTCATTACGATATTAAGAAAGATAGAAAATGATTAATTTAAAACAAGCAACTTTTATGGGCTATCGCCGTGAAAATGGTCGTATGGGTATTCGTAACCACGTCATTATTTTGCCCTTAGATGATTTATCGAATGCAGCATGTGAAGCGGTTGCCAACAATATTAAGGGTACAGTTGCCATTCCTCATCCTTATGGCCGTCTTCAGTTTGGCGCAGACTTAGACCTTCACTTTAGAACCTTGATCGGTGCTGGTTGTAATCCAAACGTAGCTGGAGTAGTGGTGATTGGTATCGAGCCACAGTGGACAAAGATTGTGGTTGATGGAATTAAGGCGTCTGGTAAGCCAGTAGAAGGTTTCTGGATTGAAGGTAATGGCGATACATCAACGATTGCAAGTGCTAGTAAGGCCGCCTATTCTATGATGAAGCATGCCTCTAAACAGCAACGTGTTTCAGCGCCACTATCAGAGTTATGGGTTTCAACTAAGTGCGGCGAATCTGATACTACTTCTGGTTGTGCATCGAACCCAACAGTTGGTAATGCGTTTGATAAGCTTTATGAGATTGGCTCTACCTTGGTATTTGGCGAAACTACCGAGCTAACTGGTGGTGAGCATTTGGTTGAGGCGCGTTGCCGCACTCCAGAAGTGAAGAAAAAATTCCGTGAAATGTTTGATCGTTACCAAGATGTGATCGAGAAGAACAAAACCAGCGATTTATCTGATTCACAACCTACCAAAGGGAATATTGCTGGTGGTCTAACTACGATCGAAGAAAAAGCGCTTGGTAATATTCAGAAAATCGGTAAGAAATGTGTTGTGGATGGGGTGCTAGATAAGGCTGAGATCCCAACTATTCCAGGTTTGCATTTTATGGACTCATCTTCTGCCGCCGCTGAAATGGTGACGCTTTGCGCAGCATCTGGTTTTACAGCCCACCTCTTTCCTACCGGACAGGGTAACGTGATTGGTAACCCAATTCTTCCGGTGATTAAGTTATGCGCTAATCCAAAAACAGTGCGGACAATGTCTGAACATATCGATGTAGATGTTTCAGGTATTTTGCGTCGTGAAGAGACCTTAGATACAGCAGGCGAGAAACTGCTCGATGCTCTTCTAAGAACTGCAAATGGTGAATTAACAGCAGCTGAGATTTTGGGTCACCGTGAGTTTGTAATGACCCGTCTGTATGAGTCTGCTTAAGTTTTAAGCTATGAAGTCCCTGACCGCTTATCAAGAGGTGAAGCAAAAAATCACCGAAGATTTGGTCAGGGGGCGTTATCCAATGGGTCAGGCATTGCCTGCCGAAAAGGATTTAGCCAATGAGTTAGATGTATCTATAGGAACCCTGCGCAAGGCGGTAGATGAATTAGTTGCGGAAGGTATTGTTGTCCGCCGTCAAGGCAGGGGAACCTATGTTGCAGAGCACGATGCTAAGCGACTGCTTTATTATTTTTTCCATGTTGCTCGTTGGGATGCTGATAAAAAAACGTATCCCCGTGTGGAGACTGCTTCTTTTGGAGCGGCGCAAGCAAGTAAGGAGGAGTCTCTTAAGTTAGGTATTAAGGAAGGAGCTCCTGTTTGGCATATCGTCACTCGTTTATATTTAGAGGGTGAGTGCGTGATGATTGACCACATTACCTTGGATAAAAGGCGTTTTAAAAATTTAACCCGTTCTGAATTTGATGGGCGAGAAGGCAGTATTTATCAGTTATACCAAATGCGTTATAGTCAGTCCGTAGTGAAAACGAATGAAAGATTGCGGGCTGGTTTGGCGGGTAGACAAATGTCGACTTGGTTAAAGTTAAAGCCAGACTCCCCAGTGCTCCATATTCGTAGAGTAGCGCTTGATATACAAGATGAGCCTATTGAGTGGCGCATTTCTACGCTAAACACCGCTCATCATGAATACTTTAATGAGTTAGTAACTTAGCTTTTTGCGGAACTTAGTTCTTTAGCCCAATTAACTAGGCTTTGACTGGG
>JBILYO010000230.1:0-2721 GCA_044377685.1 Polynucleobacter sp. | reverse complement strand
AAAGAAGCAGGTTAACGATCTAGTGATTGGTGGAGCTCTAAATGGCGAAGGTGTTTTGGTAGTCCAAGCGCAAGCAGTGGGGATTGAAAGTGTTCTCTCAAAAATCATCTCATTAGTAGAAGATGCACAAACTCAGAAGGCGCGAATACAAAAATTAGTTGATCAGGTGAGCGCCATTTTTGTACCGAGCGTCATCGTCATTGCCATCATCACTGGAATAGCCAATTGGATATATTTAGATTCTGTCTCTATCGCTATATTGAGAGCTGTTTCAGTATTGGTTATTGCCTGCCCTTGTGCGCTTGGATTAGCTACGCCTGCCGCCATCATGGCTGGGACTGGTGTGGCAGCGCGCTTTGGCATCTTAATTAAGGACCCTCAGGTTCTTGAACAAGCCCATCGCCTGAATATTGTTGCGTTTGATAAGACTGGAACCTTAACCATTGGCAAGCCTAGGCTCCTTATTCTCTTACCCTTTGATTCCAGCATCAATTCCAATGACATTTTGGCAAGTGCTGCTGGTTTGCAATTGGGAAGCGAGCATCCATTAGCAAAGGCCTTATTAGATGCTGCAAAAGATCAACACATCTCGCCCATTCCTCCCTCTGCTAGTAAAGCACTAGCAGGTATTGGTATTGAAGGTAAACCCACTTCAGGGCTGTGGGCCAATCAAACTTTATGTCTCCAAAGTATTGCTTCTTTAGAGGCTAGCTCCGATATCTCAGCAATCTTAGAAAAAGCAAAAACCTGTCTTGAGGCCGGTCAGACCGTTTCTGTTTTGATGCGAGTTGAACCCTCGCCGTCTCCAATCGCAGTGATTAGTTTTGGTGATGAGCTTAAGAGCAATGCTAAAGAAGCGATTGAGGCACTTCACAAATTACACATTCGCACTGTCATGATTTCCGGAGACAACCAAGCAGCAGCATCACGCGTTGGTAAGATGATTGGCGTTGATGAAGTATTTGCACAAATCATGCCTGGCGATAAAGCTCAGATCATTCGCAAACTCCAATCCCCTGGCGCTAATCAGCAAAGGCATTGGGTTGCCATGGTTGGCGATGGTGTCAATGATGCTCCAGCACTTGCTGCTGCTGATGTCGGCATGGCGATGTCTACTGGAACTGATGTGGCGATGCAGGCAGCTGGAATCACCTTAATGAGGGGAGATCCAACGCTGGTTGCGGATGCGATTGATATTTCTAAAAAAACTTGGAACAAAATTAGACAAAATTTATTTTGGGCTTTTGCATTCAATATAACTGGCATTCCTTTAGCAGCGCTAGGATTTCTCTCACCGATGCTCGCAGGTAGTGCCATGGCCCTATCGAGCTTCTGTGTCCTGAGTAATGCGCTCTTATTAAAGCGTTGGCGCCCTACTCAACGCTAAATTGACTATTTCGTTTTACGGATAAATTCGATATCACCATAGAAGGCTTTTGTTTCCGACTTAGTATTGTCGGTATCGGTCAGCAAGGCAATTCCGATCACCTCACCAGGCGATTCACCATAGGCATTCCGATAATCTGTGTAAAGATCACGCTGATGTAAATGCCATTGTCCAAGCCTATCCCAGCCAGAATCAACAACAATCATTTTGATGCGTGAAGTATGTGGGTTGTCCAAAATAGAATTGACTGGTGATTTACCTGACCATATATACATCAGTGTTGCATATGGCAATTCCTGCCCACTAATTAAATTAGCCATTTCAAAGGTCAATTTTTCCTTCAGATTCAGCTTTGATTTATTACCATCAAAGGCAACTAAAATTCGAAGTGGTGCATCATCATGTATGCGCTCAGTATTATCCGCAGCAGGAATGGGAACCGTCGTCTTCCACTCCCACTTTAACCATAAATTTTGTGCCGCTCTAGGCTTTAACTTCACGGCTAATCCAGAGGCTGACGTTTTAGAGTTCGCACTTAATACAGTCCTACCTTGGTAGTTTTCCAAACGGTAAACGGTATTCTTTTTATTAGGGGCAATCCGATAAAAATGCCACCCTCCTGGCATGCCTTCACGAACCGTCTGATTAGAAAATTTAGGTAAATCATCTTGAGTAGGCACTTGATCCATATTGACAGTCTGGCCAAACTCATCCTGAACTGAACCACTACCAAATCCAGCACAGCCCACCAACGCTGTAGCCAAAAAAGGAATGAGAAGAAAATAGTGATAAATGTTCATACAACAATTGTCCCAAAGAATGTACCAAGTGAGTCTAAAATCCTTCCATGCGCAATTACTCACCCTCTGCCTGGGCTGCAATCTCAATCAGTATTGCTGCCTTAGTCCATTTTGGCCTCGGTTTTGCAATCGAATTTTCTGTTGATGAAGCCCACTACGCTTTATATGCCCAAAGCCTTGCCTGGAGTTACTTTGATCACCCTCCTCTCGTTGGTTGGATTCAGTGGCCTTTAGTTGCACTTACTTCCTCAGAGGGTCTGATTCGCTTAATACCAGAATTACTGTGGGTGATTGCGTGCATTTTGGTATACCAAGTAACGCTAGAGCTCCATCAATTCATGCGAAGTCACAACACAGCTTATCTGACTTCTGCACTGCCCTCACCCAATCTCTGCGGTTTAATGGCCGTACTCGCCATCATTGCTGGTCCAATGCCCCACATCTTGGCGATTGGCTTACTTCCAGACAGTATCCTGGCGCCATTAAGTCTTGGTATTTTGTGGATGGCGCTTCGATGGTTGCGCCCTGAATCTT
>JBILYO010000229.1:0-2738 GCA_044377685.1 Polynucleobacter sp. | reverse complement strand
TACCGAAGCACCATTGGGCTTTAATAACTTCCGTGACTAAAACAGAATCATCAGTGGGCACTGGCTTAAAAGCGGTACCTGCTGAGATTGCGCCTGCAAGCCAAGAGGCGATTGAGCGTTTTTGTGATGCTTGTTGGTTAGAAGATGGCCTTGCTCAAAATAGCCTAACGGCCTATCGTCGCGATCTCTTATTGTTGGCACAGTGGCTATATAAACAATCTGCTACTGATTTATATGGCGTCACTGAAAAAGATTTAACTGCTTACTTTGCCTATCGTCGTGCTGATAAGGCTACAACGGCTAATCGACGACTGACCGTGTTTAAACGTTTTTTTCGTCATGCGCTACGCATCAATTTAGTGAAGTCTGATCCTTGTATCGGCTTACGGGCTGCTAAGCAAGCCATGCGTTTTCCCAAAACCCTGAGTGAAGATCAGGTGACTGCTTTGCTCAATGCTCCTGATATTGAAACCCCATTGGGTTTGCGTGATCGCACGATGTTAGAGCTGATGTATGCCAGTGGCTTACGTGTCTCCGAGATCGTCTCACTTAAAACGGTTGCTCTTGGTATGAATGAGGGCATAGTGAGGGTGGTCAATGGTAAAGGTGGAAAAGAGCGTCTAGTTCCCTTTGGGGGAGAAGCGGGCCAATGGCTGCGCCGCTATCTTGCTGAGGGCAGGGCGATCTTGTTAGAGGGTAAAAGCTCCGATGCGGTGTTTGTTGGACGTCATACGGGCACGGGTTTAACACGTCAGGCGTTTTGGGCTTTGATTAAGCGTTATGCCACGATTGCGAATATTCCAGTAGCGCTCTCGCCGCATACCTTACGTCATGCCTTTGCTACCCATTTGTTAAATCATGGGGCGGATCTGAGGGTAGTACAGCTGCTTTTAGGCCATGCGGATATCTCCACCACTCAAATCTATACGCACGTCGCTAGAGAGCGCCTGAAGTCCATTCATCAACAGCACCATCCCCGCGGTAGCTAGTTTGGTACTTAGTTTGGCACCTAGTGCGGTACCCAATGTGGTATTAATGTTTAAGATAGCGCTATGGATTCCAATTTAGCCCTCCTGCTCATTCCAGTTGCTTATTTGATTGGCTCCATTTCCTTTGCGGTAGTGGTGAGTAAATGTATGCGTTTACCCGACCCCCATACTTATGGATCAGGTAACCCCGGCGCTACGAATGTATTGCGAACCGGAAATAAATTAGCTGCCGTTTTGACTTTGATTGGCGATGCCTTAAAAGGCTATATCGCAGTGATGCTCGCTCGAGTCTTATTGGGGGATGAGTCTCTGACTTCTACTATGGGTTCTTGGGTTTTATCTGGCGTCGTGATTGCGGTGTTCTTGGGGCATTTGTTTCCGATATTTCATGGCTTTAAAGGTGGCAAAGGAGTTGCGACTGCCTGCGGTATTTTGTTTGGGATTAATTGGATTTTGGGCGCTGCTACCTTAAGTACTTGGATTATTGTGGCGATGTTTATGCGCTACTCTTCACTAGCGGCGCTAGCAGCTGCTGTATTTGGTCCTGTCTACTTCGTGTTCTTATTTGGTTTTCAGCCTATGGGTCTGGCGCTACTCGTAGTGTGCTCATTGTTGATCTGGCGTCATCGCAGCAATATTCAAAATCTGATGAATGGCACTGAGTCACGGATTGGTTCTAAGAAAAAAACTTTAGCAAGCGGAGATAAAAGTACATCATGACCATTGCTTATTTCTGTGTACTCATCATGGGCATACTTCCCTATGTGGCTACTGGAATCGCTAAAAAAGGTTGGGAAGGCTATGACAATGGCTTACCGCGTCAATGGTTAGCGAAGCAGACTGGATTTCGGGCGCGCGCTAATGCAGCTCAAGCCAATCTCTTCGAATCCCTACCCCTCTTTTTTGCCGCAGTCATTATTGCCTCGATCTCAAATGTCCCTCAGGCCCGTATTGATATCTTGGCAGTAGGCTTTGTACTTGCCCGTATTGCATACTTAATCTGTTATGTGGCTAATTGGTCTACGACGAGATCGATCGTATGGTTGATCGGCATTATCTGCGTCGTAAGCCTCTTTTTTCAGATATAAACCGCAGCCTTTTTAAAAATATTACTCGAGACATTCACAATCCATGCCTATCAATAAAGTTGTCAGCAAAAAAAGTACTGCTGTAAAAACGCCTGTAAAAAAAGTAGCCCCTCGAGAATCGACTCAAGATGATGTAGGCCTTCCTTTATCAACTGTGATACGTCGTCGCATTAAGGAGCAGAATGCACGCTTTCATGCAAATGACAATATTTCTGCATTTATTAAGCCCGGTGAATTAGAGATCTTGGTAGAGGAGGTTGCACAGAAGATGCAGGCAGTGTTAGAGAGTTTAGTCATTGATACTGAGAGCGATCACAACACAAAAGGTACCAGTCGCCGTGTTGCCAAGATGTATGTGCAAGAGGTATTTAATGGGCGCTATGTTGAGCAGCCAGCCTTAACTAAGTTTCCTAATGTCAGCCGCTTAAATGAGCTGATGATCATTGGACCGATTACTGTCCGTAGTGCCTGCTCTCATCATCTCTGTCCAATCATGGGTCGTATTTGGATTGGTGTTCTGCCAAGTAAAAACTCTGCACTCATTGGGCTATCGAAATATTCTCGTCTTACGGAGTGGGTCATGTGTCGCCCTCAGATTCAAGAGGAGGCTGTAGTGGAATTGACTGACATGCTGGAGAAGAAAATTAAGCCGGTTGGGGTT
>JBILYO010000008.1:0-25809 GCA_044377685.1 Polynucleobacter sp. | reverse complement strand
CTTAGGAGAATCCTGGGGTTGAATCCAGAGATTGATATTGGGCAGAGAAATCTCGACACAATCCTTTAGAAACTTCAACTGACTATCCGCAAGCTCTAAAAGACTTTGAAATCTTGTAGCAGTCTCTTTGATATTTGAGCTAATAATCGTGATTTTTTGCAAATCCTGGGTTTTATTGGGATGCGTTAGCCATTGTTTTTGCCAAACATAGTCTGGAGTTAAGTGCTCACAAAAATAGATCCGAAGGCCAGGAATAGGCTGCTCTGAAAAGCGGACTGTTTTAAATTCTACGAGCACTTTATTTCCCATGAAGTCTCCTTCACGTGATAAATCTTGTACGGGGTTTACCGCAAAGCCAGCTTCTTTAAGTTGCCGGTAGCATGCATTAGCATCGTCAGTACGAAATACTAGGGCATCTAAGCCAATGGGCTGATGAGCAATTTCTGCTCTTTGAGCCTGTTTTTCTTTTTCCCAGCCCAGCAGTTCGATATAGCTAGATTTGAGTATGATGAGACGATTGCTTGAGCCCAAATTATGGTGAGCTAGAGGCGTTAATTGAAATCCTTGGCTGGTGAATATGTTGCTGAGCTCATCTAGACTGTCTCTAGCCATAATCACCAAGTGATCAAAGAGGTATTCTATGGATTGATTTGAGCTCACGGGCAAGGAAATAGCAATATCAAAAAATTATCATATACGATATTGGAAATACTCAGGAGGTCCAGTGAAAATTCAGATCATTCGCCAAACTTTAGCCTTATTTGTGCAGGTAGGCGCTTAATGGATACCGGTACCCACAATCAATTAGCAAGTATGGTCGCAAGAGAGCATGCGCGCTGGGGCACTTTAATTAAACAAGCCCAGATTAATCCTGAATAAGATCAATAATGATGAAATTTAATTGGAATAATCCATACCCAACGATTCGTGTGCCAGTAATGGGGCGCAATGTAGTTTCTACTTCCCACCCTTTTGCGGCTCAAGCAGGATTAAAAATCATTCAGCAAGGCGGGAATGCCATTGACGCAGCCATCGCAGCCGCAGCTGCTTTGATGATTGTTGAGCCAGTATCTAATGGTTTAGGTAGCGATTGCTTTGCTATTGTTTGGGATGGTCAGGAGTTGCACGGCTTAAATGCTTCCGGTACTTCACCTCAAACCTGGAGCCCCGAGTATTTTTCCAAAAAATATGGGACCGATGCTAGTGGCTTGGCAGATAGACCCAAGCGAGGTTGGGATTCTGTAACAGTTCCTGGTGCTCTCGCTGGTTGGGAGCAGTTACACAGGCGTTTTGGCTCTTTACCTTTGGGAGATTTGTTGCAGCCCGCTATTGAGATCGCCGAAAGAGGGTATGCGATGGCGCCAGTAGTTGCACATAAATGGGCTGCTGCTATTCCAGAGTTGCGCGATCAACCGGGATTTGCTCAGGCATTTATGCCCCATGGTCGTGCTCCAGAAATTGGAGAAATTTTTCGCTTTAAAGCGGCAGCAAAAACTCTTAAGACAATTGCTAAGTCAGGTATTCGTGAATTCTATGAGGGAGAGATTGCGCAAGCAATTGCTCGGTACTCTAGTAGTAATGGCGGATCGATGAGTCTAGATGATCTTGCGCAGTATCGCCCTGATTGGGTAGGTACGATTCAACAAGAAATACAAGGTGTTGATGGAAAGACCTATGCCATGCATGAGATACCTCCTAATGGACAAGGGATTGGTGCATTAATTGCTTTAGGGATATTACAAAACTTTGATCTAGCCAGTTTGCCAGTCGATAGTGTGCAGAGTCAGCATCTGCAAATAGAAGCGATGAAGTTGGCTTTTGCTGATGTGTATCAATACGTGGCAGATCCCCGTGCCATGGCAGTAACGCCAGCACAGATGTTGGACCCAGCGTATTTGGCCCAGCGTGCAAAACTGATTAATCCTAATAAGGCAAGCCATTTCCCATTTGGCCTGCCGCAATCTGGTGGCACGATTTACTTATCAGCAACTGATGAGCAAGGCCGCATGATTTCTTTCATTCAGAGTAACTATATGGGCTTTGGTTCTGGTGTAGTAGTTCCAGATTGGGGTGTAAGTTTACAAAATAGAGGCTTTGGTTTTTCAATGGATCCTAATTCGGCCAACGTTGTTGCTGGGGGTAAACGTCCTTTTCAAACCATCATTCCTGCATTTTTAACTCGCAAAGAAGGTGACACATGGTTGCCGCAAATGAGTTTCGGTGTGATGGGGGGTGATATGCAACCTCAGGGCCATTTACAAACCGTGATACGGATGTTGTCTTACCGTCAACAGCCGCAAGCAGCATGTGATGCGCCTCGTTGGAAGGTGAATCGTGACTTCAGTCTAGATGTAGAAGCCAATATGAATGCCGATACCGTTCAGGGCCTGTCAGACCTAGGTCATACTTTGAAGAAAATTGATGATCCTTATATGGATTTTGGAGCCGGGCAATTTATCTGGAGATTATCGGATGATATTGAGGACGGCTATATTGCAGCTAGCGATCCTAGACGTGATGGTCAGGCAGCGGTGTATTGATAAACTCCATCATTATTTTATTAGCTTTAAAAACACCTTTTGCCTTAGGGTAAATGTAAGTTTCTATTGCAGGTAGTGATCAAGAGTTTCCTGTAGGCCGTATTACTCTTGCGGGATTTTCTTCATAGGGTGGTGAGTAAATCACTAAAAGCTTTACTGGCTCATCACTAATGACGGTAAAAACGTGCATTGCATCGGCTGGAAAAAAACAGGCGTCACCAGGACCCATTTCACAAACCTCGCCATTGACTTCAGCGCGAGCACGACCTTCTAGCATGTAGCAGACTTGTTCTATGCCAGGATGTGCATGAGGAAGAGCGCCTTTACCCTTTTCAATCGTGCCATGTAAGACTTCTAGCTGCTTTGCACCGACTGTTTCAGTACCAATAATTCTGCGGTTTACTGTGCCTAAATGATTGGCTGGATGGTAGCCCTCTACCTCGCCAGCCTTGACAAAGTAACGTGATTTAGTAGCACTCATTATTTTCTCTTCTTTGGTTCAATAGGATTTAGGAAGCCCCAAAACTTTCTCAGCAATAAAACAGAGAATGAGCTGAGGGCTGACAGGAGCTAAGCGAGGAATCCAGGACTCACGAAGATAGCGCTCTACGTGGTACTCCTTGGCATAACCCATCCCACCGTGGGTCATGATGGCGTTTTCACAAGCATGAAAGCAGGCTTCACCGGCAAGGTATTTAGCGGCATTCGCTTCAGCGGCACAGGAGTGATTGTTGTCATACAGGCTAGCTGCCTTAAAGACCATTAGGTTCGCAGCTTCTAGTTCCATCCAGGATTTTGCAAGCGGGTGTTGAATCCCTTGATTTTGACCAATGGGACGATCAAATACGATGCGCTCTTTAGCATAAAGCGCAGCTCTAGCAAGTGCAACTTGTCCTAAGCCAATAGCTTCTGCGGCAATTAAAATTCTTTCGGGATTGAGGCCATGCAGAATATAGGAAAAGCCCTTGCCTTCTTCGCCGATAAGATCTTCCACTGGGACCTTGAGTTGATCAATAAAAACCTCATTAGAATCAACGCACTTACGACCCATTTTTTCAATTTCTCTGACATCAATACAAGAGCGATCTAGGTCGGTATAAAACAATGACAAACCTTCAGTTCCTTTGGAATCCTCTATCGGGGTAGTGCGCGCTAGAAGCAAGATCTTATTGGCTACTTGGGCAGTTGAAATCCAAATCTTTTGCCCGCTCACTAAATAGTGATCACCCTGTTTTTCAGCTTTCGTACTGAGCTTGAGGGTATTTAAGCCTGCATTAGGTTCTGTGACGCCAAAGCAAGCGCGATCTTTACCTGCAATTAAAGGAGGTAGCCAGCGTTTCTTTTGTTCATCGGACCCAAAGACAACCACTGGGTGCAAACCAAAAATGTTCATGTGAACCGCAGAGGCACCCGATAGGCCAGCACCACTTCCAGAAATCGTACGCATCATAATGGTAGCCTCAGTGATCCCAAGACCTGCTCCACCGTATTCGGTGGGCATCGCAATGCCAAGCCAGCCTGCATCAGCTAGCGCTTTATGAAAATCAAAAGGGAAGTCAGCAGACTGATCTTTTTTGAGCCAGTAATCTGCATCAAATGGTTTGCAAAGTTTTTCAATAGCATCTTGGATCTGTAACTGCTCTGGTGTGAATTGAAAATTCATTTTTTACTTCCTGAGCGTATCAGTGCCTCGATAGCTTCTTCTGCATAGCCTAGGCCTCTTAATATTTCAGCTGTATGTTGTCCTAGACCTGGAGCGGGACTGAGATCCTCTTTCGCCGGAGTCTCAGACCAAGATACAGGACTTTTCATCACTCGAATTTGTCCTTCAGTGGGATGATTTTCGGTATAAATAAAGGATTTACTGTTGAGGTGTTCATCCTCAATCAGGTCATTGATCGAATTCATGGTCTGGTTGGGTAAATCAAATTGATCTAGGAGCTGACGCCATTGGGCAGTCGTTTTGGTCCCCATAATCGCTTCAACTTCTTGATAAACTTGATCGATATTATTTGCGCGATTGACATGAGTGCAAAAAATTTCTTCCTGTAGGCGCTCTGGTTGACCAATTGCCTCAAAGAAACTTTTCCAATGCTTGTCGTTATAAATCAGAATAGAAATATATCCGTCCTGAGTGGCATAAGGCTTGCGATAGGGCGATAAGAGACGAGCGTAACCAGATTTACCAATCGGTGGAATAAAGGACTCGCCACCCAAGTGATCCCCCAAAATAAACTGGGCGATGGATTCAAACATGGGAACCACAATGTGCTGACCTTTACCTGTCTTCTCCCTGGCATAGAGGGCTGACGTGACTGCGTAAACAGAGTGCAGCCCTGTGACTCTATCACCTAAAGTAGTCGGTGCATAACGCGGTTCATGAATTCCGTATTGCTGCATTAGCCAGGGCACACCAGTAGCGCCTTGTATTAAATCATCGTAGGCCGGTTTATCAGCATAAGGACCATCTAGACCAAACCCAGAACAGGACACGTAAATAATCCTATCATTTACTTTCTTTAAATCCTCATAACCAAGACCAAGTCGATCAAGCGCCTGTGGACGGATGTTAGATATAAATACATCTACTGTTTTTGCAATATCAATCGCCGCCTGTTTAGAAGCGGGATCTTTCAGGTCGAGTACTACACTTTTTTTACCACGATTGGCTTGTAAAAAAATATGCCCCATTTTTGGATTTCTCATGGGGCCAACATCCCGCATATTATCTCCATCGGGAGTTTCAATCTTGATGATTTCAGCACCCATCGATGCCAAGATTTGGGTTGCAAAGGGCCCCAGAATCACCGCAGTTAAATCTAATATACGAACGCCAGCTAATGGGCCCATCACATTCCTTAATTTCTGATTAATTGAGTTCGGACTTAATGCCAGATTGAGTAATGAGTTTGCCCCAGTAAGCCATTTGTTCGCTAACGTATTGCGCAAACTCCTGAGGATTTTTGGATGGTAAAACTAAAAATCCGAGTTGTGCTAATTTAGATTGAACCTCAGGATCCTTTACCGCCTCCTGAATAGCTGCATTGACTTTATCAACGATTGGTTTTGGGAGATTGGCTGGGCCAAAAATGCCATTCCAAGACACAAGATCAAAGCCCTGAACTGTTTTGGCAATAGGGGGTATGTTGGGTAATTGTGCAAAAGGCCTGTTGCCGGTTAACCCAATAGGACGTACCTTACCTGCCTTAATCATCGCCATGCCTGAACCAGTATCTACAACATAGACCTGAATTTGATTGCCAATTAAATCGGTCAGTGCTTGGGGGCTCGACTTATAGGGTATCTGCGTCATACTGATTTTAGTCAGATACATAATCGTTTCAGTGGTAACCAGTGAGGTGCTGTTAGGGGTACCGTAGGATAATTTTCCGGGGTTTGCTTTTGCGTAATCAATCAGTTCTTGAACGCTCTTCACTGGCAAGTCATTATTTACAGTCAGTACGAAAGGCAATTCACCAACCCGTGCAATTGGAGTGAAATCTTTAATCGGATCGTACTTCAGATTTTGGAATAACCAAGGGTTTGCTGAGTGTGAGGTATTGGTAGTCATCAGCAAGGTGTAACCATCAGGTTTAGCAGATGCAACGAATTGGGCTCCGATTTGTGCGCTGGCGCCAGGTTTGTTATCCACAATGACTGGCTGCCCTAAGATACTTCCCATCTTGGTAGCCATGATCCTCGCTACTGCGTCAGTACCGCTTCCTGGTGCAAACGGCACTACCAGAGTGATGTTTGCGGCAGGGTAGCTTTGTGCGGCAACCTGCAGCGAGATGGTGCTTAACGCAATTGTTAGTAGTTTAAGAAATTGATTCATGTTGGTCTCCCGTTCATTTTTGCAGCTATTGCTCTACCAACGCGGGATGCATTCGTTTTGCCAGTAGCCCTTGTAATATATTCACCAATTTTGACAGTAGCATCAAAGTCTATTCCAGTTTCGATTCCTAAGCCTTTAAGCATATACAAAACATCTTCTGTAGCGACATTACCAGTTGCTCCTTTTGCATAAGGGCAACCTCCTAGACCTGCGATAGAGGAATGAAAAATACTGACACCTACTTGCATTGCAGCATAGATATTAGCAAGGGCTTGCCCGTAAGTATCATGAAAGTGGCCTGAAAATTGCTCTTTGGGTGCAAAGGTGAAGAGATCCTCAAATACAGCTGCTATTTGCCCTGGGGTCCCTACTCCAATCGTGTCTGCAATATCAATTTCATCGCAACCCAATGCCATCATTCTTTTGACGACTTCCGCAACTTGATTGGGAGCCACAGAGCCTTGGTAGGGGCAGCCAAATGAGCATGAAATGCTGCCACGAATACGAATACCATCTTGTTTGGCTGCTTTTGCTACCGGTGCAAATCGCTCAATAGATTCAGTAATACTGCAATTGATGTTTTTTTGAGCAAAAGCTTCAGATGCCGCAGAGAAAATGACGATCTCATCTACCTTGGCTGCTAAGGCAGATTCATAGCCTTTCATATTCGGGGTGAGGGCTGAGTAAATCGTGCCTGGCTTTCTGGTGATGGCAGCCATCACTTCATCGCTACCAGCCATTTGCGGAATCCATTTAGGGGAAACAAAAGATGCCGCCTCAATATTCGGAAACCCGGCATTTGACAGTTGATTAATCAGATTAACTTTGACATCAATGGGAACAAATTCTTTTTCGTTTTGCAGGCCATCACGCGGACCTACTTCAACGATCTTGACCTGCTTAGGAAGGTTGGACGATAGGCTCATTTACTTTTTTCGAGAAAGGCTTTCATGCGCAGTTGGGCTTCATCACTAGTGCGGATAGTCGCAATACGCTCTACAGTTTCCTCTAGCAACGCCGGAGTGATTGCTTGCTGCGAAATATCGCGCACTATTTTTTTACAAGCCATTACTGCCAATGGACCATTACTCATGATGGCTTGGCAGATTTCATCTACCTTGTTATCTAAAGCTTCTGGGTCGACTAATTCATGTACGAATCCCATTTCTTTTGCATGGGCAGCAGTAAATACTTCAGCAGTTACAAAATATCGACGTGAGGCTTGTTCACCAAGCGCTCTAATAACGTAGGGTGCAATGGTTCCTGGCAGCAAACCCAATTTGGCTTCAGAGATGCAGAAGCGAACTTGCGTAGAGGCAATCAAGATATCGCACACTGAAGCTAGCCCAACTCCACCCGCATAGGCATCACCCTGTACTTTGGCGATAACGGGTTTTGGACAAGCATAGATTGTATTGAGCATTAATGCCATTTTGCGAGAGTCGGCAAGATTCTCTTCTTTGGTGAAGTTAGCCATACTCTTCATCCAATTGAGATCAGCTCCCGCACAAAAAGTCTTGCCATTAGCCTGAAGCACGATCACGCGGCAGCGGTCATCTGAGCCTAGTGTGGTGAAGATCTCTTGTAGTTCGCTAATCAAACCTTCATTAAAGGCATTACGCACTTCTGGTCGATTAAGAGTGACGTAGGTAATACCTTCACCTTGAACAGTAAGGTATTGATATGAGGATGCGTTATAGGTAGCCAATGACAGTCTCCAGTTGCTTCAATTTTCCTTAATTTACTGGAATCCGGAGCACAAGGTGAGATTAGGGCATTTAATGCTTATGGCTTATGACATTTGGCACTTTAACCGAGGTTCTAGTCCAAGAGCCCATTTCTTCTACTGTTATCAGTCATAACTGGTTAGTATGGGACACCCTGATTAGTTGCGTATTACCCAGTCCTTTTAATGAGCGCTCATGTTACTTAACGAAAACCTTCGTCTTCTGCTTTTTTCTTCAAATTTATTGATCTGCTTTTTATTATTTGCCATGCTTTTTATGGTGGAGATCGGCTGGCGTATAGGCAATCACCTTTCTTCCAAATATGGCGCTACAAAAGTTGATTCAAGTAATACATTTTTGACTGCTATTTTTAGCTTGCTGGCACTTCTCATTGCGTTTACATTTTCTGGTGCATTTGATCGCTTTGATAATAGGCGCGAACTGATTGCTCTTGAGGTGAGTGCCACGGGAACAGCTTATCAGTATGTGGATTTATTGGCTACCAAAGATCAACAGAAAGTGAGAGAGCTTTTCAGTGACTATCTTGATAGTCGTATTAATCTATACCAAGATAATCAAACCTTGTCTGAAATGCATCTAGAGAAAAAAGTTGCCGCACATAATGCGATTGGGAGTCAACTTTGGAAGGCTGTGGTGCTTATAGTGGAAAATACTGCTTACCCACAAAAAGTAATCACTGCCCAAATCCTTCCAAAGGTATCGGATATGTTTACTGCCTCAGAAAATCAACGACTGGCTAGTAAATTTCATCCGCCAGAGATTATTTGGCAGGCACTTCTCATTCTGTCGTTGATTGGGTCTCTCGTTGCTGGGTACAACATGGGTATTGAAAGAAAGCGTGACTGGCTAGTAGTGATTGTTTTTTCAATTCTGATGGCTGGGACTATTTTTATCATTTTCAGTCTTGAATATCCCAGGATTGGCAAAGTGAGCTTGGGGGATTTTGAAGTGGAATTAATGATCCTCAGAAAATCCTTCTAGATTGACTTAAATCGGATGGCTCTACTGGTATTCCTCTATGGAAAGCTCTCAAAACGAGAGTAGATTGGTAAATATATTCACTAATGGGGATGCTTTATGGCAAAGAGTCCGTTCGATTTAAATGCTCTTGAGGGACAGGAAAAGATGATGAAGGCGACAAAAGAGCTTGGCGCAGTTGCCATGGAAAGTGCGCAATCAATCAATCAAATTAATCAACAAGCCGCCCAGGAATTAGCTGCCCTGGTTCAGAAGCGGGTCGCTGAATTAATCAAGACCAAAGACCCCAAGAGCGCCTTTGATTATATTCATGCAGAAGTATTGCAGGATGCTGCTAAAGAAGTGACCCAATATCATCAGAAGCTTTTAAAAGTTCTCAATCAAGGCAACAAAGAACTTGCTGAGATTGCTGAATCCATGATTGAGGAGTCTAAAGCTGATCTCATTCACTTTGTGAACGATGCCACTAATAATGCTCCTAAGGATAGTCAAGCTTATGTTTCAGTATTTAAGACTTCATTTAATACTGCGCTACAAAATTTTGAATTAATTCGTGGGGCGATGGCCGATTCATTTTCTCAATTTGAAAAGAGCGTGGAAAATGTCAATAAGGCAGCCAATAGCCCAGTAGTAGGCAAAAAGACATCCTAATATTTTTGCTGGAATTGCACGGCAGTTTTGATAGTTTGAAAATGGATATTTACGGTTGATGTCATTTCTTTGCCATAGCCGCCTGCCATCGAAATAGCTATGGGTAACTTTCGATCAAAAGCATATCGCATTACGGTCTCATCTCGCAGTCGCATTCCTTCACTGCTAATATTTAATCGTCCAAGACGATCATCCTCATGGGGATCGGCTCCCGCTAAAAAAATAAGACTATCTGGCCTGAAACGAGAATCTAGTTCATCTAGACAATGATTTAAAACTTGTAAGTAGGTTTGATCATTGCATTCATCTGGCAAGCCAAAATCTAAATTACTGACTTCCTTTTTAAAGGGGAAATTATTTTCACCATGTATCGATAGGGTGAAGATGGAAGAATCGTTTTGCAGAATAGCTGCTGTACCGTTACCTTGGTGAACATCTAAATCGATGATGGCAATTTTCAGTTTAGGATTAATTTCTTTCTGTAAGGCTCGTGCGGCAATGGCAGAATCATTGAAGACGCAGAAGCCAGACCCCCTGTCTCGATAGGCGTGATGTGTGCCTCCTGCCAAATTGACCGCAACACCCTCAGTTAAGGACGTTTTGCATGCTGCTACTGTTGCCCCAGCTGATCTTCGTGAACGCTCCACCATCTTCTGACTCCAAGGGAAACCAATCTCTCTTTGTTCGTGTGCGCTTAAATTACCCGAAATGATATTGATTAGATATTGTGGGTCATGTGCATATAGAATTTGAGTATCACTTGCAGCGGGCGCTTCAACCAGTTTGACGCCTTCTAAATGACTCACTAAGTTTCTGAGTTTAGAGTACTTCTCCATAGGGAAGCGATGACCACTTGGTAGCGGCAGAATAAAATGGTCGGTATAAAACGCCTTCAATCTTAATTCGAGTATTGCTTCAGAAAATCTAAAGAAACTAGCTCAAGAGCTTTGATGTTAGTGCTTTCAAGTTTGATCTTTGGCGCACATTCAGCTTGAACAGCCTCAATCCAGCGATTGAGGCAAAGACACCATTGATCGCCTGCTACCAGACCAGGAAATTGATATTCTGGCCTGGGTGTAATCAGATCATTGCCTTTACTGAGACTAAATTGTAAAAAGTCCTTAGTGACTATCGCACACACCAAATGACTCCCAGTATCTTGCTCGTCAGTTTTACAGCATCCATCCCGAAAAAATCCCGTAAGTGGTTCAAAGGAACAGGGGACTAAGGGTTGACCAAGCACATTTAGCGCCACATTTTTTTGCATAAAAGCCCTTTTGTGAGTAATTGATATCAGTTTATTGAAATAAGCTTAAACTTGCTGAGTAGTAATGCCTTATACATCTCTATTAGATCTGCTCCTAATACTCCATATGAAACGATTCCTGCTATCTACTTGTGCATTATTTTGCTTGCATAGCCCAGTGAGCTTTGCGATGGATACGGCGCATATTAATTCAGCATTTGGCGCTACTAGACTTCAGGGCGCTGGAAAACTGACTTGGTGGGGTTTAGATATTTATGATGCCACTCTCTATCGCGCTGGAAGTCTAAGCTCCCCAGAATTTGCCTTGAATCTACGCTATCAAAGATCGTTTACAGGAATATCTATTGCCAATAAAACTGCAGAAGAGATGAAAAAAATGGGTATTCCTGATACTCAGGCTGCTCTTTGGGGCAAAGAGATGGCCGCATTCTTTCCTAATGTAGAGCCTGGGCAAAGTTTGACAGCCATTTATACCCCCAAGCAAGGGACCTTATTTTTTTATGATGGCAAACAGATTGCTCAAGTCAAAGGCGCTGAATTTTCAAAGGCATTTTTTGGAATTTGGTTCGATTCTAAAACTAGCGCACCCAAACTGCGTACTGAACTTCTTGGGCAGCATTGCCCACCCCCACTCATTAGCGAAGGTTGTTAAGTTATGAAAACAAATATATATAAATTAGCAACATTAATTTTTATAAGCTTCTTGTTGAGTGCCTGCTCAGGGCCAAAAATTTCTGATTACGCTAAAGAGAAGCCTACCCTAGAATTAAGTGAGTATTTTTCAGGAACGATTGATGCCTATGGAATATTTACAGATCGTAGTGGCGAAGTTGTCAAAAGATTTACTGTCTTGATTGAGGCTAAATGGTCAATAGTTGACGGCAAAAAAGTGGGTGTACTCGATGAAAGCTTTGAGTACTCCGATGGCAGCAAACAAAAAAGAATTTGGAAGTTAACTGAAGTTTCTCCTGGTAGATATATTGGTAAAGCCGATGATGTGATAGGGGATGCCCAGGGCGAGTCAGCTGGAAATGCCTTAAATTGGGCCTATACCTTGGCATTACCGGTTGACGGCACTATTTATCATGTACAGTTTGACGACTGGATGTATCTGGTAACCCCTAAGGTCATGATTAATAAGGCCAAGATGAGTAAGTTTGGAATATATCTAGGCGAAGTGACGCTGAGTTTTTATAAGCGCTAAATAGTGGTCTGAAATATATGTCAGACTTTGTATTACAGGAGCAGCTTTTAAAAAACTGCAATCAGTATTTAATAAAAAATCATAAGGTGACATGTGACAACAGCTCGAGTCGTTAGTCTTTCTGAACTAGGTAGTGCCGATGTAATTAAATTGATCGATAAAGAATTGCCTCCGCCAGCAAAGGGTGAGGTACAAATTCGCCAAACTGCTATTGGGTTTAATTTTATTGATGTCTATCAGCGCTCTGGTGTCTATCCCCTAGATCTGCCAACTGGTCTGGGTCATGAGGCTGTTGGAGTGGTAGAGGCCATGGGTGAGGGCGTTAGCAATTTTAAAATTGGCGATCGTGTCATGTATATCAATGCTGGTATTGGTGCGTATGCGAGCGCTCGTAATGTGCCCGCTGACAAATTAGTCCCAGTTCCAGATCAGATTTCAGATGAAGTGGCAGCAGCAGTTTTTTTCAAAGCCATGACAGCCCAATATCTTGTGCAAAAAACGTATCAGGTTAAGGCGGGTGATATCGTCCTGGTACATGCTGCTGCAGGTGGTGTTGGTCAAATTTTGGCTGGCTGGGCAAAAGCTTTAGGTGCGTTTGTTGTCGGTACTGTCGGATCTCCCGCCAAATTTGCTGCGGCTAAAGAGGCTGGATGTGACGCTGTGATCGATTACTCAAAGCCGAATTGGGTTGAAGAATTTATCAAAGCAACTGGTGGCAAAAAGGCTAATGTGGTTTATGACTCCGTTGCTAAAGATACCTTCTTAGGATCTTTAGATTGCACGGCTCCTTTTGGAACCGTTGCCTTATTTGGTGGCGCATCAGGACCTGCGCCTGAGATTCAGCCAGAAATCCTCAATAAGAAGGGCTGCTTGTTCTTGACAAGACCTTCAGTATTTCCTCATAACGCAACTCCAGCTCTTTTACAGGAGAATGCCCGTGCTGTATTTGATGCAATAGCAAAGGGATATGTCAAGGTTCAAATTGGCGCTAAGTTTTCTTTAGAGCAGGCAGCTGATGTGCATCGTGCTGCTGAGGGAAGAAAGGTAGCTGGCGCAATCATCATGATTCCCTAAATGAATATGCTTTGATCTAAGCCCCGTTTACGGGGCTTTTTTATTAGTAAGTTCATTTCAGATCTTAGACAGCATCCAGAGTCGGTCGGTTTTGTAGTGCCAACCCCAGGTTCGGCAGCTTATGTCAGCTTTTTTAAAGTCGGAGATTAGCCAATCGGTCTCTTTGATTCAAACTTCAGGGATCAAGCCTGAATAGTTGGTGTTTGATGCAGTTCTACGAGCTAGATCGAGGAAAAATGACTTCCAGTAGTTTTTTCTTGCTGACCTGTCAAGGTTTATAATTCTCTAAGCGATTGAATTAAAAGAGAATATTCTCAAAAAACCATTCTGCTTGGTTTGACAGCCCCTGTAGGGTCTTGGACAATGCCAGGAGTGGTTTGATTCAAGCCTACGACCTTTCATGACAGCCACTATTTCTGCAACCTCCAGTAAGTCCGATCTTGTACTTCAAGCGCGAGCGCTGACCTGTGTGCGTGGTGAACGACAGTTGTTTGCTGGCCTAGATTTGCAATTGAATTCAGGTGAGTGTTTGCATGTGCGTGGCGCAAATGGAGTTGGTAAAACTAGCTTATTGCGACTCCTAACAGGCTTATCTAAGCCTGAATCAGGAGAGATTTTGTGGAAGCATCATTCCATTCAAGAAGATCCCAAAGAATATCACCGTGAACTTTTATTTTTGGGTCATCGCGATGCATTGAAAGAAGATCTTACCGCTTTAGAAAATTTAGAAATGTACGCATCCTTGGATGATATTTCTATTACACATGAGCAGGCCCTGTCTTCTTTATGGCGCTTTGGCTTACGTGGGCGTGAAGATCTGCCAGTTCAATACTTATCTGCTGGTCAAAAGCGTCGGGTGTTGATGGCGCGCATGGCAATACATCAAGCCAAATTATGGATTTTGGATGAGCCCTTTAACGCCCTTGATGTTGATGCTGTGCAAGCGTTGCAAAATTTGATTACAGAGCATCTTGAAATGGGTGGCTTAGTTGTTTTGACTAGTCATCAAGAAATTCAGGTTCCTTATGTCAGGGTATTAGAGCTGTGAACGCTTTTTTCGCCATCATTCATCGAGATTTACTCTTAGTTATGCGTCGCAAGAGTGAGGTCCTCACTGCGCTCTTTTTCTTCGTGGTGGTCACTAGCCTTTTCCCTTTAGGAATTGGGGCTGATGGGGCTTTGCTGCGCAAGATTGCACCTGGCGTTCTTTGGGTGGCAGCTTTGCTTTCGACATTATTAGGTTTACAGCGGATGTTTGCAGCAGACTATTTAGATGGTGCTTTGGAGCAGCTCATTTTGACCCCACAGTCTTTAGTGCTTTTAGTATCGGGAAAGATTGCGGCGCACTGGTTAGTCAGTGGTTTGCCCCTAGTGTTATTGGCCCCTATTATTGGTATTCAGTTTGATTTGGACGCTAGTTCCTTGTATGTATTAATGGCTAGCTTACTGCTGGGGACCCCAGTGTTATCCTTGTTGGGCTCGATTGGCGCTGCCTTGACATTGGGAGTTCGGGGTGGAAGTGTACTGATGAGCTTATTAATTCTGCCGCTCTATGTACCTGTTCTTATTTTTGGGGCTGGGGCAGTTTATGCCAATAGTGTAGGCCTAGATATCACAGGTCATTTTTCACTGCTGGGCGCCTTATTGATTTTGGCTTTAGCATTTGTACCTTGGGTAAGCGCTGCTGCCCTAAAGATTGCGATTGAATGAGTAAGGTGAATAATTTCTCTACTGCTGATAGTCGCTGGATAAATTGGTTTAAGTTGTCCGGCCCAAGCACCTTTTATCCGGTGGCGGGCAAACTCATTCCTATTTTTTGGGCACTTACAGCTATCTTTGGAATTGCTGGTTTATGGGTGAGTTTTTTTATAGCACCAGTTGATGCAGTTCAAGGCCAAGGTTATCGCATTATCTTTGTACACGTACCTGCATCATGGATGTCCATGTTGATCTATTTAGTGATGGCAGCATGGGCTGGCCTTGGTTTGATATTCAATACGCGTCTTTCTGCCATGATGGCGCAAGCACTGGCACCGGTCGGCGCTTGGATGGCTTTTCTATCTTTGTGGACAGGTGCATTTTGGGGTAAGCCAATGTGGGGCACTTGGTGGGTTTGGGATGCTCGTCTAACTTCAGAATTAATTTTGTTATTTCTCTATTTAGGATTTATTGCACTACAAGCCTCAATTGATAACCCACGCAGAGCAGATAAAGCAGGAGCAATATTAGCTCTGGTTGGCGTAGTCAATGTCCCTATTATTTATTTCTCAGTAAAGTGGTGGAATACCTTACATCAGGGGGCATCGGTTTCATTAACTAAGGCACCGGCTATGGCGCAAACCATGCTTTGGGGTATGTTGTTGATGACCTTATGTTTCTGGATGTATTCCATTGCGGTGAGCCTAATGCGAGTGCGAACTCTGATTCTTGAGCGTGAGGCCCATACTGACTGGGTGAGACAATTAAATGAGGTCAACCATTAATGTGGAATAGTCCTTCAGAATTTTTCGCCATGGGTGGTTATGCACTCTATGTTTGGAGCAGTTTTGGCGCTTGTGCTCTAGTCTTATTGATAGAGCTTATAGTGATACGCAGGCGTAATAATGCAGTGATTGGTAGATTGAAGCAGCAATTGATAGCAGAGCGTTTTGATAAAGAGAGTAGTCAGTGAAGCCTAGACATAAGCGTGCATTACTAATAGTCGCTGCTGTAGCGGTGATAGGTGTTGCTGCACTCTTGATTCTGAATGCGCTCAATAGCAATATTGCTTTATATGTCACGCCAAGCGATGTGGCAGCAGGAAAATCACCACCAGGACAAGCATTTAGAATTGGTGGCATGGTCAAGGACGATTCCGTAAAACGTGATGGCTTGACGGTTCATTTCGTCATCACTGATTTAGTAAAAGATATTCCAGTTTCTTATACTGGGATTCTTCCGGATTTATTTAAAGAAGGTAAGGGCGCAGTCATTCAAGGCCGACTGGATTCCAAGGGTCAATTTATTGCGAGCGAAGTTCTTGCTAAGCATGATGAAAATTACATGCCTCCAGAAGCACAGCATGCATTAGAGCAAGCACGAAAAAATGGAGGTACTAAGTGATTCCTGAGTTTGGACATTACGCGCTCATTCTGGCGCTCTGTATTGCAGTCATACAAGGGATACTGCCGCTTGTAGGTGCACATCAAGGCCGTCGTGAGTGGTTGATACTGGCACGACCTGCAGCTCAAACAGTTTTCCTATTGCTATTGATTTCCTTCTTGTGCTTAACATGGAGTTTTTATATCAATGATTTTTCAGTGCTTTATGTTGCCGAGCATTCCAATTCTCTGCAACCGATGATGTATCGCTTAGGGGCCGTTTGGGGAGGCCATGAGGGCTCATTATTACTCTGGGTATTTTTATTAAGTACCTGGACTATTTTGGTTGCACAGCTTTCTAAGGCGCTCGATGAGTTTATGGTTTCTAGGGTCATTGGAGTTTTGGGTTTAGTCATTAGTGGTTTGCTTTTATTCGTCATTGCTACTTCTAATCCATTTACTAGATTATTACCCGCTGCTCAGGATGGACGATCTTTAAATCCACTATTACAAGATCCAGGTTTAGTATTCCATCCGCCGATGCTGTACATGGGATATGTTGGTTTTTCTGTAGCCTTTGCATTTGCTATTGCTTCCTTATTGTCTGGTCGTTTGGATGCAGCATGGGCACGCTGGTCAAGGCCATGGACAACTGCTGCATGGATCTTTCTAACTCTCGGTATCGCCTTAGGATCTTGGTGGGCTTATTACGAATTAGGTTGGGGAGGGTGGTGGTTTTGGGACCCCGTAGAAAATGCCTCATTTATTCCCTGGTTAGTTGGCACAGCGCTATTACATTCCTTGGCTGTTACTGAGAAGCGCGGTGGCTTTAAAAGCTGGACTCTATTGCTTGCGATCACCGCTTTTTCTTTATCCCTCTTGGGGACTTTTTTAGTTCGCTCAGGAGTGCTGACTTCAGTACATGCTTTTGCTACTGATCCAAAGCGCGGTATTTTTATTTTGATCTTTTTAACTTTGGTTGTTGGCTCATCATTGGCCCTTTATGCATGGCGTGCACCGAAGAGCACCATGGGCGGCAAATTTAGCTTAAGTTCACGTGAGACACTCATCTTGCTTGGTAATGTATTTTTAGTAGTTTCAGCCGGTTCCATATTGCTGGGAACTTTATATCCTTTGTTAATCGACGCACTTCATTTAGGTAAGATTTCTGTTGGGCCTCCATACTTTAATAGTGTCTTTGTGCCCATCACGGCTCCATTATTAGTATTGATGGGGATAGGACCATGGGCTAACTGGAAAAATACCAATCTTTTGACTGTTCTCAAGCGCTTATGGCTCGCGGGATTAGTGGCTATTGTTGCTGGTATCGCCATTCCCTTGACGATGGGTGAGTTCACTTGGTTAGCTAGTCTTGGTTTCTTGTTAGCATTTTGGGTAATTGCCTCTGGGTGTTTACAGATTATTCGCCAAGCTAAGACGGGTAAGCCAACTCGCTCTTTTATTGGTATGCAATTTGCTCACTTAGGAATTGCCGTCTTTGTGATTGGCGTAACCATGGTGGGCGCCTATCAAGAAGAAAAGGATGTACGGATGTCGGCTGGTGAAACTGTCAACGTTGGCGGCTATCAAATCCAGTTGCAAACGGTAAAACCAGTTCCCGGCCCAAACTACAACGCGATGCGCGGTACTTTCTTGCTTAGTAAAAATGGAGTGAGCGAGGCAACCCTTTATCCTGAAAAGCGTAGTTACTTCACATCTACGATGCCGATGACTGAGGCTGCGATCGATATTGGTCTGACCCGCGATATTTACGTTTCATTAGGCGAAGATCTTGGTGATCAGTCTTGGGCGGTGCGCGTTTACTACAAGCCATTTGTTGATTGGATTTGGGGTGGTTGCTTGCTCATGGCTTTGGGCGGCGTCTTAGCAATCTCAGATAAGCGCTATCGCATGAAGTTAAGAAGGCAAACCTCATGAAGTCTAAGTTTCTTATTCCCTTATTGATCTTTGGGGTATTGGTAGCCTTTCTTGCGATTGGTTTAAATCGAAATCCACAAGAAGTCCCATCCCCTTTAATTAATAAAGCAGCACCAGCATTTGAGATTCCGCAATTAGAGCAAACTAATAAGATGTTTTCACCAGAGAGCATGAAGGGGCAAGTATGGATTCTGAATGTTTGGGCCTCATGGTGTGCTGCCTGTCGTGAAGAGCATCCGGTGCTCGTAGAGTTGGCTAAGTCGCAAATTGCTCCGGTGATTGGCCTTGATTACAAAGATAAGCGTGACGATGCTTTGGCAATGCTCGCAAATCAAGGTAACCCATATCTTCTGTCAGCCTTTGATGCAAATGGGCGCGTAGGAATCGATTATGGCGTGTATGGTGTGCCAGAAACTTATGTGATCGATCGAGCGGGGATCATTCGTTTTAAGCATATTGGTCCCATCACCACTCAGGTGTTGAATCAAAAGATTTATCCCTTGGTCAGCGAGCTAAAGAAATCGTGAAGTCCATATTCTTTCTCTTTGCAGCCACTCTTTGCTTTAGTCTATCTGTTGCCAAAGACGCCGCTCCACTTGCAGAAGATCCTCTACTAGAGCAGCGTTTAATCAGCATTTCTGAAGAGATGCGTTGTTTAGTTTGTCAAAATGAATCCTTAGCAGGCTCGCGTTCAGATTTAGCGAATGATCTTCGTAGAGAAATTCGCACCCTGATTCAAGAGGGTAAAAGCGACGATCAAATCAGAACCTTTATGGTTGAGCGCTATGGTGATTTTGTGCTCTATCGTCCACCAGTGAAGCCTATTACTTGGTTGCTGTGGATTGGACCCTTTGTCATTCTTGTTATAGGAATTGTCGGTTTATTGAGCTACCTTCGTCGTAGGAATCTGAGTATACCTAGTACGACACTCTCTAAAATAGACAATGAAAAGATTGATGCCTTACTGAATCAAGATAGAAAATATAGGCGCAATGACTAATTTTTTCATACCTGCTTTTTTGTTATTGGTGCTTGTGCTCTTATTGGTATTGCGCCCCTTTTTATTTCCTACAAAGGTGCAGGCTACCTCTCGCCGTCAGATGAATGCAGCGATTTACCGTGAGGAGTTAGATAAATTAGAAGTCGAGCGTAATACTGGCCTAATCACTGAGGCTGATTATGAAATTGCCCATGCCGAGATGCGTCAGCGACTCTTTCAGGATACGACTGAAGAGGATGATCTCGCTACTTTAGGATCAACTAAAAAAACAGCCATCGGAATCTGCGTCTTTATTGTGGTGATTTCATCTGGCTTATATTTTTCTTTTGGTGATGTGTATCGTGTTGCCCAGAAAAATTCCGAAACACCTATAAGTCAAGAGGGTGTTGAGAAAATGGTGACCGAGTTTGCCGCCAAGATGGAAAAAGATCCTAGCAATCTTCAGGGGTGGGTAATGCTCGCACGCTCGTACCGAATCTTAGGGCGTAATGAAGATGCGGTTAAAGCATATGAACGTGCAGGTAGCTTTGTCGATTCTGATCCTCAGCTATTAGCCGACTATGCTGATACCCTTGCTGCAAATGCCAATGGTAATTTTGCAGGTAAACCTTTAAGTCTGATTAATCAGGCTCTGAAATTAGATCCTAATAATTTAATGGCGCTTTGGTTATCTGGCACGGCCGCATTTAATGCTAATAACTATCGTTCTGCAGTGCAAACCTGGGAAAAGCTTGCTTTGCAATTACCTCCTAATTCGGAGGAGATGAAGATGATAGAGGGATCAATAGCGGAAGCGCGCTCTAAGGGCGGCTTAGCACCAAAAGCCACTATCATTTCTTCTGCAAAAGAAATTAGTGGTCAGATTGAGTTAGCTGGCGATATGAAGTCTAAGGTAAAGCAAGGCGATACAGTGATGGTGATTGCTCGCCAAGTTGGCGAGCGCATGCCGGTTGCGGTATTAAAAATTCCAGTAGCTCAATTTCCAATGAGTTTTGTACTCAACGATACCTTGGCAATGAATCCAAGTGCGCCATTATCAAAGCTGACTGAGGTTTCGATCGAGGTCAGAATATCGAAAACTGGAATGGCTAAACCAGAAACTGGCGATTTGATCTCTGCAGTAAAGACTATCAAAGTCGGAACAGAAAATGTCCGACTTTTAGTAGATCAAGTACGCCAGTAGTTCTTGTTTTTAGCCACGACCAACAAATGGCATCTTCGTAGCCATAATGGTCATTGATAAGATGTTGCTCTCCAAAGGAAGTTGTGCCATGTGAAGTACTGCTTCACCGACATGGGCAACATCCATTCGTGGCTCAACCTTAATCGATTGATCGGCCTGCATAATGCCATTCGCCATACGTTCTGTCATCTCAGTTGCAGCATTACCAATGTCGATTTGACCGCAAGTAATATTAAACGGACGACCATCTAATGTAATTGCTTTTGTTAAGCCGCTAATCGCATGCTTAGTAGAGGTGTAGGGCGCAGACATTGGTCTTGGTGCATGGGCTGAAATTGAACCATTATTAATAATTCTGCCACCTTGAGGTGATTGTGCTTTCATCATCCGAATCGCTTCTTGTGAGCACAAGAAAGCACCACAAAGATTGGCGTTCACGACATTCATCCATTGCTCATAAGTAATATCTTCCATGGGAATAGCAGGGGCGCCCATGCCGGCATTATTAAATAGGACGTCAATTCGAGAAAATTTAGCTTTTAGAGCAGCAAATAAGGCTTTGACTTCTTCGGGCTTACCTACATCGCAAGCAACTGCTAGACAGTTATTTTCATTACCACCAATATCGGCTATCGCCTTTTGGAGCCGCTCTAGATTGCGTCCGGTCAGAACAACATTAAATCCCCCTTGAAGGAGTGATTTGGCAGCAGCTTTTCCGATGCCGGTGCCGGCGCCAGTAACAAGGGCTATTTTTGCTTGGCTTGTATTCATGATGTTCTCTAATAGTTCTTAAAGGCCTTATCTTAGCTTGATTTATTTACTAGATTTCAATTTTTCCCAAATTCTGAGCTCGGGGCATAATGCAAAAATGAATCGAGATAGTCATGCAATCCCTTAAAAAACACCTATATAACCCTTGGGCTATTGCCCTCAGTTTTCTATCCCTCCTAGCCATTCTTTTTGTGGTGTTGTGGATCTTGATCCCACCGCTTCCTAAGACAATTGAGATGGCTACAGGCTTTCCTACGGGGCTCTACTACCAGTTTGGAGAGCGTTTAAAGGCAGAGCTAAGCAAGGAGCATGTTGAGCTGCAAGTGAAGACCACAGGCGGTACATTGGATAACTTGGCTTTACTGAGCGACTCTAAGTCAGGGGTGGGTTTTGCTATGGTTCAGGGTGGTGTGGCAGATATCAGCAAATACCCCAATTTAGTTTCGGTTGCCGGGATGTTTTATGAGCCAATCTGGGTCTTGTACCGCGAAAGTGCATTTAAAAGTGATACGGGTCCTTTACGGGTGTTAAGTCAGCTAAAAGGAAAGCGAGTATCTATTGGTAATGAAGGTAGCGGCACCTTAGCATTGAGTCAGACTTTATTAAAGTTGAGTGGGATATCAGAAAGCGAAGTTTATGCTGAAAAGTTAAAGCCTGATGAAGCTGTAAAAAAACTGAATAGTGGACAGCTCGATGCAGTTTTTTTGGTGGCTGCAGCTGAAGCACCTATCTTGCGGCAGTTTTTCGCCATACCTGGTATTCGCTTAATGAGTCTTGACCAAGCTGATGCTTATGCTCGTAATTTACCCTACCTATCTAAGGTATTAGTCCCCAGAGGATTATTGAGTATTGAATATGATTTACCACGTCACGATATTCAGGTACTAGCCGTCACGGCAACTCTGGTTGCTCATGACTCTATTAGCCCTGCTATGGTATCCCTGATCCTCGGAGCATCCTACGATGTTTTGAAATCCTATTCTCGCCTGCAAAAAGCAGGTGAATTCCCATCGAGTATAGGTTTAGATTTTCCTTTGCAGATCGATGCCGAGATTTATCTTAAGGATGGCCCATCATTGCTGCATCAGCATCTCCCCTTCTGGACTGCAGTTTGGGTGGGCCGCTTAATGAAGATTCTGATACCTTTATTAGTTATATTGATCCCTATTTTTTCCTATCTTCCAGCGGCTAATAACTTGCTGTTACGCTTAAAGTTAGCGCGAGTCTATGAAGAGCTCAAGGTAATTGATAAGAATGCGCATAATCTAGATCTGCGAGATAAGAATTTTAAAGATCTTGAAGTGATTGAGAAACGTGTAGAAAATATTAAGGTATCGAGGTTAGATGCTAAAGAATTGTATGACTTGAAGGGTCATGTTGGAGACGTACGTAACCGCTTAAATCAGCTGAAATAAAGGGTATTAAAAAATGAAAAATAAACTCTATCAATATTTAATGGGAACTGTATTGGGATTATTGGCAATGCAGCTTGCTGCTCAACCTTATCCTAATAAACCAATTTCTCTAGTGGTGCCTCAGGCTGCTGGTGGAACGAATGACATTGTGGCTCGCATGGTAGCTCCTGCATTTGGTGAAGCCATTGGTGCTTCTGTTGTAGTTGAGAATCGGCCTGGTGCTGGTGGAAATATCGGCACACAAGGCGTAGCACGCGCTGCGAAAGATGGCTATACCTTGTTACTGACGATCAATAGTGCTCAAGCGATTAACCCAGCGCTTTATAAAAATCCAGGATTTGATCCCATTAATGATTTCGTACCCTTGTATTACATCGGTGCTACGCCTTATGTTTTAGTCACGCCACCGGGATCACCTTATAAAACATTGGCAGATGTAGTAGCTGCCGCTAAGAAAAAACCAGGTGAGCTGTCATATGCATCGGCTGGTAATGGCACGATCAGTCATTTGCTAGGCGCCATGCTCAACACTAGTGCTGGAATTGAAATGCAGCACATTCCATATAAGGGTGTTGCCCCAGCTATCAATGATGTTTTAGGTGGTCAGGTACCTCTAGCTTTTGCTAGTCTTCCATCAGCTTTGAATTACATCAAAGCAGGTAAATTACAAGCGATTGCGATTAGCTCTGCCAAGCGCTCTAGTATTGCCCCAGAAATCCCCACAATCGCAGAAACATACCCCGATTGTGTTGGTGAGGTATGGGTAGCCATTTTTGCTCCTATGGGAGTTAGCGCTGAGGTGATCATGAAAGCTCAGGCTGCGATGGAGAAAGTGATGGCAAGGTCCGATGTCAGGGAGAGGCTGATTGCTCAAGGATTGGATTTAAGTCCTGTGCCTACTAATCGATTAGCCGCTTTGCTCAAAGACGAGCTAGCCAAGTGGGTGAAAATTGTAAAAGCCTCGGGCGCCCAGCTTGATTAAGCTTTACCATTAGACCCCATGACTATTTCGCCGCTCAATCCTCCTTTAACTTCTGCAAAAGAACTGGTTCATGGCTTACGTGAGAATGGCTACGTGGTAGCTTCGGCAGAAACTGTTGCTGAGCTGGCTCATGTCCCTTTGACTAACTTGCAAGACTTGTCTCAATATTGGGAAGGCTTACCCCGTGATCCATATCTTAAAGATGGTGGTCGTTATCGTTTTCGACGCCATGCCAGTTATGAGATACAAAAAGGTGGGCTTACCTTAGTGCCTCATCGTGCGCATTGGCAATCAGTTGATTACAACGCCTTACATGGCGGAATTGAGCGTTGGTTTGAGTCGATTCAAAATCAATTAATAGATAGTGCTGCTTGGCAATCACTCTTACTTGGATTAGGGCAGATGTTAAATACTCTAAAGCCAGTTGATACTTGGTTTGTAGAGGCGCACCAATTTCGGATTGATACTACGGATGGTATTGGTCGACCAACCCCTGAGGGGGCTCATCGAGATGGCGTTGATTTCGTAGCAGTTTTTTTACTGGAGCGACTTGGCATCAAAGGTGGAGAAACAAGAATATTTGATGCCCAAGGATCGGCTGGCTTACGATTTACGCTCACTCAGCCTTGGTCTTTATTGCTAATGAATGATGAGAAGATGATTCACGAGTCCACACCTATTCAGCCGAGCGAGAATTATGGTTATCGCGATACATTAGTCCTAACATATCGCTCAAGTGGCTTTCAGGATTCCCCTAAGCGAAGTCAGCAATAAGGCTCATTCTGGCTCCATGCCAGCTTCTTTAATAGCCTTGGCCCATTTCGCTGTTTCTAGTTTAATTTTCTGACCTAATGCCTCTGGTGTGCCAGGTTGTGATTCAAAACCCATCGCAGAAAAACGCTCAACTAAGTCTTTAGATTTAGCGGCATCATTAATGGCCTTATTCAGTTTCAAAATAGCATCATTAGGCATGCCTGCTGGTCCAAAGGCAGCAAAAAATGCAATTAACTCATAACCCTTGATACCAAGGGCTTCGTTAACAGTTGGTAATTCAGGGATAGCAGGCGAACGTTTCAATGAAGTCACTGCAAGTCCACGGATTTTTCCAGCTTGCACCTGTGGAAGTGTCACGGCAAAGTCGGCGGTAAACATATTGATTTGGCCGCCAATGAGATCAGTCATGGCATTTGGACCGCTCTTATAGGAAACACCTGTCATTTTGATGCCAGCAACACTGGAGAGCATTTCTGAAGAAACGCGTTGTGAAGTACTGGCATAGCCAAAGGTGATTTTTCCTGGATCTGCTTTCGCAAGAGAAACAAATCCGTTGAGAGATTTTGCTGGCACATCATTGTTGATGGCAACGATTAAAGGAACCGAGCCAAAATAGCCAATAGGAGCAAAAGCAGTGTCTTGGTTATAAGGAAGATTTTTTACTAAGCTCTTTAATGCAGCGTTAGTACTATTAGTTCCAAACAGCAGGGTATAGCCATCGGCTGGTGCTTTGGCAACCAAGTCAGCACCAATCATGCCATTGGCTCCAGGGCGATTTTCAATCACCACTGATTGCCCTAAAGATTCCGTCATTTTTGCTGCAAAGGCTCGCCCAATTTGATCTGTTGCGCTACCAGCAGCAAAGGGAACAATCGCTTTAATTGGTTTTGAGGGGTAGTTGTCCGCAAATACGAGTGTGCTGCTAATGGCTAGCATTAGGCCTGCACAGGACAAAAGAAAGTGTCTTAAGGGGGTTTGGGTTTTCATAGTGTCTCCAGCTGTTTTTCATAGTGTAGCGGGTTTGGCCCTCTTAGGGCGAGTAGAATGACTTCACGTTTTCACTGAGTCTTTATGCGCTTTCGATCAGCTGGCTATACCCCTCTTATGCTTCTTGCACAAACCTGTGCTTTATTGGGTTTTGCTTGCTACGCAGTAGTTTTAACCACCTTGCAAGAAGAGTGGCGTTTATCAAACCTCCAGTCAGGTTTAATTGCCAGCGCCTTTTTCCTTGGATATATGCTTGCAGTGCCTTTAGCAACTGCGTTGACTGATCGAGTAGACGCTCGTAAGGTGTATTTAGTGGGAGGTCTTTCCGCTACGCTTGGTCTTTTAGGTATGGCCTTTTTTGCTTTTAATTTTTGGACCGCCC
>JBILYO010000228.1:0-2758 GCA_044377685.1 Polynucleobacter sp. | reverse complement strand
TTTATCACTCACTCTTAATCCCCATTTGTAACCCCTTGGCGCCGATATTGACGATAGCCACTAATGAACCAAAATAAGAAACCGCACACTGCCAATGCAAACCACTGGAATGCATAAGCATAATGGCGATCCACTCCTGTCGTCAGGGGTGCCCACTCTCTCAGTAGGCCATCCTTGATACCTGTGTCATTCTCACGCAAAATAAATGGGCTTTGAGTCCAGCCATGTAGCTTGCCATTACCCTCTAAATCAAAGTTTTGTTCGATACGAGGCTTACTAGCATCCACAAGACCTTTGGCATCACCTAAGGCGTATACCTTGCCAGGGTGGGCAAATACAATGCCCTCAATATTGATCGTATTTGCTGGCGTTTTAACCGGTGGTAAAGACTCTCGATTTTCTTGGTTGCGTGGCGCCCATCCACGATTCACCCAAAGAACCTCATCAAGACCTTCCAATCTAAAAGGCATCATGAGGTAAAAACCCGCTTGTGCAGGATTACCAGCCCCGCCAACTGGTAATGGCCTTGGGCGGTTATCTAGCCATATAGCCGCATCTGGAATGTATCGGCCACGAGCAATCATCCTACGCTCAGCAGCCTCAGAAAAAGTCCAGGCTCCATTATTGGCATTCAGAATGGGCATTTGTTGGCGCGCCAATAAATTAGCAGCCAAAGCAATTTTCGTATTCGCCCTACTCAATTGCCAATAACCAGCTCCACAAGCAATTGCAATGACTAGCAGGGCTGATACAGTAGCAACTATGCGCTTAGCAATGAGGGCAGTAAAAAGATTATTCAAGTTAAGGATTTGAGATGAAGTGGATTATTCCAATTGTCCTACTAATGATTGTGGCTAGCTTAGGATCAGCCTTGTATTACATGATGAAAGATAGGGGCAATAGCCCCAAAATGGTTCGCTCACTGATGCTACGTATTGGGCTATCACTTGCCTTATTCATCGGGATTTTATTAGCCCACTACTTTGGCCTGATTCAAGCTACTGGCATCAGAGTAGGCACAAACTAAAACGAATGCCTAAAAATCAATCGGGGCTTAGCGCCCCGATTTTTAATTAGCTTACATCCAGTAAACGGCGATGTAGAGGCCAAGCCAAACTACGTCAACAAAGTGCCAATACCATGCAGCACCTTCAAAAGCAAAGTGCTGCTTAGAGGTAAAGTCGCCACGAATCATGCGACGTAAAACAATTGCTAACATTGTGCCGCCTAAGAATACGTGGAAGCCATGAAAACCAGTCAGCATGAAGAACGTTGAGCCATAGATACCTGACGTTAATTTCAAGTTCAATTCTTGGTAAGCATGGTAATACTCATAAACCTGAAAACCCAAGAAGATAAAGCCCAGAAAAACTGTGGCAGCCAAGCCATAAATGGCTTTCTTCATATGGTTTTCAACTAAAGCATGGTGCGCGATAGTAATCGTTACGCCTGAGCTTAAGAGTAATAAAGTATTAATCGTAGGGATGGGCCAAGGACCCATGGTGGTGAATTTCTCAACTAAACCAGCGGGGCCATCATTTGGCCAAACTGCCGAGAAGTTAGGCCACAGCAATTTGCTTTCTACATCGCCCATCCAAGGCATGGCAATGTTTCGCGCATAAAACAAGGCAGAAAAGAATGCTGCAAAGAACATGATCTCAGAGAAGATGAACCATGCCATCGACCAGCGATATGAAATATCAACGTTGACACCATTCTTACCAGAGTTTGATTCAGCTATCGTGTCGCCAAACCACTTATAGAGTACAAATAAAATCCACAATACGCCTGCCAAAGTGACCGGGCCACCCCAAGAAGCCTGGTTTACCCATCCGGACATGCCAAAGCCAAAAGCAATCAGGCCAATAGCGGCCATTGCTGGATGTCTTGATTGTCCAGGGACGAAATAGTACGGGGTTGAATTGGATGACATCTTATTCTCTCTATTCAATCAAAAATAATCAATGGGGCACAACTAGCTTCACTATCAGGAGAAGAGTGGCCATAAAAATCAAGGCCCCAACAACACCTGCAATGATAATATGCACAAAACTCAGTGAAGCTACATCTTCCTGTAAGCCTGACTTCTTACGCACTCCTAAAAAACCCCACATCACGGCTTTCATAGACTGCATAAAACTACTTTTCTTTTTCATAAGACCACCTTAGATTTTGGCGCTGGTGGAGTACCCCCCAAACCAAGCTCAAAGAAGGTGTAAGACAAAGTGATTGTTTTCACATCATCAGGTAAGCCAGCATCAATCACAAACAATACTGGCATCTTCTTCATTTCATTTGAAGCCAGGGTCTGCTCTTGAAAACAAAAACACTCTAATTTAGTAAAAAACTCTGTAGCGCTCTTAGGTGCATAACTTGGTATTGCCTGAGCACGCACTGGGCGACCGAGATTATTGGTTACTTCATAAACAATCTCAATCATTTCACCAGGATGCACCTCCAAGAAGTTCTTGACAGGCTTGAACGTAAAAGGCCCACGACTATTAGAGTCAAATTCGATCGTTACTGTACGAGCATAGTTGACCTGAGTATTCCCAACCTTGTTGGGACTAAAGGCCCTAATACCGTAATTATTCTTACTGGTAACAACATTAATTCCGGTGACCTCACACAATGCCTTATACAAAGGAACCAAAGCGTAACCAAAGCCAAACATCATCACTGCTGCAATTAAGAGCTTTAATAAAATTTGACGATTAAGCGCTTGAGTAGTAATCATCTCGATCCTTGGGATTAACCC
>JBILYO010000095.1:0-8381 GCA_044377685.1 Polynucleobacter sp. | reverse complement strand
CTGGTGACTGGCTCAACCAGCGGTATTGGTTTAGGAATGGCAGTGGCGTTGGCTAAGCAAGGCGCCAATATTATGGTGAATGGTTTTGGGGAAAAAGATGCTGCTATAGCCCAGATCAAATCTTACGGTGTAGAAGTGGACTATCACGGCGCCGATATGAGTAAGCCTGCTGAAATCAAAGAGCTTATTCAATACACTGAAAAGCGTTTTGGTTCTTTGGATATTTTGGTCAATAATGCTGGTATTCAACATACGGCAAATATTGAAGACTTTCCCACAGAAAAATGGGACGCCGTTATCGCGATTAATTTGAGCTCTGCATTTCACACGACGCACCATGCACTTCCTGGTATGAAAAAGCGTAATTGGGGGCGGATTATTAATATTGCCTCGGTCCATGGTTTAGTGGCTTCTACACAAAAGTCTGCTTATGTTGCCGCTAAGCATGGCCTGGTTGGTTTAACCAAGGTAACTGCTTTAGAAAATGCCCTTACGGGTATTACTTGTAATGCAATTTGTCCTGGTTGGGTGCTCACACCTTTAGTACAAAAGCAGGTAGATGCTCGCGCAGAACGAGAGGGTATTTCTAATGATGCTGCGAAGCAGGCTTTAGTTTCAGAGAAGCAGCCTTCGGGAGAATTTGTATCTCCTGAGCAACTAGGGGCTTTAGCCGTATTTCTTTGTGGCCAAGACGCCTCTGAGATTCGAGGCGTGGCTTGGAATATGGATGGTGGTTGGGCTGCGCAATAAGTTCCTAGCTGGCATTCTTATTCAATGACAGCCGGGATAATTTACTCGGCTGTAATTTTTCTATCAGTAATAATTTTTCCCCAAGTGGCGGATTGACTTGCAATATATTTGGCGAGGTCTTCACGACTTCCTGGATTGGGAGTTAAACCATGTTCAGACAATTGTTTATTAATTACTTTGTCATTGAGTACTGCAACTAAGGCTTTATTCCACTTTTCTAAAATCACATCCGGTGTTTTGCCTGGGGCAACAAAAGCATACCAATTGTCTGCATCAAAGCCAGGAAAACCTGATTCAGCGATAGTGGGAACATTAGGAAGGGTAGGAGCGCGCTTTAATCCAGTAGTAGCAATAGCAATGAGTTTGCCATTCTTAATATAAGGATCGGCGGTAGCTAAACCAGCATAGTATGAAGAAATCCGCCCACCAAGAAGATCTATCATTGCAGGACTGCCACCCTTGTAGGGAATGTGTGCCGTATCAATGTCAGCACGTGCATTCAGTAGTTCACCCTGCAGATGTGAGGCAGATCCGCTACCAGTAGAGGCGAATGTAATCTTACCTGGATTCTTTTTGGCCATTGCAATATATTCTTTAAAATTTTTCACACCCAACTCAGGAATCACAACCAGCGCATTGGGAAAGGTAACGCCCATAGTGAGTGGAGCTAAATCTTTTTGAGGATCGTAAGGCAACTTCATGAGGTTTGGAGCAATTGAAAGTGGTCCAATTGAGCCAAATAAAATCACTGATCCATCTGGCGCAGCATTTGCAGTGAAGGCATGTGCAATATTTCCGCCAGCCCCAGGCTTGTTATCCACAATGACATTCTGACCCAAGTCTTCACTAAGCTTTTTGGCAATTAGACGTGCAGCAGTATCTGCTGAGCCTCCAGGCGCAAATCCAACCACCATCGTGATGGTTTTCTTTGGTGGAAATTCTTGGGCATATGCAGTTGATGAAAGGCTCAAGATCGAAAGAATCAGTGTGGTGAATACTTTATTCAGTTCAATTAATTTCATGATGATGTCTCGTGTGTATTCGTTTTAGGGTTGACGGGGAGCAATATGAAGATTATCTACTTTTCCAGCCTTTAATAACTGACTGGGCAAGGTACGACCAATTAAAGTTTGTAAATCTTGAGAACATGCCAATAGTGTATCAATGTCCATATGGGTATCAAAACCCATTAGATCAAACATATGTACTAATTCTTCAGTGCAAATGTTTCCTGTGGCTCCTGGGGCATATGGACAACCACCCAAGCCGCCTAGAGAAGAGTCAAATCGCTCAATACCGCTACTCACTGCTGATAGTGCATTGGCAATGCCCATTCCTCTCGTATTATGAAAATGTAGGGTCCATTGCAATTGGGGATACTTTTTTAGCACGGCTTGGCATACAGTTTGAACTTGAGCGGGGTTTGCCATGCCAGTGGTATCGCAAATAGTAAGCCCTCTAACTCCTGCTGCTGCAAAACGATCGACCCAATACATCAGATCGGGAAGTGAAGTCATTCCAGTCATGGGGCAGCCAAAGCTCGTCGAAAGAGAAATATTGACCGGTATCTTCTGTTGGTGAGCTAATTCAATAACAGAGCTTAAGGCCTTAAAGGAGTCTTCTCGTCCCATCTTGAGGTTTGCCAGATTATGAGCTTCGCTGACTGACATCACTAAATTAAATTCATCAACACCCACCTGGACTGCACGCTCAGCACCTTTCAGGTTTGGTATTAGGACCGTATATTCCACGCCGGGAAATCGATCGATTCCCTTCATGACTGCTTCTGCATCAGCCAACATCGGTATTGCTTTTGGGCTGGTAAAAGAGGTCACTTCAATTTTGGCGTAACCAGCCCGACTCAAGCGATTAATAAGAGCAATTTTTTCTTCAGTTGCAACAAAATTACCCTCCGCCTGAAATCCGTCTCGAGTTACAACCTCCTGAATATGGAGTTTTTTAGCATTTTGGTATTGGTGGGGGCTACTCATATGGGTATGTAGATTCGATACCCCAAAGGGGGTTTAGGTCTCTATTTTAAGTAAGATTTCTGAAATAATGCCCGAACAAACAAAAAAGCCAGAATAGTCTATAGTTATCGCCAAATACCATATATTTTTTAGGCTTACGTAATTAAAAGGAACCAAAATGGAACACACCTTACCTCAGTTGCCATACGCACTCGATGCTTTAGCCCCCTATATCTCCAAGGAAACTTTGGAATATCACTATGGCAAACATCATCAGACTTATGTTACGAATTTAAATAATTTAATTAAGGGTACTGACTTTGAAGCAGCTACTCTTGAAGAAATTGTCAAGAAATCAGCGGGCGGTGTATTTAACAATGCCGCTCAAGTCTGGAATCATACGTTTTACTGGATGGGAATGAAGCCAAATGGAGGGGGAGTTCCTTCTGGCCCGTTGGCTGATGCAATCAACGCTAAGTGGGGCTCATTTGATAAATTTAAGGAAGAGTTTACAAAGTGCGCCGTTGGTACCTTCGGTTCTGGTTGGGCTTGGTTAGTTAAGAAGCCTGATGGAAGTCTTGATCTTGTTTCAACAAGTAATGCTGCTACTCCATTGACAACAGACTCCATACCTTTACTGACTTGTGATGTATGGGAACATGCTTACTACATCGATACTCGTAATGCCCGTCCAAAATACTTAGAAAACTTTTGGAACTTGGTTAACTGGGATTTTGCAAGCAAGAATTTTGCTTAATTGATGAGACCCTCAGGGAAAATTTTATGACTTCAATATTGACCTCACTAGGGCGCACGGTATTAGCTGGTTTCGTGCTCCTGATTCTGATTATTTTCGCTTTGGGTGGTAACTTTAGCTCTGCTGAATTGCCATTTATTTTCCGTTGGTTGCACGTGATGTTTGGTGTGATGTGGATTGGTTTGCTCTGGTACTTTAACTTTGTGCAAATTCCTTCTATGCCAAAAATCCCAGATGAGCAAAAACCTGCGATCGGTAAAGTCATTGCCCCTACAGCTTTATTTTGGTTTCGCTATGCAGCATTATTTACAGTATTAACGGGTTTTATTGTGGCTGGTTTAAGCGGTTACTTGCACCAAGCTTTCACATTGCAAGTACCATTTCGCGCAATCGGCTTAGGTATGTGGATTGCTTTGATCATGGCCTTCAACGTTTGGTTTATTATTTGGCCAAATCAAAAACGTGCTTTAGGTATTGTGACCGTTGCAGCAGATGTCAAGGCAAAGTCTGCGAGAGTGGCGATGTTGACTTCTCGTTTGAATACTGTGCTCTCAGTACCAATGCTGTTCTTGATGGTTGCGCAATCACACAATACAACTTGGTTTGTAGTTGTTTCATAAAACCAGATTCAATAACGATTGATTGCAAAAGGCCCGCGATGCGGGCCTTTTTAATTCCTTCAATCAATATTCCATCTATTTAATTGAGTAGAGGGGGTAATTCTTTGGTAAATGCAGCACGCTGGGCTGTAGCGCTACCCATTAGGGCAAAGCCCAGTAATTTCCCATCCTCTGACTCAAAGCGGGCCTCTAAGCCCCCATCAATGATTTTTGTATTCCATTGCCCATTGGCATTTTTTGCAGGTGGCGAAACTATGGTGGGCATTGCAGGAGTCTTCACCATCACTGGCATTGCTGGATAACTGAGAGCCGTTCTTTGGCCAATAAGGCTTGGAGCTAGGGCTCTTGCAGCCTGCATGATAGGCATGACATAAGGGAGTACTAGACCATCAACTTCAGCGCAATCTCCAAGCGAGTAGACGTTTGGCGCACTTGTCTCCAGCTCTCGATTAACAACGATTCCAATATTTGTTCGGATGCCAGCAGATTTAGCTAATTCAAGCCTTGGTTTTAATCCTATTGCTGATAACACCGCATCACAGAGTAATAATGTGCCATTCGCAAGAGTGAGCTTCAGAACACTATCTTGATGATCTACGCTTTGCAAGGTAGTGCTAAAGTGCCAGCTTACCCCAGCAGAGTGTAATTTACTTGCCAACTCTTGAGATGCTTCTTGAGGTAATAAACGACCAAGTGCCTGAGGTGCCATATCAATTACATCCACTTCGAAACCACCTAAGACAAGATCATTCGCAAACTCACAGCCAATTAGGCCAGCACCAAGAATTGCTACTCTCTTTTTTCCTTGAATTTGCTGACGAAATTTTTCGTAGTCTTCTAAATCATTGACAGTTAGCACTGCATTTGATGCACTCCCTTGGAGTGGTAGGTGAATTTGATCTGCCCCCAGCGCTAAGACTAATTTGCTATAGGGAATAACTCCCTGTTGGGTTTTGATCTCTTGCTGCTTTAGATTGATTGCACTCACCTCAGTTTGGCCTAGGATCGTAATGGATAATTGCGAGGCCATTTCTGCTGATGGAGTAGAGATCAATTGCTTCGCATCTTTCTTGTTTGCGAGGGCAGTTGAGAGCATTGGCTTGGAGTAAAAATAGCCAGGCTCCTTAGTGATCAGCGTAATCGGAACATTTTTATCTAATTTGCGAATCTCTCGAATCACGGTATATCCCGCTAAGCCGCTCCCAATGATGGTGATACTTGCTTGCGTAGATTGAGTTTCTTGATTCAAGGTGAGGCTCCCTAATGAGGCACTACAAATTTAGTGGCTTAGCTGATTTGAACCATCTCAAAGTCGGATTTTGAGACGCCACAGTCTGGGCATTCCCAACTGTCTGGAATATCAGGCCAGGCAGTGCCAGGAGCAATTCCGTCCTCGGGTAAACCTTTTATTTCCTCATAGATGAATCCACATACGATGCATTGCCAAGTGTTCATGATTTTTCCTTAATAGTGTTCTGATTTTAAATTGAATTTGAGTCTAGCGTTCATTTAGCGAAATTAAGAAAAACTTGTTACAGTGCTTCATTCCAATGCAATTTTAAGTAAAGAGAAAGATTTTTTATGTCTGGCAAAGAGCTGATGTTTACCCCAACAAGTCTTGGAGCAATTGAACTCAAGAATCGCTTAGTAATGGCTCCGCTGACCAGGATGCGAGCTGTGGCAGGTCATGTGCCAAATCCACTGGCTAAAATATATTATGCGCAGCGCGCTAGTGCCGGCTTGATTATTTCTGAGGCTACTCAGATCTCAAACTTGGGGATGGGCTATCCTGGAACTCCCGGCATCTATACACCAGAGCAAACCGCTGCTTGGAAAGAGATTGTTGCAGAGGTGCATGTCAAAGGTGGGCGTATCGTTTCACAGTTATGGCATGTCGGACGTATCTCACACTCTTCTTTACATCTCGAACATGGCATACCTGAGGCGCCTTCCGCAATTGCTCCTGTCGGACAAACCTATGGTGCCGATTGGCAGTTACATGATTACGAAACACCTAAGGCTATGAGTATTCAGGATATCGCTCGATTGCTGAAGGAATACCAAGCTGCTGCACAAAATGCCAAAGCGGCTGGATTTGATGGTGTTGAAATTCATGCTGCAAATGGTTATTTGTTAGACCAATTCTTACAAGACAAAACCAATCAACGTAGCGACCAATATGGGGGCTCTATTCAAAATCGACTACGTCTTCTAGGTGAGGTGATTGATGCTGTAGCAACAGTTTTTCCGAGCAACCGAATAGGCGTGAGGCTTTCCCCCTACGGTACTTTTAATGATATTGCTGATAGCGACCCCAAAGCGCTATTTACCGCAGCCATTCATCAATTAAATGGATCTAACTTAGCTTATATACACATGATTGAGCCGCGAGCGACTGGCGCAGGTGGTGGTGATCAGACCAATGATGACGCACCCATCACTTCAGAGTTGTTCAGAGCAGCCTATCAGGGTAAATTTATTACTGCTGGTGGCTATGATCAGGCAATGGGCGAGAAGGCGCTAGAAGACGGTCTAGCAGATGCAGTTGCCTATGGCCGCTTATTTATTTCTAATCCAGACTTGGTGGAACGTTTTAGGCAAAATGCATCATTGAATCCCTATAACCGCGCTACGTTTTATGGTGGCAATGAGCTTGGCTATACCGATTACCCAGCCTTAAAGTAAATTCCTCTTGAGGGAAATAGATAAGATCCCTGAATGCTCCAGGGATCTTATTTTTTATCTTCTGGATCTTTTAAAAGATCGTATTGGTTTGCAACTAAAAGTAGGGCGATAGAGGCGCAGCCCATGGCAAAGAATTGCCATTGATGTAGCATCGCAGTTCCGATCACCGTCATTAATATCGTCCAACCAATCGCCATCTTTGCTTTTTTACTAAGGGGTTTCATTTTTAATGCTCCTGTAAGGCCTTTCAAGTCCCATAAATTATTTTATGTAAATTCTAAGGTGTACTCAATGATTGAGCCGCACTTTTGCGCTCAGCTCATTTGCTGCGCCTCTCTTGTCTATTTGAGAGAGCCTTAGGGCTTCTGCCTCAAAATCAGCTTGTCCAGGATGAAATTCTTCATCATTTCGTAGGTCAATGACGTATGTCCAGACCAGTTCGCGACCACGATTTTTAAATATATCGACTACTCGTTTCATGTGTACCGCCTATAGGTTAATGCTTACTTGACGCTGGTAGGTTGATTGGAGCTGCTCTTTGCCTTATTTAGAGCGTCTTTTAAGGTGATTAAATTTTTTGGTTCAATACGAATAACGCCCCCTCTAGGACTATCAATATCTGCAATTAGGAAAAAAGAAATCGAAGTAACAAAAGGAAAGATCATAAATAATCCTATATTCTTTTTAAAGTTGCGGGCACCAAAGCCAACCAATAGATTAGCGCAAATGGCAATAGAGGCCATTAAGGCCCAAGCAGTGTTAGGGATGCGATTCCACCATGCCGCCTGAACATAACCTTGAGAGTTCAAAACATCATTCATGCCAGATGCAACCAATGCCATCATTGGAGTCTGTTGAGTTCGCACTGTAGGAAGGATTTCATTCCATAAGGCATCTTGCAACTCTTCAGTTCTTTGTTGAATTTTGACTACTGCTTCAAAGGGTTGTTTGGAGTAGAACAAAATTCTCTGATCTAAATAGTCTTTCAGAAGATCCTTGGTTTTGTTTGCTGCTGAAGTAGGCAGAAGATCGGCTCTCAAATACTCAGTTCCAATAGCATTTGCCTCACTTTCCTCCAGGATTTCTCGCTGATCATGGCGATCAATTGCCATGGAAAAAGTAAATCCAATAATTAGCGCTAAAAGTGTGAGTGTCGCAGTTTGAATGACCCCTAAATCTTGTGATGTCTCACTATCCTTAGTTCGATAACGGCTAAGTACTGCATTGCCGAACCATACGGATACAGAAAACACTAGAAAAGATACCCCAAAAAGAATAATGGGTTGATTTAGTAAATATTTAATTTAAAAGCTTCCCGGATACAAGATATCGCTAGTGACATTTTGAATATCGCGATGACCAACGTGTGCCATCGTAATATCTAATTCATTACGAATGATTTCTAAGCATTTCGTGACACCAGGCCCACCCATGGCGCCTAGGCCATATAGGAAAGGGCGGCCGATCATGGTACCGCGGGCACCAAGCGCCCAAGCTTTGAGTACATCTTGACCAGAGCGAATGCCGCCATCCATCCATACTTCAATATCCTTCCCAACTGCATTCACAATTCCAGGGAGGGCTTGAATGCTCGAAACA
>JBILYO010000094.1:0-8383 GCA_044377685.1 Polynucleobacter sp. | reverse complement strand
AGAATATTGAAGACGTCATATTTGTCTTTCATATTCTTTGATTTGGATTCCACAATGATGACGGTCTGAACTGCTTGGTGGTCACACTTACGATAGTATTCCGGACCTTTGTACCAGTCATATTTGAGATTTTCCATGGCGCTAATGACTTTCATGGTGTCGGTTGACTTGGCAATCTTGACAGAAGCAAGAACACTCCTAACGCCAGCATATCCTAATGCGCCGTAATCGGATGGTACTGAGCCGTTATACATTTTTCGGAATGCATCGTTAAATGTTTTAGCCGTAGGAATACGATCTTCAAGACCCCAGTAATAAGAAGTGCCACCGATGATTCCTTCAAATGCCTCTGGACCACCTGCAAGACGTGCGGTGTAAAGCAAAACAGGTGCCATAATTTTCATGCTCGACTTGAGACCAAAGTCGGTACATTGTTTGGCAGCATTGACTAGGTCACGACCGAAGTTACAGAGCACCAAAATGTCTGGATTTAATGCTTTAATGCGCGGCAAGAAAGCAGAGTAATCAGAAGCACCCAATGGATGACGAATATCCGCTAGGGTTGTAGCCCCCATTTCTTTGCCAGCACGCTCAAATGCACGTACCATTTCATGGCCATAGGCATAGTCAGCAGTTAAGAACACGATCTTTTTACCAAAGCGTGGAATCGCGTAGCGAGCCAGTGCACCCGCAGTCATATGTGGGTTTAATGCTTCGTGGAAGGTATAAATACTCCAGTCTTTTATTTCATTAATAGCGTCCGATTGACTGATGGAGTTAAATAGAATCTTACGTTCTTTACAGACTGCATTGATGGAGAGTTGAGTGGCGGCTGATAGAGAACCTACCACGTAGTTCACTTTATCTTTTTCAATTAACTCTAGGGTACGAGTCGCAGCTTCGCCCGGATTCAATTTATCATCACGCACTAATAATTCTGCTTTACGACCATTAAAGCCACCGGCATCGTTAAATTCTTTAATAGCCAGTTCCGCGGCTTTGACTTGATCTTGCGCTTCGGCAGAGAAAGGCCCCGTGAGCGGGACTGGAAAGCCGATTTTGATTGTGTCTGCCTGGGCATTGGCAACGTTTAACCAAAGAGGAGTACTAGCTACAGTAGCTCCACCGATTAACACTTTTCTTCTTGTTTGATTCGTTACTTTTTGTTTCATGGTTGTCTCCTCCATATAAAACTTTGTTTAAATAAGAATACTTTTGATTGCGTAAATCTTAACTGAATGCACCAATTAATGCGTAGATTCAGGCACTGCTTTCCCTAAAACTAATAAATCACTGATATCAATCGCTGTTTCTGCCATTACAGTATCAGCATTTCTCTTGAGGTTTTCACTATTTGGGGTGCCTTTGCTGCCCTGCGCTTGCATGTAACGCCCTAAATATTGAGCTCTTGCCACTACTTGTTGACCCAGATTGAGGCGTTCATCTCTATAGGCCTTTAAAGCTGCCGGGGTAGCTCCTAGTTGCGTAATATATTTTGCAATCACTATCGCCTCGTCTGCAGCCTTAGTGACACCCATACCTACATGAGGCCTTCCCACAAATGCGGCATCACCCATCAGGGCAATTCTCCCAAAAACAATTTCTTCGGAGCGAACATCATAAATTGACTGCAAGAAGGGGGATGCTGTTTTTTCAAGAATTTCTGCAAACTGAGGGGCTAGAATTTCTTGAGCCTTTTGTCGCATCTTCGCAATGTGTTTCCACGAAACTTTTAGAGGGGGAATGCCAGTTGGATAGTAATGACCATCATCATCTGTCAGCAGATTAACGAGTTCCTCGTTTTCTGAAGCGGGTCGATACCATACAAAGTTGTAGCGACGTTTACCTGGCCGAGTATCGTTTCCATGGCCAGCAACGGGATACCCCAGCATTTGCTCACCTTTGGGGAGGCAGAAACCGAATCGATTGAATAAGGTATCTAAGGTGAAACTAGAGAGGCAAGCTTCGTCACAGACGCCACGCCATGCAATGTAACCCGCATATTCTGGTTGAATCTCAGGGGCAACTTGAGCTCTCACAGCAGAGCGTATTCCATCGGAAGCGATTAAAAGCTCTGCTTCGTAGTGACTGCCATCATCACAACTTACTTTTACAGCATCAGTAGTCTGGCTTACAGCCTTAACAACTTTTCCTTGAACATAACGCTCTACTGGAAAGCATTCTTTTAGCATGTGATACAAGCGACTCCAGGATGTCAGTATTTGTGGCAATTCCATCATGCCTAAAATTTGACCATCGGCACCAAGAGTGACTCGTTGCGTGACTGGCACCCCAAGTGTGTCATCTACCTTAACACCAGCCTGACGCAGTGCATCGGCTAAAGCATCGTGCGTCACAATACCCGCCCCACGACCATCTAAGGAGCCTATTGCTTTTTCTAGCAAAGTGACATCGTGACCTTGGCGCAACAAAATATTAGCTGCAAAGAGTCCGCCTAATGAGCCGCCGACGATAATGATTTTGGCCATAGATAAGTTTTTTTATGCAGTCTTAGCGTCTAGCGCAGCTTTTTCTTCTGCAGGGTAATTCAATTCAATCACCACTCCATTAGGGTCATCTAAAAAGATCTGATGCAGCTTGAGGACTGGGACAGTACGCTCACGATAAGGAACATTTAATTTTTTGAGAAGTGCAATTTTTTCTTCAAGACCATTTGCAAAGAAGGCAATGTGATCTACTGCGCCAGATCCATACAGCGAGGCGGGGTCACGCTCTCCAAGGTATTTCTTTAAGCCATTGGGATCATTTTTATCAATTGCAATGAGATGTAAGACCGCGTTGGACCAGCTATTTTCATCGCCACTATAGAGCCACACACCTGGAAAAGGAAACTCTGGTCTGGGTCCCACGGTTAAACCCAATATCTTGCTAAAAAATTCTGTCGTTTTTTCGATCTCAAGACTGCGAAGAGAGAAGTGATTTAAGCTTAAATTTGACATAGTGACCTTTTACGTTAAGCGAATAAGGATTTGGCTGAATGGAGATAGGACTGGACACGATCGCGAATAATTTCTTGTTCGGTATCGGGACTCTCGACTGCATAGATAGCCTGTCCATAGATCCAACGTCGCATTCCAATATAGAAAATACCACCATGGAGCCCCATTAAAAACTCTAGCTCACGTTGAGTCGGTTTTGACGTAGTCGATCGATCGCAATACTTTCTCGTTTCACGAATGAGTCTTGGCAGTAGGCGTGAACGTAAAAGCTCAAAGAAGCGATCGCTGATAGAGTGATCACTTAAGCCTGAAAAAATCAAGATTCGAACAAAGTCATGAGTTAAGACGGTATTGGTGTAGTCCAAGTAGAAGGCATTAAATTTTTCTTCGGGGCTTAGTTTCTCATCATCTAATAATTCTTCCCACTCCGGCTTCCACCGAGCTTCAAATACTTCCTTATAGACTTCTTGAATAAGAGCGTCCTTGGTTGGGAAATAGTGATAGAGCAGGGTATGGGTAACGCCTAGCTCTTTAGTCAAATTTCTGAGTTGACCATCCATGCCATGTCTAGCGAAAAATTGAATAGCCCGGTCCAGAATCTGGCGTTTACGCTCAACGGTATTCATTCTCCGTTTAGCTGGCGCCATAAAGCCTACCGAATTTTCGGCTGAATTTACGCTAGAAATCCTATCTTCGATTAAAGGCATGGTTCTCAGGGTTTATCCGAATTTGGACCTATTGACCAAAAGTTAAATAATGGTACATTGTTGAACAATTGGTCGATAAGACTCTATTCGTACAAACCCCAAGGAAAATTAATGGAACTGAATGGCGAGCAACTGATAGCTGCTCCAATCTCCGAGGTATGGAAGGGGTTGAATGATATTGATGTGCTGGCCAAGGCAATTCCTGGTTGCGAGGAGATTAGCCGGGTTTCTCCCGAGGAGGTTCATGCCAAGGTGATGTTCAAGATTGGGCCTGTCAGGGCTCGTTTTTCAGGAAAATTATTCCTGAGCGACATCATTCCAGACCAGTCTTGCTCAATGGCATTTGAGGGATCTGGAGGTGCCGCTGGATTTGCTAAAGGTAAATCACGAGTCGAATTAAAGCTAGCTGAGGGCGGTACTTTGGTTTCTTATACAACCGAAGCTTCTATTGGCGGTAAGTTGGGCCAAATTGGTGGGCGCCTAATTAGCGCATCTGCTAAAAAGATTGCCGATGATTTTTTCCAAAAGTTTGCAAAAGAATTAGGTGGGCAGGCAGTTGCTTTGGAGTCTGATACGAGCAAGAAGTAAATAGTAATTTATAAAAATTAGTGGTGAAGGAGACACAATGAAAGCCGCAGCATTTGATTATGTAAAGCCAAAGGCCTTGCCAGAGGCTCTTTCTTTATTGGCCGAAGCAGGAGAGGACGCACGCCTTATTGCGGGCGGCCAAACTTTACTTGCCACCTTAAACATGCGTCTATCGGAACCAAGCATCCTCATTGATATCACTGATATTAGTGAACTTAAAGGCATTACATTACAGGGCGATCATTTGCGCATTGGTGCATTAGTCACCCATACTGAGATAGAAGATTCAGAGCTGATCGCTAAACATGCGCCTTTACTAAAAGCTGCAGCGCCTCATATTGCGCATCGCGCCATCCGGAATTTGGGTACCTGGGGTGGCTCCTTAGCGTATGGAGATCCGGCCGCTGAATGGCCTGCGTGCAGTCTCACATTAGATGCCATCATGATTATTCATGGGCCTGCTGGTGAGCGCCGAATATCTGCGCAAGACTTTTTTATTGATCTGTATACAACTTCACTTGAGCCAGATGATATTTTGGTCGCCACTGAAATTCCGATTGCGAGTAACAATCAAGTTTTTTATTTTCATGAGTTAGCTAGACGCCATGGAGATTATGCCGTTGCTGGATTGGCAGCAGTGGCGAAGAAGCAGGGCAATGTAATGACTGACTGTGCCTTTACTTTTTTCTCCGTTGGCGCCACGCCAGTCATGGCAAGCCAAGCTCAGGCCATTGTTAACGGCCAAGTAGTGAACCCAGATTTAATTGCAAGAGCAGTTAGCGCTGCACGATCTGAAATTGAAGCCATTGCAGATATTACCAACAGTGCAGAGGCTAAACAACATTTAATCGGCGTACTGCTTGAGCGCGGCCTTAAGCTCATGGTTGCCTGATATATCAAATAAGAATGCGGAGACCTTTATGAGCCTCAAGAAAAGAATTTCACTGACAGTCAATGGGCTACCAGTTATTGCAGATGTGGAGCCACGTACCCATTTAGTCGATTTTTTACGTGAAGAGTTGCATTTAAAAGGACCTCATCTAGGATGTGAGCAAGGTGCCTGTGGTGCATGCACTGTTAAGGTTGATGGTCAAATTATTCGTGGCTGCTTATACCTAGCAATCCAAGCAGATGGCAGTCAAGTAGAGACAGTAGAGGGTTTGACAAAAAGTGGCGTCTTGGCGGATCTTCAAGAATCATTTATGCGGCGTAATGCCATGCAATGTGGCTTTTGTTCCTCAGGAATGCTTTTAGCTGCTGCAGAGTTAATTGAACAGCGACCCAAGGCAACTCGCGAGGAAGTGCGTGAATGGATTTCGGGTAATTATTGTCGTTGTACCGGTTACCACTCAATTGTAGATGCCATCGTTGATGTGTTAGTTGCGCGTGCCAATGGCCAAAAAATTAAACCAGTGATTGCTCACGCTTAATTAATTTAGGAAAACGCATTATGAATAAGCCAAGTGATTTGAAGGGACTGGTCCTTGATCCAGTGACTAACGACCAGCGCTATATCGGCGTTAGTGAGCCAAGACATGGAGCTCGCCGCCTTTTAGAAGGACAGGGCACCTATATCGATGATATTAAGTTGCCGCGGATGGGACACGTTGTTTATTGGCGATCGCCTGTTGCGCATATGAAAATTGGCAAGATTCATCAAGAGCAGGCTAGAAAGATGCCAGGTGTTTTGATGGTTGTCGATGGTGTTGAGATGGCGAAAATTTGTAAACCTTGGGTTGCCACTTTGGGGCACTTGGCGGGCATGAAGTCAGCACCACAATATGCTTTAGCAATTGACCGCGCATGCTGGCAAGGTGAGCCGGTAGTGGCGGTAGTTGCCGAAACCCGTGCGCAAGCTGAAGATGCTTTGCAACTGATTGAAGTGGAGTGGGAAGAGTTACCTGCCGTGGTTTCCATGGAGTCCGCTCTAGATCCAAAAACACCAGTCATACATCCAGAGCTTGGCGATAATTTATGTTTTACCCGTACCCTAGATGTTGGTAATGTGGATGAAGTATTTGCAAATGCTGATGTAGTTGCTGAGGCTACCTTTGGTTTTGGTCGACATACCGGTGTTACTCTTGAGCCTCGCTGTCAAATTGCAGATTACAACCCAGGCGACAAGCGTTTAACGGTGTATCACTCCCAGCAAGCGCCACATATGATGCAAGATTTATATTGCCGTCAATTCGGCTTATCTGAATCTGATGTACATGTCATTTGCAAAGATGTTGGGGGCTCATTTGGCATTAAAGTGCATGCATATCCAGATGACTTTGCGACAGTTGGCTTGGCGATGATGCTTGAGCGACCAGTAAAGTTTGTGGCTGATCGTCTTGAATCCTTCACTAGCGACATTCACGCAAGAGAACATCGCATTAAAGGGCGGATTGCTGCCAATAAAGCAGGCGATATTTTGGCCTTTGAGATCGATGACTTAACAGCCATTGGCCCTTATTCAATGTTCCCTAGAACCAGTGCAATTGAAGGAAATCAAGTAGTGAACCTAGTGGGTGGTCCTTATAAGCATCAGCACTACCGAGCAAAATTAAACGTGGTCTTTCAGAATAAAACACCTACTTGCCAATACCGAGGAGTGGGCCACCCGATCGCATGCGCGGTGACAGAGGGTTTGGTTGATTTAGCAGCACAAAAGCTACAGATGGATCCTTTGGAGTTTCGCAAGCGAAATGTCATTCCCGATGACGCATATCCCTGCACTGGAATTGCGGGGATTAAGCTCGAAGTTTTATCCCATGAGCAATGCTTGCGTACGATTGAAAAAATGATGGATTATTCTGCCCTGCGTAAGGAGCAAGAGCAATTGCGTCAACAGGGCATTTATCGCGGCATTGGCTTTGCCACACTCATTGAGTTAACCAATCCAAGCCCTGCGTTCTATGGTGTAGGTGGCGCACGGATTGCATCACAGGATGGCGCAACTGTTCGCTTGGATCCAAGTGGTGTGGTATCAGTATTGATCGGTGTTGGTGAGCAGGGGCAGGGTACAGAGGGTATTTATGCCCAAATTGCCGCAGATGCAGTAGGTGTTTCGATTAATCAGGTTCGCATCGTTACTGGTGATACTGATGTTACGCCTTATGGCGGCGGCACTTGGGCCTCTCGTGGCGCTGGTGTTGGTGGCGAAGCTGTGTTGCTAGCTTGCCAAGCTTTACAAGAAAATATTCTGAAACTAGCAGGCGTCATTTTAAATCGACCTACTACTGAATTATCGATTCGTCGAGGACATGTCTTGGATAAGACAACGGGTGAACAACTATTGCCATTTGGTGAGATAGGTCGCATCGGTTATTTCCGAACCGATACTTTGCCTGCTGGATTTTCAGCTGACCTCATGGTAACGCGGCATTACACTCAAAAAGAGTATCCCTTTATCTTTACTAATGGCGTTCAAGCCTCATATGTTGAAATCGATCCTGAAACTGGATTTGTAAAATTACTCAAGCATTGGGCTGTTGAAGATTGCGGACGCGTTCTGAATCCGATGTTGGTGGATGAGCAGGTGCGTGGAGCAATTGTTCAGGGTATCGGTGGCGTGTTATTTGAAGAGTGTCTCTATGACGAGAGCGGTCTGCTTAGAAATGGCAGCATGGCTGACTATCTTGTACCCATGGCAAATGAAATGCCTGATATCGAAGTAGCTCACGTAGAAACACCTACTCAGTCATCTAAGCTTGGTGCAAAAGGGGCTGGTGAAGCTGGGACAGCAGGTGCCCCCGGGGCCGTCCAAAACGCGATCAATGATGCCTTGGCGCCTTTTAATGTTTCGGTTTTTGATCAACCCATTACATCTGAAAAGATTTTACGGGCGCTTAAAAAGATCTAAGCATCAGTCTGTTCCTTAGAGTCTGGGTGCATACCCCACTCCAATGGGGTATGCAGATCCTGTAACATCAGGTACTTATGCCCCTTGTGGGCGAGACTTTGATTAATTTGATACGGTATTGAAAGATATGTCCACATTAAAAGGTAAAACAGCGCTGGTGACTGGCTCAACCAGCGGTATTGGTTTAGGAATGGCAGTGGCGTTGGCTAAGCAAGGCGCCAATATTATGGTGAATGGTTTTGGGGAAAAAGATGCTGCTATAGCCCAGATCAAATCTTACG
>JBILYO010000093.1:0-8409 GCA_044377685.1 Polynucleobacter sp. | reverse complement strand
AGAAATCATTTCTGCCAATAACAGCATGCGCTTGACAATCGGAACACCTAAATGACTGACTAACCACGCTAGATTACTAGCCGATAAACAATTTCCGAGTGTTTTAGCAATCGGAACTCCAAAGCGTGTATCAGGGGTAGCAATGCGAAAGTCACAGCAGGTAGCGATCGCCAAACCACCACCGACAGCCATACCCTCAATTACTGCAATGGTTGGAATAGGAAGCATCGCTAAAGGAGTCAAGTATTGATCAATTCTCTCTTCGTAATGAATGCCGTCTTGTCCACTTTGAAAATCTGCGAACTGAGCAATATCGCTACCAGCTACAAAAGACTTTCCCCCAGCTCCGCGCAAAACCAGGACCCGAATTTCTGGTTTCTTCGCAATATCCATGCACAGGGTCTGAAGACTCTGATACATGCCCACCGTCATAGCATTGCGGGCCGCTACATGATCAAAGTGAATATAGGCAATATTGCCGCGCACTTCCAATACTACTTGCGCAAGCTTGTCCTGATGCTCTTGAGAGCTCATGAATGATGGCTCACTCAGGCTTGATATTTAAACTTTTGACCAAGCGTTGATATTTAGTAAGCTCACCTGCCAAAAAGAGACTAAATGCAGCAGGACTTGTAGGCCCCTCTGGCTGTAGTCCTTGTGAATCAAGGGTTTTCTTAATCTCAGGATCATTCATAGCGCCTTTAACTGCTTGGTCAATTTTATTGACTACTGCAGGATCCATGTTCTTTGGCCCCATTACAGAGTACCAGTTGGTAACATCAAAACCGACAATACCTACTTCATTAAATGTCGGTACATTTGGCAGTAGGCTTAAACGTTTTGGCGTAGAGATCGCTAAAGCCTTTAAATTGCCTTGCCTAATTTGCTGCAAATTTGGTGGCAAAGTATCAAAGTTCATCGTAATTTGACCGCCGAGTAAATCAATAATCGCTTGCCCGCTTCCTTTATAGGGAACGTGATTCATCGTAATACCAGCAATCTTTGAAAATAGCGCACCTGCTAAATGTTGCGTACTACCAATACCAGATGAACCGTATGTCATTTGTCCTGGATTGGATTTAGCCAAGGAAATCAATTGCGCTACGGTGTTCACTGGCAATGAGGATTTCACAACCAACACATTAGGCACGTATCCCAAATAAGTAATGGGAGTAAAATCGGTAGCTGGGTTATAAGGAACATTTGTCAGGACAAATGGAGATATGGCATTGGAATTAGAGTGCCCCATTAAAAGGGTATATCCATCAGGGTTTGATTTAGCGACTAAATCAGCACCGATGGTTCCTGCGGCGCCTGACCTATTCTCAATCACAATCGTTTGTCCCAAAATCTCACTCATTTTAGGGGCGATTGCACGCGCCACAATATCAGTTCCACCACCAGGAGCAAAACCAACAATTAAACGAATAGACTTAGTAGGATAGTTTGTCTGTGCAAATGAGAGTAAAGGGAAAGCGCCGATCATCAGCGCTAGAAGAATACGAACAGTGGACTTTGGCGCAATCAGCAAGATAGGGTCTCCAATTTTGTTTTCATGGTGTTTGATACTATTAGAAGATCATTCTAAACGTAGATAAACCATTGAGACAATGACGAAAACACCTATAAATCAGATAAAACCACCATTACCTCTTGCTGGAGTGAGGGTTTTGGATGTAAGTCAGGTCATGGCTGGGCCATATTGCTGCATGCTCCTAGCCGATCTAGGAGCAGATGTCATTAAGGTAGAACCTCCTGGTACAGGAGATCAAACCCGAGGGGCGATGGGTTTCAAGATGAAAGGTTCAGATAGCATGGGCTTTCTGAATATGAACCGCAATAAACGCAGTATTACCTTGAACTTAAAAACCGACGCTGGTAAAAAAGTGTTCTTTGAATTAGTCAAGACTGCGGATATTTTGGTTGAGAACTATCGACCTGGCGTGATGAAAAAACTGGGTATTGACTACCCTACTCTTCAAGTGATTAATCCCGGCTTGGTATATGCCAGCATCTCCGGCTTTGGTCAAACTGGACCATGGGCAGATCGTCCAGGCTTCGATTTAATGGCACAAGCGATGTCAGGCATCATGAGTGTAACTGGCTACCCTGATGGCCCCCCTGTAAAAGCAGGGGTTCCAGTGGCTGATATTGGTTGCGCTCTATTTGCGGTATACGGCATCTTATCTGCTTATATCGGTAAAACCAAATCCGGCGAAGGTCAATTCATCGACGCCTCCTTATTTGACTCTGCATTGGCGTTTTCAATTTGGGATACCGCTCAATACTGGGGTACAGGAGTTGAACCCTATAAGCTTGGTACTGCAAATCATATGAGTGCACCCTATCAAGCAATGAAAGCTGCTGACGGCTATTTTGTGATGGGGGCAACCAATCAAAAGCTATGGAAGCTACTGTGCGAAAAAATTAATCGTCCAGAGTTATTTGAGGATGCGCGTTTTATAACAAATCCATTGCGCCTAGCCAATCGCCTAGAGTTAGCTGTTGAATTAGAAAAAACGTTTATTCAAAAAACCAGTGAAGCATGGGTAGATCTTTTGTTAGCTGCTGGCATTCCTGCAGGGCCGATTAACACTTACCCCCAAGCATTTGATAGTGATCATGGGCAACATCGCAATATGCGGATGGAGATCGATCACCCCATTGAAGGCAAAGTACCCAATATTGGATTTGCTGTAAAAATGAATGGCACCCCTCAACAGGTGCGCAGACACCCTCCTTTGTTGGGTGAACATAATAGTGAAATATTGGCAGAGCTAGGGATGAGCGCTGAAGCTATTGATGCCCTTGAGGCTGGCGGAGCTTTTACCCCTTAAAGAGCTTGGCTAAAGAGGAGATTTTAAGGGGAGCCGCATCACAAATTGCGCTCCACCATTTTCTGCATCCTGATAGAAAATCTTACCACCATGACCCGTAATAATATGTTTACAAAGCCAAAGCCCTAAACCCATCCCCTTTGATTTACTCCCAGTAAGCAAGTCAAAAAGATGCTCTTGAGATGATATGGGCACGCCCATTCCATTATCAGTGACAGAGATTTCGGTACCCTCAGAAATGTATCGCCCTTTAATGGAGATAATCTTTGGAGATTGATTATTGGTGTTTAGCGCCTGAATCGCATTGCCGACCAAATTCAACATGACCTGCTGCAACTCGTCACGATTCCCTTGAATTCTCAATTCAGGATCTAAACTGAGTTTCAGTTGAATATTTTGGGCCGTAAGTTCAGGCTTAAGGATGCTAACGATGGATTCCATCAGATTGGGGAAGATAAATCTTTCTACATCAACCTTCTTATCTGAAAAAATTCCTCTCAAAGAGCGAATAATGCTTGCAGATCGCTGATTGTCAACCATCAAGGTATTTAAAATTTCTACTTGCGTTGCGGTGCTTAAATCACCATCAGCTAATTTCTTCTGCAAATACTGAATATTTAAACTAGTAGCAGCTAGAGGTTGATTTAACTCATGCGCAATGGAGGCAGATAATGCGCCAGTAACTGATGTTTTATTCGCTTTTAGCAAAGATGCTATTAATAGTTCCCGCTCATCCAAAAGAGATTTAATTTCCGTATTTTCAACCCTCTTTTGATAGTTATCGATTGAAATACGTTCAGCCCAATATGCAACAGTAAAAATATATGACAGGGTATTAATTAATAAAATTCCTACAGTGATTAAGATCAATATCTGAGGAATTTCAGAAACCATGCTAATGACTGTTGAAGATGAAAACAAAAAGAAGATGCGATAAAGATTCAGCGCCATCTCAATAAAACTTAAATACTGTAATAGACGAAGCGCAATGGATGGATTGCGTTTTCTCTTTATTTTTAGCTGAATAATTTGCCACAGAAAAAGGAGTGACATGATTGACGCTAGAAATATCGTTCGACTCTCATAAGTTCCAGCTACCCTCATGGCTTCAAAAGTACCAAAAAATATGAGCGCCGAAATACCAAAAGCAATAAATTCTTTTTTGGAAACTACCCTATTAAGAGATGAAAAGAATAAGGCCTGTAAAGCTGCAGCGATATAAAAAAGGGTATTGGAGACGGTAAAGTTAAATTGGGGATTCATCACATCCTCAACCCAGAGGATGCCGATGCCAAAGGTGAACAGTGCTAATACACTAAAAAATAAAGAGGGAATCCAGAATTGCCCAGGAAGTACAGTCAGTTTTGCGCGATAGTAAAAGAAAACACCAAGCAGTAGTCCAGCCTGAATAATGGCTAATATAAAGAAATACAGAGAAATCAGTAACTTCATACTGTTACATACGCTACTGTTTTTAAATAATCACTACTCATTTACTCTTTCAATAGGAATCACTGATATAGCATTGTCAATTACTGCTACTAGAGTTTAAATGATACAAACCGAATGACTAATTCGACCATCGGAACTTATCAAGCTCAAGAACAATACTTACCCTCTAGACTTCGGACATCACTTAGCTTGTCATCGACCATCAGGTTTAGGGTCTTATTTGCAATCTCTCTGTTTTCGGCTGTTTTAAGACTCTGATGAATCAACATTCCAACATCTTTTCGAATGGCGGTATTGCCATATCGTAAGTGCTTCAAGGTCCCCACTGCTTCAGCTGAGATCTTACATTGCTGAGTAACGAGCTCTGCGGAGTCAGATACGTTATTGGCATAAGCCAATGCCGCTACAGAAATACAAGCAATGGCCAATAAAGTTTTTTTCATCTTATTTCCTTAATTTATATCCACATGTTGGACAACAACCAAGATCTTTAGCCTTGGTTTTTCTTAATGCCGCATACACACCAGATTCAGAGATCTCCAGTTTTCGAGCTGCTTGGGCAGCAGTCATCCCCTTCCCGATGTATTCAAGGGCTATTTGTGTTTTTGGTACTTGTCGCTTCATTAACTTTACTATACTACAGTAGTTGTGAAGTTCACAAGTATAGTAGTAAAAATGGGTGAAAATACCTAGAAAGCTGATCGATTTAGATTAATGTCTGATAAAAAAAGGGGGGCTTATGTAGCAAGTGCTGAATAGGCATCTGATAGCCATACCCCTCTACAGGCATTGCTACATGAAATATAGCTTTGAACCGTTCTTAGATTTGCTCTCTGGTGAGATACGTTCTTTTCATGGCTGGCTACCGAAGATTTAGAAGCCATCTTAATCGGGCGCCCTACTACAAGAAAGCCAAATTGAGTCTTTTTATTTATGCGGGATAAGAAACCGCTTCGGAAAAATATAGGGTGTATTTTTATCTGCAAGCCAAATAATCATCTTATAAACTCCAAAGTAATTGAGCGCAATACCTAGCCCAATACCAATAACCCAATCTGATGGACTAGCCATCCTCTCAGAAATTACCATACCAAAAATGAGATACACCATTGGCACAAAGAACACCCATGAGGTAATAAGCCCCGGGTTATAGATGGTCTTGCCTTTGATGTTAAAGATGATAGTGTGAGCAAAGATATTACCTAAAGAGACCATCATAGTGGCGATTACCAACCATATAGCCTGCCTCCATAGTAAGGCTGCCAATATATAACCACCCCAGCCTAGAACTACATTGATTAGCATTCCACTATTTGCATTTAAAGGGAAGCGGTCAGGCATGTCACTTTTAAACATTACCGTATTTGCCATTCCCGGAAAGTAGCCCGGGAAGCGCCACTCCTCGAACTGATGCAAAAAAAGCGATCCGAGACTAAGCCATAACAGCAAGTCCATACCCGAAGGTTGAGTCACATACAAAGCAATCGCAAGAGCAATCGCAAATAGGAAGCCCAAATCAAACCAGTGGTAGCGAAAGAAATTCATGGTATTAAATTAATCTGCATATTGTTAATTAAAAGACGTCTTGAAAGATACTACACGAGCTCAAAATATCCGACCAATCAATCGCAACTGCAGATGCCAAGTTAGGCATCATTGATGAGGCTACTGTAATTAGTAGTACCAGTAGTTTCTTTTTCCTATAACAGTCATTTCAAGCCTTGGGAATGCAAAAATATAGCAAACTGGTCGATTTAGTAACTTGCCTAAATTTTGGCCATTGACTAGGCTATAAAGCTATTGCCGAATAAACAACAAACTACCATAAAATATGAATGTCAATGAATCTGCTAAGATGCCAAAAAAAGGATTTAAATGGCTTTCAAAAACCCTATTAAAAAGCTTCTATTGGCAGGGCTATTAGCTGTTTTGACCTTGGGTGGCTGTACCACACCTATAACGCCTGATTTCGCAGCAATGTCTAAGAAGTATGCCAATATTTTAGAGCAGTATCAAATCGACATGATATTTACCAATATCGTACGCTCTTCGCTTGACCGCCCTTTAAGTTTTCTTGATATGCCCAACATCACAGGCACAGGAAGTATCACAACAACGCCCTCTCTGAATGCTAACTTTATTGGTATGGGCGCTATGTATGTTCCGCAGAACTTAGCGGGTATCTTAGGTTCAGTTGCTCCCTCCCTTAGTATGCAAGCAGGCAATTCATTTAACTTTAGTCAATCCTCCTTAGATAACTCTTTATTTTGGAAATCATTCTTATCGCCAATAGAGCTACAGTCAACTAAGTACTTTCTCCATAATCACATTCCCAAGGAGCTCATCCTAAGTTTAATTTTGGATGAAATTGTCATTACCTCGCCAGATGGAAAGCAAAAAAAACTTCTCAATAATCCACTGCGTGCTGAGCATCCAGAATTTCAAAAAGAACTCTATCATTTGATTTCTTATGGCATTACTATTCAAAATACATTTGATACCATAGATGAGGGTGCACCTATGACTCAAAAAGAATTAGAAAAAAATTATGGCGCCAACCCAAAGCAACTGCTAGCCCAAAATGGTATGCAATTAAAGCAAGTTGCCTCTAGTCCAGAAGCTAGATATCAAATTATCAAACTTCAACCAGTTTATAAGCTTTGTATTGACAAAAATGAGTTTGAGAATTTCATCAAACAGAACTATGGCTCCAGTATATTTTGCAAGGAATCTAGTGTTATTCAAGCGGCAACGCAAAACAGGACAAAAGAACCAAGGCTAGAATTCTCCTTACGCTCCACAAAGAATATTTATGACTATCTTGGTCAAGTGGTGCATGCACAATTAGCTAATCCACCGTATCTTGTCACATTGCCTGCGAGTGATGGTACCTTTGTGAAAAAACTGAATGAGAGTAATCGTTTTGCATTACTTTTAGTTAACCGAAACGTAAGCGGTAAAACTTTTGCAAGCATGGATACCGTTGATGATGTTATTTACTCGATTCCTCAAGAAAATAATGGTTATTCCACTCTAGTGATCAATATACTTGCTCAGCTCCAAACCTTAGCTAAGTCACCGAGCAGTATTCCAAGCTCACCAGCGGTACTAATTAAGTAAAAGAAAAGCTATTGTAAAAAGTGGCTTGATACTATGTGAAACTTACATTTTTAGCAATATGACAAATCAATGTCGTAGATGTTAAGTTAGGCATCATGGTGGATATTAGGGTGGGGATTTAACAAGCTGCATCAAGCCGCCACTGTCTATGAATAGACTAGGTTCATTTGTTACACCATCTAGTTCACCCCTAATGGTTTTAAAGGTAAAAGTAAGTTTGTTATTGGCATATTGAGCGCCTGTTAACTCCACCACCATATCTTTTGACGAGGTCCCATCAGCATTACTCGCCACTACGACTGCATTAGGAGGATCTTTTTTAAAGCTTTCAGGACTTCTAGAGTCTTTCCAAAGATTACTGAGCGTAGTGGCAGAAATATATTCAGCCTTACGAAATGGGCGATCACTTAATGCCACTACATTCGGCTTAACATTACTCAGAATCAGTTTATTTCCTTCAATAGCAACACTTTTAGCATTCACTAAAAATAACCAACTCACTGGGTCTTTAGCATTTTGTGCAAACGCACTTAAAGAACAAGTAAGAAGAGCAAGGGAAATAGCAAGTTTTCTGATCATGGGGGTCATGCCTTTCTTTCTGATGGGCTTGTAAGAGTATATTAGTATGCAGTTCTGATGTATGGAACCAAACTGCAAAAGGGCTGGTGGGGGTACGGTGGGTCAAGCAGATCTGCGTTTCTCAATGCCTACCCCCCTACTTCTCTATTACGTAAGACTCTGTTAATGGAGCCAATAAAAAACCACTCCGAAGAGTGGCTTCAACAGCTTGAAACAACTTTATAGATTACCCTAAAACGCATAACCTACTCCAACTAATGCTTGAAAGGTATTTAGGCTAGCAAAATTATGAGTTAGAGTTCTTGTGCCAGTAGAGCTAACACCATGAAGCGTGTCGCTGGCACGAGTTGTTGTGTTAGTACTATAACTAGGAGCGCTATAGCCCATGTAGTTGCCTTCAATAAAACCGTATAAACCGCTC
>JBILYO010000227.1:0-2790 GCA_044377685.1 Polynucleobacter sp. | reverse complement strand
GCTGTAACAGCAGCACGCTTAAAACCAAATGACTCACAACGTATACAGCGTGCCCTTGAGGTATTTGAAATCACTGGCAAACCAATGTCAGTATTGCTTGCGCAAGCGCCGAGCGATGATGGTCGAGAGGGCTCAATCATTCCGTCCTGGATTAAGTTGGTTTCTCTCGAACCCAGTGACCGGGCAAGACTGCATCTCAATCTAGAAAAACGTTTTGATGAAATGTTGAGTGGCGGCCTGATAGAGGAAGTAGAAAAACTGAAACACAATATTGCTTTGCATGCCGACCTCCCAGCGATTCGTTCGGTAGGCTATCGCCAAGTTTGGGAATACCTCGATGGACAAATTGATTTAGCCCAAATGCGTTACAAAGCATTAGCCGCTACTCGTCAGCTCGGAAAACGTCAACTCACTTGGCTAAGAGCAATCACCGGCAGAAAAACCTTCGACCCGTTTCATCCAGATGGGCTTGGGGCCGCTCTAGATTACTGTAAAGCAAATTTACAATCTCATTAAATAACGATGGTTTGCGGAGCATCTTGAGGACGCTCTACTACCTCTCCTACAGTCCAGGCTTTTAAGCCCTGAGCAGTCAATGATTGAATTGCTGCGTCTGCTTGATCTGGTGACACTATCACCACCATACCAATGCCGCAGTTAAATACGCGCACCATTTCAGCATCCGCTACGCCACCCTTCATTTGCAGCCAACGGAAAAGTTCAGGCATTTGCCAGCTATCACGGTGTAAGACGGCTTGAGTATTTTCTGGGAGAACACGTGGTACGTTATCTACTAAGCCACCACCAGTAATATGGGCCATTCCTTTGACGTCAATTTCTGCAATGAGTTTTAAAAGTGGCTTCACATAAATTTCGGTAGGCGCCATCACTACATCACCTAATGGCTGGCCACCCAAGTCATCACTGGGTTTTGCGCCAGCACGCTCAATAATTTTTCTCACCAATGAGTAACCATTGGAGTGTGCGCCACTTGATCCAATTGCCAAGATGGTATCGCCTGAAACAATACGAGCACCAGTAATAATTTTTGATTTCTCAACCGCACCTACAGCAAATCCAGCAAGATCATATTCGCCTGGTGGATACATACCAGGCATTTCTGCAGTTTCACCACCAATGAGTGCGCAGCCTGATAACTCGCAACCTTTAGCAATTCCGCCCACCACTGTTGCAGCTGTATCAACAGTCAATTTACCGCATGCAAAATAATCTAAGAAAAAGAGTGGCTCAGCACCTTGGACCAAAATATCGTTCACACTCATCGCCACCAGGTCTTGACCGATCGTGTCATGCCGATTCCATTCGAAAGCCAAACGCAGTTTGGTTCCTACACCGTCAGTTCCTGAAACCAAGACAGGTTCTTTGTAGTGTTTAGGAAGCTCAAAAAGTGCTCCAAAACCACCAATTCCAGCTAAAACACCTTCCCGCATGGTTTTCTTGGCCAATGGCTTAATGCGGTCGACTAGAGCGTCCCCCGCGTCAATATCGACACCAGCGTCACGGTAGGAAAGGCCTTTTGATGAGGAATTACTGGAAGAAGTCATATTTGAGTCGGAATTTTAGTAAAAAATACTACTGGGTCAGTAGAATCATTGAATTCTAGAGGATTACAAACAATGGCTGAAATTTTTACCCCTTTTCTAGCTGCATTCATTCTGGCGTATACCTTACGCCCTGTTTGCCTATGGCTTGAGACGCATCGCATCCCCCGTTCGCTAGCGGCTCTGATCTCCATGCTGCTTGGCCTCGGACTGATTATTTTCGTATTCAGCCTCTTAATAGGCCTCCTGAAATATGAAATTCCCCTGATTAAAGCTCAACTTCCTGAGTGGATAGCCAATACCCAGTCTTGGCTGAGTCCAAAACTCGAAGAGCTCCACATGAATATTGATTGGAGCACTCTTAAAGCAGAAGTCACTCAAAAAATTACCACCCATATTAATGAGAATGCCGACACTCTCATAAACACTACCATTAGTACAGTCCTGGTGTCAGGAAGCTCAGTTATCGCAGGCTTTGTTAATGCGGTGCTGATTATTTTTGTCATGTTTTATTTACTCATTGACTGGGATCATTTTTTTGCATTGATTAAAAAAGCAGTTCCTGCGCGGGCGCAAGAAACTGTGCACCACCTTGCAATGCATACTGATGGTTTGCTATCCCAATACTTGCGTGGCATGTTGATTGTGATTTCGATCATGGCTATTTTCTATAGTGCAGGCCTTAGTTTGATTGGCATCAAAGGAGCTGCTGCACTGGGTGTGTTTACCGCCCTGATGATCATCATTCCATATGTCGGCATTACGATTGGTCTGTCGCTGGCAACTCTATCTGCGCTTCTTCAATTTGGTCCGGGGCCGGAGATTATTGGCGTACTAGCGCTTTTTGGATTGGGTCAATTTATAGAAGGCTTTTTCTTAACGCCTCGCTTAGTGGGTGAGCGAATTGGCTTACATCCAGTGGGTGTCCTATTTGCCTTGTTATTTTTTGGAAAATTATTTGGATTTTTTGGAGTACTGCTAGCACTCCCAATTAGCGCCGTTAGTATGGTCTTAGTTCAATATGCATGGTCTCTTTACACCAAAAGCTCTTGGTATCAAAAATAGATCTTTGTTGTAATGAATAAAACTCCGCTTCCTAAACAATTTGCTCTAGATATTAGTCATACGCCTAAAGCGAGTCTAGAGAACTACCTGCCAGGCAAAGACCGAGCATTGATCTCCACGCTTCAAGACTTGAGTCAATCATGGCATCAACAATCTACGGTAA
>JBILYO010000092.1:0-8489 GCA_044377685.1 Polynucleobacter sp. | reverse complement strand
AATCAAACCAAACGTCCAAGGTGTCACGGTTTTTTTCATACTGAGATGCTTCATCACCTAATAACTCAGCCACCTCTAATTTCTGCCAGGCCTCGATACCTCCTTTTTCAACTCGTTTAGCGACTTCTTCTAGGAGTTGGGCAGTACGTGGATGTGGCTCTCCACTTTCTTTATGAACAAAGAAGGCCATTGGCACACCCCATTGGCGTTGGCGTGACAAGGTCCAGTCAGGGCGATTGGCAATCATACTGTTGAGGCGTTGCTTCCCCCAAGCTGGGAAAAACTCTGTGTTCTCGATACCCTTTATTGCTGTTTCACGCAGTGTTGGGTTACCGTCTAAAGGTTTCTTATCCATGCTCGCAAACCACTGTGAGGTTGCGCGGTAAATGATGGGCGACTTATGGCGCCAGCAATGCATATACGAGTGGGTATAGGTTTTGTCTTGCAACAAACTGCCAGCCTCGCGCATTGCTTCGACAATTTTAGGATTTGCTTTCCAAATGAACTCGTTTGCAAAGAGCGGAAGCCAGGAGGCATACACCCCGTTACCCATCACAGGATTCAGAATGTCTTTGTCATCTAGTTGGTTAGCTTTGCAGGACTTGAAGTCTTCTTCTCCATAGGCAGGTGCTGAGTGAACAACTCCGGTACCAGTATCTAAGGTGACATACTCAGCAGGATAAATTGGTGACAGACGTTTATACCCATCATGCAATGGCGCAAGTGGATGCCAGAAAGAAATATTAGCGAGTTGTGCGCCTAGGCAAGTAGCAATGACTTTGCCTTCTAGGCCATAGTCTTGTAAGCAAGTTTCTACCCGATCTTTTGCCAAGATGAGTAATTTATCACCCACATCCACCAGTGCGTATGTGAGCTCGGGGTGAACGTTCAATGCCTGGTTAGCTGGAATAGTCCAAGGGGTGGTGGTCCAGATCACAATCTGACCAGGTTTATTTGGCAGCTCAGGCAGGCCAAATGCTTTTGCTAGGGCTGGGCGCTGCGCATCATCAAATGCAAAACCCACATCCACAGTTGGATCAGTTTTGTCTTGGTATTCCACTTCGGCCTCAGCCAATGCAGAGCCACAATCAAAACACCAGTTCACAGGTTTTAATCCACGGAAGACATAACCCTTCTCCCAGATCTTACTGAGCGCACGAATTTCATCAGCTTCATTACGGTAGCTCATGGTCAGGTAAGGATTATTCCAATCTCCTAAAACACCTAAGCGCTCAAAATCTTTTTTTTGCTTTTCAACTTGAACTAAAGCATATGCGCGTGCTTTTGCTTGTACTTCTGCAGTGGGTAAATTCTTACCAAATTCTTTTTCTATTTGGATTTCAATTGGCATGCCATGACAGTCCCAGCCTGGCACAAAGACTGCATCAAATCCCATTAACCAGCGTGACTTCACAATCATGTCTTTGAGAATCTTGTTAACTGCATGACCAATATGAATATCGCCGTTGGCATAAGGAGGGCCATCATGCAAAATAAACTTGGGTTGATTTGCATGTGCCGCACGAATTTTTTCGTAGAGCTTATTTTTTTGCCATTGGGCAACCCATTGCGGTTCGCGCTTGGCTAGATCACCCCGCATTGGAAATGAGGTATCTAATAGATTGACGGGATAAGAGTTTTCTTTTTCAGACATAAGTTTTTTTCTGGAAATAATTTCTGGCATGCGCTGCATCAGATGCAATCGCTTTAGTAAGGGTATCGAGGTCTTCATACTTTGCCTCATCCCGAATTTTTTCTAATAGCTCTACAGTAATAATTTTTCCATAGACATCTTGCTGGTAATCAAATATATGGGTTTCGAGTAACACGCGACCTTGGTCTTCGACCGTTGGTCTAACGCCAAGACTGGCTACTGCAGGTAAAGGCTTTTCATCAAGCCCCAAGACTTGCGCTGTAAAAATACCAGTCGTTGCTGGCTTGCGATGATGCAGGTGACTGGCTACTGCTAAGTTCAAAGTAGGAAAGCCCAATTGTCGGCCCAATTGTTGGCCATGAATGACATGTCCAGAAATACCATAGGGCCTACCTAATAATTTTTCCGCTAGCTTCATATCACCATTTGCTAGAGCAGTTCGTAATGCTGAACTAGAAATACGTTCACCATTCTCTAGAATAGTTTGGATACTAGAGACCTCAAAGCCATATTGTTGGCCTGCTGCTTGAAGGCTCGCAAAATTTCCTGCGCGTTTGGCGCCATAGCAAAAATCATCACCTATCAAAATCCATTTGGCGTTGAGACGCTTGACGATAATTTCTGAAACAAACTCTTCGGGCGTGAGGCGGGCAAAAGCAGATTGGAAATGTTCTACTACTACCCGATCAATTCCAATCGAAGAGAGTGCTGCTAGTTTGTCACGCAAATTCATGATGCGGGGTGGTGCTTGTTCAGGGGCAAAGAATTCTTTGGGGTGTGGCTCGAAGGTCATGACACAACTGACTAGGTCTCTTTCTTTAGCGCCATCGACCAGTTGCTTCAGCAGGGCGCAATGACCCCTATGCACGCCATCGAAGTTTCCAATGGTTAAGGCACAAGCGGGTCCTGCAGAAAACTGGGTGGGGCCTCGGAATACGTTCACAAAATCGCTTTCAGGGTAGCCATCAATTATATTGTGGGCATGGTTTCAATCGTCACCTTAATCTCAGGCCGCGGATCTAATTTCGAGGCCATCGTCAAAACTGCTCAAAAAGAGCATTGGCCCGTCCAGTTTGCTGGGGTTATTGCAAACCATTCTGCGGCTAAGGGCCTTGATTTTGCTCGCTTGCAGGGCATTCCAGCGTTCACTATAGAGCACCAAGAGCATGCGACCCGAGAATCCTTTGATGCAGCCCTAATTCAGCAAATTGATGAATTAGGGGCAGATTTAGTGGTTTTGGCTGGCTTCATGAGAATCCTAACGCCAGGCTTTATTCGCCATTTTGAGGGTCGCCTCATCAATATCCATCCTGCATTACTGCCAGCATTCCCTGGTTTGCGTACCCATGAGCGCGCTTTAAAGGCTGGTGCAAAGGAGCATGGCGCGACCGTGCACTTTGTTACTGAGGATGTTGATGAAGGCCCGATTATTTGCCAAGCCTCTGTTCCGGTGCTGGCAGGTGATGATGTAGATACCTTAGCAGCCCGTGTTTTAGCAGCTGAACATCAGATTTACCCGCGGGCCGTAAAATGGTTCCTCGATGGACGATTGCGAATAGAAGGTAATCAAGTGAAGCTACAACCCCCTGAGTCGCAATTTTTTAAATTATGAGTACAGAGCGACCTTCCAGAAAGTCTGCCAGTGGTTCAAGATTAGCCCCTCATAAAAGTTATGCAGCAAAATCAAAAGATCCCTTACGTCGACCCGAGAGACGGAATGCAAGCGGTAATTTAATTGCTCCCGAAGGACAAAAGAATTTTTCAAATGCAAAAGCCCTACCTCAACACGCAATTCATCTAGAACGTTTATTGCCTGAGTTGCTGACCTTTGAGCAACCCGCAGATCGTGTAGTGAGTCGATATTTCCGTGCCGAACCGCAGTTGGGTAATCGCGATCGTGCCTTGATTGCAGAGAGTGCATTTGCCATTCTGCGACGTAAGAATGAGTTCTCCCAATTTGCTTCGAGTGGCGAAGGTTCCCAGGCCAGACGCTTGGCCCTATTAGGTTTGCTATCTGCACTCTCGGAAGGTGGATTGGGTTCAGCAAATCGTGCTGAGAGCGCGATTGCGGATTTAGCGCATGTTCTTAAGCCAGGTGAGTATGAGTGGTTACAACGTTTTTCTAAAGTAGATCCTGCCGCTTTAAATCCATTGGTACGTAATAATTTGCCTGAGTGGTTATGGGATGCATTTGGAAAATATCCCGGAGAAGATACTCGTGAAGCGTTGGCGAAATCTTTAATGCATTCAGCACTATTGGATTTGCGCGCCAACACCATGAAAACCAATCGCGAAGAATTACTCGCGCAGATGAATGCCTTGGGTGGTCGCTATAAAGCGATACCAACACCCTATGCGCCTGATGGTGTTCGCATTATGGGTAAGCCAGCCTTGCAAAACACCGCCGCCTTTAAAGCGGGAATGTTTGAGGTGCAAGATGAGGGCAGTCAACTTTTAGCATATTTGTTAGCCCCGAAACGTGGCGAGATGGTCGTCGACTTTTGTGCGGGTGCTGGCGGCAAGACTTTAGCGATAGGTGCCTTAATGCGCTCTACAGGGCGTTTATATGCTTTAGATACATCAGAGCGTCGCCTAGCCAATTTAAAGCCTAGACAGGCGCGCAGCGGCCTATCTAATGTCCATCCAGTGTGGATTGATAGCGAGAACGACTCTAAGATCAAGCGGCTTGCTGGGAAGATCGATCGGGTCTTGGTGGATGCCCCTTGCTCTGGAATGGGCACTTTAAGGCGTAATCCTGATCTTAAATGGCGCCAGACCCCCGCAGGAGTATTGGAGCTCAATCAAAAGCAAACCAATATTTTGGCTTCCGCCGCTCGTTTATTAAAACCGGGGGGTCGACTCGTTTATGCGACTTGTAGTCTATTACCCCAGGAAAATCAAGGAGTTGCAGAGAATTTTCTCGCAAAACATCCAGAATTTGAGGTGGTGCCTGCAGCTGAAGTTCTCAAGCCTTTATTTCCCAAGGACCAGTTGCCCTTAGGTTGTAGCGCAGATAACCCTTGGTGGCAGTTATGGCCCCACATCCATGGAACCGATGGATTTTTTGGCGCCGTTTTTCAAAAGAAAGCTTTACCCAAGGGTCAATCTCCTGAAAAAGGTGAGGGGAAAGAGACTCAAGTCAAAACTAAAAAGCCAGCTAAAGAACTAAAATAGGGTTTTGACCTATTTAGGAATTTTCTTTTGAATACAGCTTCAGGTTTTGATTTGTTGCTTCACTGGCTTGCCAATGGCTATTTAGATTGGTCTTGGTGGCAAATTACCATCTTTACCTTAGTGCTAACGCACATCACGATTGCTGCTGTTACGATCTTTTTGCATCGCTGTCAGGCGCATCGCGCCCTAGATCTTCATCCTATTGTTTCTCATTTCTTCCGCTTCTGGCTTTGGCTCACCACAGGCATGGTCACAAAAGAGTGGACCTCTATTCACCGTAAGCATCACGCTAAATGTGAGACGGTTGATGATCCTCATAGTCCCCAGGTCATGGGTATTAAAACGGTACTAACACGTGGCGCTGAACTGTATAAACAAGAAGCAGCCAATCAAGAAACCTTAGATAAGTTTGGTCATGGCACTCCGAATGATTGGCTTGAGAGAAATATCTACTCTAAGTTTTCTTGGCAAGGTGTTGGGCTGATGCTCATCATTGATGTGTTTTTATTTGGCGGTATTGGCTTAACAGTTTGGGCGGTTCAGATGTTGTGGATTCCGATTACAGCTGCTGGAGTCATTAATGGCATTGGTCATTTTTGGGGTTATCGTAATTTTGATTGTGAGGATGCCTCAACTAATATTGTTCCGTGGGGAATCTTGATTGGTGGTGAAGAACTCCATAACAACCATCACACCTTTGCTACGAGCGCCAAGCTTTCAAATAAATGGTATGAATTTGATATTGGTTGGTTATACATTCAGATCTTCAGTTCAGTTGGTTTAGCAACGGTTAAAAAGACCCCACCGAAACCACAACTGAGTGACTTACGACCTGCCGATCACAATACCCTAGAAGCGATCATTGCTAATCGCTATGAAATTATGGCTCGTTATAGCAAGACTTTGCGTCGCTTCTTTACTAATGAAGTGCAGCATATGCAAGTGCTAGCTGTGCATCTTAAAGATGCTCGTACCTGGTTGGCTAAGGATGAATCTCGTTTAAGTGAGGAAGAAAAGCTAAAGCTTGAAGAGTTGATCTCAAGCAATTTGCAGCTGCGCAAAATGATCGAGATGCGTCGTGAACTACAAGCGATCTGGGGTCGTTCTAACGCCACGAGAGAGCAGTTAGTATCTCAGTTGCATGCTTGGTGTCAGCGTGCTGAGGATAGTGGCTTAGCTAGCTTACGTGAGTTTTCTTTAAGACTGCGTCGTTACGCATAAGTCGATTGAAGTTTGTCTCTGGCAATATCGAGACCAATAAAAAACCCGCTGATGTAGCGGGTTTTTTATTTGCATGAAGTGCAATCAATGCATTACTTCAGCTTAGTTTCTTTATAAGCAACATGCTTGCGAATGGTTGGATCAAACTTCATCAGCTCCATTTTTTCAGGCTTAGTACGCTTGTTTTTGGATGTTGTATAAAAGTGACCAGTACCAGCTGATGACTCTAACTTGATTTTTTCTCTACCGCCTTTAGCCATTTGTGCGCCCCTTAAATTTCGCCACGTGCACGCAGATCAGACAAGACAGCATCGATGCCGTTTTTGTCGATAACGCGCAAACCAGCATTGGTTAAGCGCAAGCTAATCCAACGGTTTTCAGATTCAACCCAGAAACGGCGGTTTTGCAGATTAGGCAAAAAGCGACGCTTCGTTTTATTGTTTGCATGGGAAACATTGTTGCCAACCATCGGCTTTTTCCCAGTGACTTGGCAAACTTTTGCCATGACATAACTCCATTAATTGCGAAAAGAGAAGATTGTATCAGTCTCAGCCTATTTTGGGCTAGCCTTAAATGACTTTGGCTTGCGGATGGTCGCAGTAGATTCCAAATAAAGGGCATGAATGAGGCTTAACAACTTATATAAGTTAGCGTTTACTACCATTTCTAATCAATCTTCATAAGACCAGAGTCAGAAAAAGAGAAAAAACCACTACCACTGACGATGCAGTGATCTAAGAGGGGGATTTCAACTAGTTGCAGGGCTTTAATCAAAATCTTAGTGAGCTCTTGATCCGCCTCGCTAGGTAAGGGGTTGCCGCTGGGGTGGTTATGGGCCACGATCAGAGCGCTGGCATTTCTGGCGAGGGCCTCTTTGAGAATCTCCCTTGGGTATACAGCGGTTTGGGTAATCGAGCCCCTAAAGAGCTCTTGGCACTCGATTAAGTGCAGACGGGAGTCAAGGTATAGACAGAGGAAAACCTCGTGAGGAAGGGCACCAATTTTGGCCTGAAGGAACTCTTTGACCAGAATAGGCGATGAAAAAATGGAATCTTGAGCTAATTGCTCTTCAAGACTGCGCTTAACCAGTTCATACGCCGCCTGAATCTGAGACCATTTGGACAAACCCATGCCATGAACTTGAATAAATTCATCGGGTTTGCATGTCATCAGCCGTGGCAGATTCCCAAATTGGCGCAAAAGATCTTCTGCCAAAGATACGGCACTTTTACCTCTTACGCCAACCCGCAAAAAGATCGCCAAAAGCTCTGCATCGGTAAGAGACTGAGCTCCAAAGAGACGCAGCTTTTCTCTGGGCTGTTCATGTTTTGGCCATTCTGTAATAGGGGAATGGCCAGTACTCAAAGGTCTAGATACAATCTCTCTATGACTAAGCTGACCGTTTTGCCAAATTCCTATTTGACTCTCAACTATCGACTGACCTTGCCCAATGGGGATGACTTTATCAATACTTTTGTTGATCGTCCTGCGACGGTTTTGATGGGTTCTGGACAATTTGCTCCTTGCTTTGAAAAAGTATTGTTAGGTCTTGGCGTTAGTGAAAAAAGAAGTGCAGTACTAACACCTGAGGAAAGTTTTGGTGAACGTAAAGAAGATTTGGTGCAATGGGTTTCTTTGCAAGCACTTAAAGAAGGTCGTGATGACGACGTAGAATTTCATCCTGGTGATGTGATTGAATTTAATGCGCCCGGGGGCGCTCAATATGCTGGCGTTTTGCAATCGATTAATGAAGAGGGAGCATGGTTTGACTTTAATCATCCTTTGGCAGGAAGACCTGTTACATTTGAAGCTGAAATCATTGCTATTTTGTAAGATATGACAAATCAATCTATTTCTAATGACTCTGAAATTTTGATGGCACAACCGCGTGGTTTTTGCGCGGGGGTTGATCGCGCTATCAATATCGTGGAAGAAGCACTGAGCCGATTCGGTACGCCCATTTATGTACGTCATGAGATTGTGCATAACGCATTCGTCGTAAATGATTTGCGTGAAAAAGGGGCAATCTTTGTTGAAGACTTAAATGAGGTTCCTAAAGGAGGGATCGTAGTCTTTAGCGCCCATGGTGTATCCCAAGAGGTTCGTAAGGATGCGCAAGAGCGGGGTTTGCAGGTATATGACGCCACCTGTCCTTTGGTAACGAAGGTGCATCTAGAAGTTGTCAAAATGTGTAAAGATGGATTCACGGTGTTAATGATTGGACACCCAGGCCATCCCGAGGTTGAGGGGACGATGGGGCAAGTTAAAGAAGGTATTTTTCTGGTGGAAAAACTAGAGGACATCCAAAAACTGTCTTTTCCGGACAATGAAAGGATTGCCTTTGTTACACAGACCACTTTATCTGTAGATGAGACTAAAGAAATCGTTGATGCCCTTATCAAAAAATACCCCAATATCGTCCAACCCCGAAAACAAGATA
>JBILYO010000226.1:0-2813 GCA_044377685.1 Polynucleobacter sp. | reverse complement strand
TGTTCTAGAGCAATCAGCAGAGTTATCTACTCAAGTGTTAAGTAAATTAGGAAAAGTAGATATCTTGGTCAATGCTGCGGGAATTAATTTACGAGAGCCATTTGAAGCAATTACCCCTCAGAGCTGGCAAGAGCAATTGAATTTGCAATTAGCGGCGCCATTTTTCATGACGCAAGCGCTGGCTCCACAAATGAAAGAGCGGCATTGGGGAAGAGTGATTAATATTGCCTCACTCCAAAGTTATCGTGCTTTTGCCAATAGTGCCCCCTATGGTGCTGCTAAAGGTGGAGTTTTGCAGTTAACGCGTGCAATCGCGCAAGAATGGTCCAAGTTTGGCATTACCTGTAATGCGATTGGGCCTGGGTATTTTCCAACTGCGCTTACTGCGCCAGTATTTAATAACCCCGCTCTTGTAAAAATGCACGCAGAAAGAACTGCGATTGGACGCAATGGAGAGATACAAGACCTTAATGGACTTGCTATATTTTTAGCTAGCGATGCCTCTGCTTACATTACTGGTCAAGCCATCATGATTGATGGCGGTTATACAGCTTCTTAAGGAAAGTAATCATGAAAGCCTTGGTCTATACACAACCAAATGAGATGCAAGTTTTAGATCGCCCGTATCCTTCTTTGGATCCAGATGAAGTTGTTCTAAAGATTGAATCAGTCGGCATTTGCGGAAGTGATATGCATGCGTTTCATGGTCATGATCCCCGGAGAAAACCAGGCTTAGTTTTAGGACATGAGTTTGCGGGCACTGTGGCAGAAACTAGCTCTCCGCTATTTACTCAAGGCCAACGAGTTACTGGCAACCCTCTAATTACTTGTGGACATTGTGAGTATTGTTTGCAAGGAAGAAATAATCTGTGTGCTAATCGCACTATGGTGGGAATGACAAGACCTGGAGCTTTTGCTGAATATATGAGCATTCCAGCCAGTTCCCTGATCGTAATACCAGAAGGCTTAAGTCTAGATGCAGCAGCATTGACTGAGCCTGCTGCAACAGCAGTTCATGCTATCAATCTATCAATGCGCGCCTTACATAGACCAATTCAGGAGTGTCGTGTCTTGGTATTAGGTGGTGGCGCTATTGGAATGCTCTCCGCACTTCTCTTAAAGCATTATGGCGTAGATGATGTGCTAGTTGCGGAAGTTAATCCCTTGCGAAGACAAGCAATAGAGAAGCATGCAGCTTGTAAAACAATTAATCCAGTTGAAGAAAAAGTAGCTGAGAACTCATATGAATTTGTGATGGATTGTGTCGGTGCTGTGGTTACCCGTAATACAGCATTGGCGGCTGTTAGGCCGGGTGGGGTCATGATGCATGTGGGCCTACAAGACTGGGCTAGTGAGATTGATATGAGAAAACTCACCCTTGCTGAGATTACCCTCTTAGGTACGTATACCTACTCTACGATCGATTTACAGGCTACCGTGAATCTGCTTGCTCGCCATGCCTTTGGCGATTTGACATGGGTAGAGAAGAGGTCTCTTGAGGAGGGTGCTAAGGCTTTTGACGATCTTCACTACGGTAGAACCGCCTCCGCAAAAGTTTTACTTAAACCATTCTCTTAATATTAGGTGCCGTAAGCCCTTCGATCATGACATTAAGGCATGAAGGTAATTTGCTAGCAATGGCACGCTTTACTGCTGGTAGCATGTTTTCAGAATTGGTGACAAGTTCACCGTGACCGCCAAATGCTTGACAAACTTTTTCATAGCTTGAGGGTAATAGTTCGCAACCAATCGCTCTGTCTTTACCGTAGTCTTTAATTTGAATCTGATATTCCGCATTCCAGCAAGCATCATTTCCCACGACAAGGACGCAATCTAATCCATAGCGTACTGCTGTGTCGATTTCGGCACTATGAAATCCAAAGGTCCCATCACCCATTATGGCAATGATGGGGACATCTTTTTTAGCAACTCTAGCGGCTATGGCAAAAGGTAGACCAGCACCTATAGATCCAGCAACCCCATTCAGAATTCGATTCGGGGCATGTAAGCAAGCTTGAGCCCATTGTCCAATTTCTCCGCCATCACTAACAAGGACGGAATCAGGGTGACTATCTAGTATTTCTTGTAGTGGTAGTAAGGCTTTTGCTGGATGCAATCTTCCCTCGTTGGGAGGTAATTCTCTCCATGAGCTTGGGCGATATGTAAGTGCTGCACTCACTTCTTTTAACCAAGTGTCTGCACTCGAGTGTTTTGCAGAATTTGCAGAAAGGAGGGCCTTAATAGTACTCGGGGTATCGGCTACACACGCCATTTGTAAGCGATTGCCAAGCATTTTCTTTACCCTTTCAATTTCAGCCTCTTCGGGATCTATTTGTAGAAACTTGCATTCTTGTTGAATGCCAGGGGCGTTACCAAACTTCAAAGTAAAGTCTAGTTTTTTCCCAAGCAAGAGAATGCAGTCAGACTCAGCTAGGACTTCCGAAAATGCGCCAAGACTTGGGTCACCAATACCTCTTGGACTTTCCATGCCGATCACTGGAATACCTAAAGATGCTTCAAGTGACGCCAATTGCTTCTTGCCAGCCTTAGAGAGCATCATCGGACCCACAATAATGAGTGGTTTTTTAGTTGCGGCCAATGCCGATAGGATCGTTGTAATGTCTGAAGTTTTCGCTTCTTTACTATTCGCCATAAAGTCTTCACTTTTTGGAAATGGCATATTTGGGGGTGAAATTGACTCTAGAACATCAGATGGCAAACTAAGATGTGTAGGTCCAGGCCTTCCTGATTTTGCTACTCGTATTGCCTTTGCTAAATCAAAGCCCAGATCCTCTATTTTTTGACAAGTCCAA
>JBILYO010000091.1:0-8551 GCA_044377685.1 Polynucleobacter sp. | reverse complement strand
TCTACGACGTAAGCTCTGGATCGATATCACTAGATGGGCGCGACATTCGCAGTATCGGTATTGCCGATTACCGGAAATGTATTGGTTTGGTATTGCAAGAGCCATTTTTATTCTTTGGCACAATTGCAGAAAATATTGCTTATGGCAAATCTGATGCAAGTCGCGAAGAAATTATTGAAGCAGCGCGTGCTGCTCATGCGCATGAATTTATTTTGAGGCTTCCCTTAGGTTATGACTCTTTGGTAGGTGAGCGCGGTCAATCTCTATCAGGTGGTGAGCGTCAGCGGATCTCCATTGCGCGCGCCCTGTTGATTAATCCGAGTATTTTGATTTTGGATGAGGCAACATCCTCAGTAGACACCACCACCGAAAAAGAAATTCAACGAGCACTCGATAATTTGGTGAAAGGTCGTACTACGATTGCAATTGCTCATCGCCTTTCTACCTTAAGAAAAGCAGATCGCTTAGTCGTTTTAGACAAAGGCGAGATTGTCGAGATTGGTTCACATGAAAAGCTGATGGACGCACAGGGTGCTTACTACACACTGTATCAAGCCCAATTGCGTCATGCTGCAGAGTTAGTGGAGGGCGGCGCTATTGGTGAGAGTCTTGAAGAGCGCAAAGAAGAAAAACTGGAAGTGCTTGCTAAAAATATTGGAGGCGGCGTATGAACAAGCCTCATCAACTTGAGCGGGATTCATTAGGTAGGCTGGTGTTTGTGGATAGTAATGGTTCTCGCCATATTGGAGTTCATCCCGTAAGAGCTTTTCCAATTACTGCCCCCGGTGCCGGGATCGCAATAATGGATCAATCTGGTAAAGAGCTTTTTTGGTATCCAGATGTAGCAGCGATCACAGAGGCCGAGTTAGGATTGATTGAAGAAGAGCTGGCAGCTCGAGAATTTATGCCAGTGATTGAAAAAATTACGCATGTATCTACTTTTGCAACACCCAGTATTTGGGATATTGAAACTGATCGTGGACCCACACGTATTCGCCTCAAAGGTGAAGAGGACATCCGCCGCATTGCAGGTAATACCCTATTAATTGCGGATTCCAATGGGATGCAGTTTCTAATAAAAGATGCCACTCAGTTGGACAAGGTAAGTAAAAAACTACTAGACCGTTTCCGCTAGAATTCACTCAAGTCGCCGCTTTAGCTCAGTTGGTAGAGCAGTTCATTCGTAATGAAAAGGTCGCCAGTTCGATTCCGGCAAGCGGCACCATTCTTATTCAGGGTAAACCCTTAACATTGCTTACGATCATTAATGACGCTCCCTTCATAAACACATCTATGGGAATGTGGTCATTTTCTTTGGATTAAATGCGCTCTCCAGCTAAAGATTTAAGTACACTATCCTTTGTCTTTGGCTTGATTTATCGGGGTTTGTACTAAATTGTCCGAACCCATGAGAAGTGATTTTGAAATTATTGATGTCAGTCAAGTACTCCTTGCGCATCTTGTTTAAAAATCATTCTCATATTAGATAAGCCAAATTTAAATTGGTAAACCATTTTTGGAGGCACATGTTTATGAAGATGAAGTTAAAAGGAGCATTGTTATCTACCGCCTTAGCTATTGGCGTAACTGGAGTGACCCCTGCATTTGCAGCTTGGGAACCCACTAAACCAGTTGAGTTCATTATTCCTGCCGGTCCCGGCGGTGGCGCCGATCAGATGGCACGCATGATTCAAGGAATCGTCACTAAAAATAATTTAATGAAGCAATCCATCATTCCTGTTAATAAGGGTGCTGGCGCGGGTGCAGAAGGCTTCTTGGCAATTAAAGAAGCCAAGGGAGATCCTAATAAGATCATCATCACTTTGTCTAACTTGTTTACTACTCCTCTGGCCACTGGTGTTCCATTTAACTGGAAAGACATTACTCCAGTAGCCATGTTGGCTTTGGATCAGTTCGTGTTGTGGACTAATGCTGACAAGCCTTACAAGAATGCTAAAGAATATATCGATGCCGCTAAAGCAGCTGGTCCAGGTAAATTCAAAATGGCTGGCACTGGTTCTAAGCAGGAAGACCAAATCATTACTGTTGCTCTTGAAAAAGCAACGGGTGCTAAATTCACATACATTCCTTTTAAAGGGGGTGGCGATGTTGCTGTTCAGCTCGTAGGTAATCACGTTGACTCTACTGTTAATAACCCAATTGAAGCGGTTGCTCAATGGCGTGCTGGTAAGTTGCGTGCCCAATGTGTATTTGACGACGAACGCATGCCTTACAAAGAGAAGATCACTCCTACTCAGTCTTGGAACGATGTTCCAACCTGTAAAGAAGTGGGCGTACCAACTGACTACGTGATGTTGCGCGGCATCTTCATGGCGCCAGGCGTGACTCAAGAGCAGGTCGATTTTTACATTGACTTGTTCAAAAAAGTGCGTGCTACACCTGAATGGAAGAAGTTCATGGCTGACGGTGCATTCAATCAATCATTCATGACCGGTAAAGAGTTTAATAACTGGTTGACATTGAATGAAGTACTACATAAACAATTGATGACAGAGGCTGGATTCTTGGCCAAGTAATCGGTAGGTAATTGAATAGGGCCTCCAAGTGGAGGTCCTATTTTTTAAGTAGGCGTATTAATTAACTTTTATGAATGAATAAAGCAAATGTCTGAACATTCAAATAATTCAAATCAAGATTCTGTCATCAGCGTTAGAGCGATGGATATTATTACCGCCACTCTGTTTCTGATATTTAGTTTGGTGGTGATGGTTGGTAGCATCAAGCTAGGTGCTAGCTGGGGCAGTGATGGCCCTGAAGCTGGTTACTTCCCTTTCTATATTAGTTTGATCATTCTGCTTTCGAGCTCGGTGACGCTTTATCAAGTAGCGATTGTCAATAAGCACAAGAAAACAGAATCGTTTGTTGATAAAGAGCCCTTTAAACAGGTGATGGCAGTATTGTTCCCAGCCATCATATTTGTTCTGGGCGTGCAATTGATTGGTATTTATGTTTCTTCAGCGCTCTACATCGCCATCTTTATGGTGTGGTTAGGAAAGTACCGAATTTGGAAGGCGGTTGCCGTATCAATTGGTGTGAGTGTAGCCCTTTACCTCATGTTCGAATTCTGGTTCCAAGTTCCATTGCCACATGGCTCATGGATTAATCCACTCGAGTTCATAGGCGTGCGATAAAAAGAATAATTACTAGAAAAGATTAGAAAAGAAGGAGTCCAAGTTGGAAGAAATTAACGCTCTATTCGGTGGCTTTGCCATTGCAATGACACCTTTTAATCTCTTGTTGATGATTGTAGGTGTAACACTCGGTGTGATTATTGGAGTGTTGCCAGGCTTAGGTGGTGCTAACGGTATCGCAATTCTGTTGCCCTTGACCTTCACAATGCCACCGACTTCGGCCATCATCATGCTCTCTTGTATCTACTGGGGTGCTTTGTTTGGCGGAGCGATTACATCAATTCTCTTTAATATTCCTGGTGAACCCTGGTCTGTTGCGACTACCTTTGACGGCTATCCAATGGCGCGCAATGGTAAAGCAGGTGAAGCATTAACTGCCGCATTTACCTCATCTTTCGTTGGTGCTTTCTTCGCGATTGTGATGATCACCTTCTTGGCGCCTCTAGTGGCGAAGTTTGCATTGCAATTTGGGCCCCCGGAATTTTTCTCGGTCTATCTACTGACCTTCTGTAGCTTTGTGGGGATGAATAAAGGCTCGCCATTTAAGACGATCTCTGCCATGATGCTTGGCTTTGCCTTGGCTACCGTCGGAATGGATACGGTTACTGGTCAGTTACGCTTAACTTTTGGTAACCCAGAGTTGATGCGTGGTTTTGATTTCTTGATCGCGGTGATTGGTTTGTTTGGTATTGGCGAAATTCTGCTTTCAATGGAAGAGGGCTTAGCATTCAAAGGGGCTGCAGCGAAGATTCGCGCTAAAGTAGTTTGGGAAACTTGGAAGCTGTTGCCAAAATACTGGGCTACTTCATTACGTAGCTGCTTGATTGGTTGCTGGATGGGTATTACTCCAGGGGGCGCTACTCCAGCTTCATTTATGGCGTACGGTGTGGCAAAGCGTGTATCCAAAGACGGTGATAATTTTGGCACCGGTAAGATGGAAGGTATTGTTGCTCCAGAAACTGCAGCGCATGCTGCTGGAACAGCTGCATTGTTGCCGATGCTATCTTTAGGTATCCCAGGTTCACCAACCGCTGCGGTTTTACTTGGTGGTTTGTTGATCTGGGGCTTGCAACCTGGACCACTTCTCTTCGTTGAGAAGCCTGACTTTGTTTGGGGCTTGATCGCTAGTATGTATCTCGGTAACTTAGCTGGCTTATTCGTAGTGCTAACTTGCGTACCGCTCTTCGCTTCGATCTTGAGAATTCCGTTCTCCATCATTGCACCAGTCATCATCGTGATTTGTGCGGTAGGGGCATTCACTGTCCACAATGCCATGTTTGACGTTTGGTTGATGATGGGCTTTGGTGCCTTGGGTTATCTCTTTAAGAAACTAGACTACCCAATGGCGCCAATGGTCTTGGCCTTAGTATTGGGCGACCGTGCAGAAGACTCCTTCCGTCAATCCATGTTGTTTTCACAGGGAAGCGTAGATATTTTCTTCTCCAACTACTTGGTAGGCAGCATCACATCGCTTGCATTACTACTGCTCTTCTGGCCACTTATTAGTAAAGTGCTTAGTAAGAAAAAGGTAGCAGCATAAATAGTCTGATCTGCTTAAAAGCCAGTTTGGGATAGCAAAAAGGGGCGCAAGCCCCTTTTTTGTATTCCTAGAATTGAAATCCGATAAAATTGCCTCATCATGAATTTCCATAAAAACCGACTCATTCATTGGATTGCTGCTGCAGCCATTGCAATGAGTGCGCTTGCGCCAGCAGTCTCTCAAGCGGTATCGCTTGCTAAGGGTGGAAATGGCTTTGCCATGGAAATTTGTGCCATGGACGGTAGCAAAACGCAGATTACAGTAGAGCTCGAGCAGCAAACTGAGCAAGCTAGCCAAGCTCAACCTTGTCCTTATTGTTTAGCGCAAACTGCCATTACCCCAGCTTTTAACACCAGCCTGACATTTCAGGCCCCACAATCTTTTGCGTTCTTACCTCAGCTTTTCTATCAGTCACCCAAACCGCTCGCCGCATGGGTAACACCTCCTTCAGCAGCACCTCCAGTACAAGCCTAAAACTATTTAGGCCATAGCTTAGCTATGTTTTGGCAACCCTGTTGCCGTCAAGTTGTTTGGAGAATTTCAAATTGTTTAAGCAAAAGAAAATCAGCGCCTGTATTGGCATGTTATTTGGATCATTCTGTATTGGAGTGCAAGCTCAAATCGCACCACCACCAGATTACGATCAGAAATTAAAAGGCGTGACTGTATCGGCAACCCGTTCGGGTACGCCTTTGGATGAGATCCCACTCAACACCACCATCCTTACCAAGGAAGCATTGGAAGTTTCGCCAGATCAAACCATCGATCAGATACTGAAAAACGTACCCGGCGTTATTCTAAATGACACGCCTTATTATCAAAAGGACCCCACAGGTCAGAGTATTAACGTGCGCGGTTTGGGTAATGCTAGAACCTTGGTATTGATTGATGGCTTGCCTGCCAATGATGCATTTTATGGAACCGTGCAGTGGAATTTGGTGCCAATGTCTGCGATTGACTCTGTAGAGTTTATCCGTGGCGGCGTATCTAGCCTATGGGGTAATTACAGTATGGGAGGTGTTATCAATATCAAGACTAAAACCCCCGTTAATAGTCAACAAGAAGCCTCTGCAAGTGTTGGTTCATTTGGCACATACAACGTAGCTGCATCCAAAGATATTATTGCATCGGACAATCTTCAATTAAGACTTTCTGCTGACTATTTCAATACTGATGGCTATCAAAATATTTCCACCATTTCTCCTGCGGCATCTAACAGCATTAGAAATGGCCAAGGCCCCGCTAGCTCTCACAATTCTAATTTCCGATTGCAGGGCTACTTCAAGGCTACTCAAGATACCAGCGGCTTCTTTCGTGCCGGCTATCACACCATGTCAGATTTATCCTCAGGCTATGCATTTGCTACTAATCTTAAACAAGATACTGATATTGCGGCTGGAACCACAACTAGGTTAGAAGATCGAGCTAAAGTTGATGTCAATTTCTTTTATTCAAATACCAATTTCAATAAGCAGAATGGTTCAACTACCACCACAAGATCGAATAACATTGCCGCAAATACCCCTTACATTAGTGCGAACTATAAAGATCCTTACAACACGGTTGGTGCATCAGCGCAATACACCAAAGAACTTACTGGTGTTATTAATCAATACCTAGTTGGAGTCGATGCTAGAAATATTGCCGGATCTAATTTGACCAATAACTTAAATAACAATGGAACGATCTCAAATATCAATTATGGTGAGGGGCAACAAACATTTTTAGGGTTAATGGGGCAAGCTAAAGCCAGGTCTGCATCTATTCCTCTAGAAACAACTCTTGCCGCGCGGGTTGATCAATGGAGTAGTCAAACGCCGACAACCTACAATACCGGTCCGAATGGCGCTAATCCCACATACCAAAATGTCCCCAATCAAAGTAAAACTCAATTAAGTCCTACCTTGGGATTTTTATATAAAGCCTCAAGCAATTGGGATTTGAGGACTGCGGCTTACCAAGCTTTTCGTGCACCAGGTTTAAACAACACATTACGTTCATTTGGATCATCAAGTGGTTTTAGCTTTGCCAATCCAAACTTAACCCCTGAAACAATGATTGGTTATGAAGTTGGCACGGATTACCGCTGGAAGGGTGGATTTGCGCAAGTAACTGCATTCAATAACTATATTCAAAATGCAGTAGCAACCTATAGCTTATCCGCCAGTAGTGCTACAGACGTGGCTCTAGCAAAAAGCTTATGTGGTGCCACCGGAAATCCATTGACAGGTACTGGTAATGTCGGCATTTGTAATTCAAAAAACATTAGCTATTACACCAATAACCAAAATTTACTTAGCCAAGGTTTGGAGTTTCAGTTTCATCACGACATTAATTCAAAATGGGCGACGGATGCGAACTATGCATTTACTAGTACCAAGTTAACCATGAGTGCTACGAGTGATCCAACTGGAAAACAGGTTGGTGGTGTGCCACAAAATATTCTTGGTGGTGGTGTAACTTACTATCCGATTCCTGACGCAAGTTTTACTGCTACAGTCAGATACGTAGGAAGTTCTTGGTTAAATACGTCCAATACACTACCAGTAGCTTCTTACGCTGTTGTGGGTTTACGTGCGAACTATCAGGCATCTAAAAACACCACTATTTATGCCTCAGCAGTGAACTTATTTAATCGCCAGTACAACACCTTTGGTACGGGTGGTAGCAATACCAGCTATGTTGTTGGCTCTCCACAGGCTATCAACGTAGGAGCACGTATCATATTCTAATGATGAGGGATTTGTGCATATAAAGGTTTTTCAATTTATTCTTAAGATCCTCCTGCTGGGGGTCTTGGGAATGCACACCCATTTGTATGCGCAAATGGACCACGCGTCACGCCCAATAGCCGGTGCGTCTAGCAAGGCCCCTAATACTTGTTCGGGAACTGGTCTTGAATGCGCTAATGCTGCCACTCCATTTTTTGCTCCAGATGGAAAGTTATTGCTGGCTTGGACGGCTAATGGAGTGGTGTCCGTTGCTCAATCGACAGATTCAGGCAAAACTTTATCGCCCCCAGTCAAAATTGCCGAGCATGGGAAATCATTGGACACTGGTAGTGATGCTAGGCCACAAATAGTCGCTGATCAACAGGGAAATATATTTTTGGCTTATGCCTTTTTCAAAGATACGAACTGGAATGCCCAAATCAATACCGTTCGCTCTTCTGATGGCGGTAATACATTTACTAGCCCACAGACTCTAGTCAAGGATGGCTCTAGCCAACGCTTTCCTTCAGCATTGATTAAGCAGGATGGCACTATCTTTATTTCCTGGATTGACAAGCGCCTAGTTGCTACGGCAAAACAGGGTGGTGAGAAGCGTTTAGGTGGCTCGATTGCTTATTCATCTTCTCAAGATGGTGGTAAGACTTTTGAGGTGGAGCATTTTGCCAATGAGCATAGTTGTGAGTGTTGCCGCATTGGTGCCAGTCTGGATCCAATAAATCAAGCAGTTATTGCCTATCGTGCGATATTTCCAGGGGGCATTCGAGATCAGGCAAGTCAGGTCATCATCTCTAAAGGGGCTGAGCCGATTCGTCGTGTTGCGGATGATGATTGGAAGACAGATGCTTGTCCTCACCATGGACCCTCTATTGCAGTTTCTGGTTCAGGAAAATTTCACGTTACATGGTTTACACAAGGCGCTAAGCGAGCAGGTGTGTTCTATGCAAATTCCAATAATCAAGGAGTGAGCTATTCCACCCCATTAAAGATTGGCGCTGAAGGCACTAATGTTTCTAGACCATATCTTTTTGCTTCTGCTAATCAAGTATGGCTTGTGTGGAAGGAGTTTGACGGCAAAGCTTCCTCGGTATATCTAAAGCAGTCTTACGATGATGGTGTCACTTGGTCCG
>JBILYO010000007.1:0-26229 GCA_044377685.1 Polynucleobacter sp. | reverse complement strand
GAAGTGATCAGCCAAATCGCGAATGTATTCAACCTTGCGACCAGACAAACCAGCAGCTCGGAGTTCTTCTACAGATAAGGACAATATATTTTTAGGATTGACTTTCTTTTTAGCTGCCACTAAGACTCGGTTCCAGACCGATTGTGCTGCAGCTACAGAAATTTGCTGTCCAACAATTGATCTGGCTAGTGTATTAAATGCATCGCCTCGGGTTACCAAAAATCCCGAACCATATTTTGGAATCAGTTTTTTTAAAATACGATCTTGTTTCATGAGCTCACTGCAAGCTTGCTCCCAATATTCAGGGGCGATATCTTGAACAACTGCTTTTTCTTTAGTTGCTACCACTATGCTCTTCGCCATTCAGTTATACCGCTGGGTTTATCTTCCAAAATAATGCCTTGCTCCAAAAGACTTTTACGAATGAGATCGGCTTTTGTAAAATCTTTCATCTGCTTGGCCTGTTTACGCGCCTCAATTTGCTCTTCAATTTGCTCAGGACCCATCCCATCATTTTGCTTTGTTCCAGATTGTAAGAAGCTAGTTGGTTCACGTTGTAAGAAGTTCAAGGAGGCCCCCAAGGATTTGAGTGTATTGGCTAATAACTGCTTCTCTTGACCTTGCGCACGATTCATTTCGCTAGCCAAGTCAAACAACACTGCGATTGCCTCAGGCGTATTGAAATCATCATTCATGGAATCAGCAAAACGTTTTACCCAAGGATTTTTAGAATCGAGTACTTCAATGTGGGTATCTTGAACTTGGGCTAATGCAGTATATAGACGAACCAGGCCTGAACGAGCTTCCTCTAGCTGGATATCGCTGTAGTTAATCGGACTACGATAATGTGCTTTGAGCATAAAGAATCGAATCACTTCCGGATCAAAACTTTTTAGTACATCGCGAATCAGAAAAAAATTGCCTAAGGACTTTGACATCTTTTCTTCATTCACCCGAATGTGGCCGTTATGCATCCAGTAATTGACGAAGGGTGCATCACCCTCTTTCCGCTCTTTACCGTATAGCGCGCCTTCACTTTGAGCGATCTCATTTTCATGATGCGGGAACTGTAAATCGGCACCACCGCCATGAATATCAAAATGCTCTCCTAATAAATCGCAAGACATGGCAGAGCATTCAATATGCCAACCAGGTCGACCTTCGCCCCAAGGAGATTTCCAACGCGTATCAGCAGGCTCTTCTGGTTTCGCACTTTTCCACAACACAAAATCAAGTGGGTCACGTTTACCACCAGATACTGCTACTCGCTCACCAGCATTCAGTTCATCTAATGATTTTCCTGACAGGCGTCCATAATCAGGAAGTAAGCGCACGGCAAAATTCACATCGCCATCTTCGGCTTGATATGCCAATTCATTTTCAATCAACTTACCAATCATGCCTTGCATTTGTGCAATGTAATCAGTAGCGCGAGGCTCCAGATCCGGATGCATCAAACCTAAGTCATCAGAATCAGCATGCATTGCATCGATAAATCGCTGGGTTAAGGCAGAAATGGGTTCGCCATTTTCAATAGCCCGATGAATAATCTTGTCGTCAATATCGGTGATATTGCGCACATAAATGACCTCATAGCCGCTTGCCCGAAGCCAACGAACGGCCATATCAAACACGATCATGACCCTGGCATGGCCAATATGGCAAAAATCATAGACTGTCATGCCACACACATACATTTTCACCTTGCCCGGTACGAGGGGCTTAAAGACCTGTTTTGAACGGCTTAGGGTGTTATAGATTTGCAGCATAGGGCTATAAAGGTTGGGCAAGTAGCGCCAATTTGTTAGACTGAGCGCTGAGTATATCGAATGAGCCCGTTTTACACCCCATCTTCTATGTTTGTAACTGTCTTTGCACCACGTCCAGCCCCTCTGCTTGCCATAGCAGCGGTCTTCTCATTGCTATTTTTGGGAGGGTGCACCACCCCCGCCCAAGAACGCACCCAAGCTGAGCTCTCTGCTCTAAATACCCAAAGGATGAATTCCCCACTGGCAGCAGCACAGCCCTATTTAGGAGGTTATAGCCCAAGCGAGCCGCCTAGACTTTCGGCTGATACCGGATATGACCCCTTAAATCCTGAGCTTTCAGAAACGGTAGCCATCCCTTTTCTCTCCTTTCTGATTATTGAACCAGATCCCATTCCTAAAAATGCAGTCCCACCGGATGTAGAAAGGTTAGTCAAGGCACGGCAATTTCAAGAAGCCGTCAATCTGATCGACACCAAACTCAAAACGAATCCGCAGAATGTGCAAATCCGATTTGTAAAGGGTCGACTGCAAATTGAAATGCGCAAGTTTGACGATGCCAAAAAAACCTTAATTGAAATTACTCAGCAATTTCCTGAGTTACCTGAGCCCTATAACAATTTGGCAGCAATCGCGGCAAACCAAGGTAACTGGATTGAAGCAAGGGATTATTTGGAGCTTGCTCTAAAGCTTCGCCCGACTTATGCAATTGCTGCAGCCAATTTAGGTGAAATCTATATTCGATTGGGTGCCCAGGCGTATGAAAATGCTGCAAAAGGAGCTCAGACCAACCAGCGGCAATACACTCTGCGAGCCAAGGCTCTATTGGATGTGCTGAAGCCACCTGCTAAACGTCCTCCCCCAGCAAGTACTCCCATGAGGCCTGCAAGTTCTAAAGATTCAGTTCAAAATACCGTTCCAACAACCAACCCTCCAGAAAGTAGACCAAGCAATGGCGCAAGTACTGTTAAAAACTAATCAGGGTGATATCACCCTCACCCTTGATTCCGTCAAAGCGCCTAAGAGCGTTGCCAATTTTTTGCAGTATGTGAAAAGTGGTCACTACGATGGCACGATCTTCCACCGCGTGATTGATAACTTCATGATCCAAGGTGGCGGCATGACTGCTGGCATGAAACAAAAGCCGACTGTTGCTGAAATTGAAAACGAAGCCAACAATGGCCTTAAAAATGAACGTGGCACGGTTGCCATGGCTCGTACTAGTGAGCCACACTCTGCTTCATCTCAGTTTTTTATCAATCTCAATGACAATGATTTTTTAAACCATACCGCACCCAATGCCCAAGGCTGGGGTTATGCTGTTTTTGGAAAAGTGACTGACGGCATGGATGTGGTCGATCAGATTCGTAAAGTTAAAACAGGTAGTTCTGGTTTTCATCAAGATGTTCCTGCGCAGGATGTTGTCATTGAGAAAGCCACTGTTCTCGAGGAATGATCCCGCAATATTCGAGCGCACTGCTCATTTCAGACCTGCATCTCACGCCGTCAATGCCCTTGACGGCTCAACGTTTCTTTGATTTCTGTGAAAAGGATGCTCCCAAGGTAGAGGCAGTCTTTATCTTGGGTGATCTATTTGAGTATTGGGTCGGGGATGATATCGCTTCATCATCCCCGTTTCAACAAGAAGTAAGACGTGCCCTTGCCAATCTATCAACCAAGGTCAAAACCTTCTACATGCATGGGAATCGAGATTTTTTAGTTGGCACAGACTTTCTCAAAAAGACAGGGATGACATTACTAAAGGATCCTTCTTATATTGAAATTGCTGGCAAACAATATATTTTGAGTCATGGTGATGCTCTTTGCACTGCCGATGTAGGCTACCAAGTATTTCGTACATGGGTTAGAAAACCCTGGTTACAGAAATTATTCTTATGCCTGCCAGTTGCTTGGCGCCTTGCTATTGCCAGATATCTTCGTGGTAATGGCCACATGCAAAGCCAGATGGTATACCGCGCACCTAGCGCAGAATATCTCATGAAAACCAATGTCACTTTGCAAGCTTGTGCCGCTCTCATGAGAGAGCATTCCCAATTGCGTCTGATCCATGGGCACACACACTTAAGCAATCATCATCGTGAGCAATTAGAAGAACAAACATGGCAGCGTTGGGTACTTTCAGATTGGGATCTTGATCACCCGGAAAGCATTTTACCTAAGGCCAATACACTTTATATCGACGGACTGGGTCCTCGTTTTATCGACCTGATTAAACCGCAACAACTCAGCCCGCTTTAAAGATTTACTAACAAATCGAGTATTTAGCTAAGCATTGCACCATCTGCGCATAAATACGTGGGTTCGCAGCCATTACTTCACCGCTTTTTAAGAATCCCTCTTCACCCCTATAGTTACCAATCAAGCCGCCCGACTCAGTAATCAGTAATGCACCTGCGGCCATATCCCATGGCTTGAGATCGCTCTCAAAAAATCCATCGTAACGTCCTGCTGCTACGTATGCTAAATCTAAGGAAGCGGCGCCAGGACGACGAAGACCCGAACATTGACGGGTCATTTCTGCAAAAATTTTGAGGTACTTTTCAAGATCCTGATCTTCACGATAAGGAAAGCCTGTACCAATTAAACAATTCGTTAGACGATCTTGTGAGCCCACTCTTAAACGACGACGATCTAAATACGCTCCTGCACCCCGAGTCGCTGTAAAGAGTTCATCGCGAGTTGGATCGTAGACTACCGCCTGTTGAATCACGCCATTGACTGCCAATGCAATCGAAACCGCGTATTGTGGAAATCCATGAATGAAATTGGTCGTACCATCTAAAGGATCGATGATCCAGATATTTTCAGCGTCAGAGTTGTATTCACCTGTTTCTTCAGCCAAAAATCCATGGGTCGGATAGGCCTCACTCAGTGTTTCAATAATGGCTGCTTCTGCTGCCTTGTCCACCTCAGTTACAAAATCATTATGCTGTTTACGATCAACTTGTAAGCGCTCCAAATTCAAGGAGGCTCGGTTAATCACAGTTCCGGCACGACGGGCAGCCTTAACGGCCACATTTAACATGGGATGCATAGTATTGATGGACAAATTAAATAAGAACAAGCTTGTCATATTGCCAACCGCAAATGTAAAAACTGCGTGACAATAAGAAGCTAAAAGATTGATTCTAAACGATTTGTATTCCTTACCCCTCAGCCCACCTGCAATCATCCTGCTATGAATCCCAAGAACCCTAAGCTGCTCCGCTGGATCCTGGTTGAGACAAGCCACCCTGGCAATGTCGGTTCAGCAGCACGCGCCTTAAAAACAATGGGTTTTGGCGATCTTCGCTTGATTAACCCAAAGCTTTTGGGCATTGCACAAGAATCAGAGGCAATTGCGCTGGCCAGCGGCGCAGGCGACGTATTGGCTCAGTCGCAAGAGAGTCATTCTCTGGAGAGTGCGGTTGAAGGCTGTTCATTAGTGCTTGGTCTTACCAGTCGCGAGCGGGAGTTTGGCCCGCCGGCCTTGAACTGGCTTGATGCACGTCCCCTGATTTTAAAAACCTTGGCTGCTGACCAAAAGGTCGCTCTAGTATTTGGGCCTGAGCGAACGGGCTTAGATAATCAACATCTTGCTCTATGTACCCACCGGGTTTGGCTTGATGCCAACCCACAGTACCCTTCATTGAACCTGGCTCAAGCCTTAATGGTTTGCGCCTTTACTCTACGCGAAGCGATCAATAGTGACTCTGAAGAAGCTTTGAGCATTCCAAGTAAAGACCTCAATGACTATGCAGACCCAGCTGCTGTCGCCGCCATGCTCGACCACTGGCGAGATGGATTAGAGGCTATTGGCTATCTAGACCCAGCTAACCCAAAGAAACTGATGGCCCGATTACAGGCTTTATTTGCCCGTAGCCGCCTACAAAAAGAGGAAATCGATCTTTTGCGTGGCATTGCAAAGCAGATGCTCCTGAGAAAATAGGCGCATCCCGTTAAAATCACACTATGTTTAATTCCCTTTTTGACCATGTTGACTCGATTATTGTTCGAGATCCTGCCGCTAGAAATCGCCTAGAGGTCATTACCTGCTATCCAGGCTTACATGCCGTTTGGCTCCATCGTGTTTCCCATTTTCTCTGGAACTTAGGTTTGAAATGGATTGCACGTCTCATGTCCATGTTTGCTCGCTTCTTAACCGGCATTGAAATTCATCCTGGCGCCAAAATTGGTCGTAGGGTTTTTTTAGATCATGGCCTTGGTATCGTCATTGGCGAAACTACTGAGATTGGTGATGACTGCACCATCTATCAAGGTGTGACCTTAGGTGGAACCTCCCTATACAAAGGTGTCAAACGTCACCCTACCTTGGGCAAAGGTGTAGTGGTTAGCGCAGGTGCAAAAGTACTTGGTGGATTTACTGTTGGCGATGGTGCACGCGTTGGCTCTAACGCAGTTGCACTTAAAGAAATCCCTCCGGGAGCCACTGCCGTGGGAATACCTGCACGTGTTTTACAAGCTGATTTACCGCAAAGTGCAGATACTAAAACCAAAGAATATTTTTCAGCTTACGGAGTCACACCCAATGTAGATGACCCTGTATCAATGGCCCTCAAAGGCTTGATCGATGCCACAATTGAGCAAGAAGCCAAAATTGCTGCCCTGGAAAGCATGATTGCTAAACTGAGCAATACACCAACTGATAAAAGCGGCACTAGTGACACTAAGCGTGATTTAGACGCCATTAAAGAATGGCTCAAGGAGTAATTTTAATGCAGCGTTCGTGGATTAGAGTTACCCGAGTCTAAAGCTCCACTCTGAAATTCATCCTCTTCTTTGCTGCTATCGTTTGGCATACCGAATGTAAAGCTTTCGCCACCTTCTGGATGTCGATTTTCAATCTCATCATCCGTTGCCGAGCGCACGTCTTCCACCTGAACCCAAAAACGTAAGGCCATGCCCGCAAGCGGATGATTACCATCTAGCACCACTTGATTATCAACAACGTCAGTTACTGTATAGATCAAAGGCTCATCCTCTGAATCATCACTGGTCTGGGAAGATTCTTCATCAGCATCTGGAATTCCCTCAAACTGCATCCCAATTTCTAATGGTTCAGGAAAACGGGTACGTGGCTCAATTTTTAGTAACTCAGGGTCGTACTCACCAAATGCCTCACTAGGTTCAAGCTGAATAGTAGCCTCATAGCCTATATCCTGACCATCGAGCAAGGTTTCGATTTTAGGAAAAGTGCCCTCGTAACCACCGTGCAGGTATACCATCGGAGAATCAGGTTCTTCGATGACATTATTTTGCGCATCGGTTAATTTATAGCGAAGGGAAACAATGGTATTTTTTTCAATCTTCATGCGGTATTTATTAAACATTTGTTTTTAATCAAAATCAATCAAGCTTTTACTTTATGGACTCATTTTACTTGAGCAAGCCCTATCAACCGCCAGAGGCTCCCAGAAGCCTGCCTTTAGACCAGCCATGGGCTTTATTTGGAAATATTAGCCCCGAGCGGTTTATGTCACGTTATTGGCATAAAAAGCCATTATTAATCCGCGGGGCCATCCCCGCCTTTTCTATTCATCAGAAAAATTCTCCAAAATTAGATAGTCCTATTTCTGCCCCAGAACTTTTTTCGTTTGCAGGTAATGAGTTTGTTGAATCCCGTTTAATTCAATCCAAACCCTGGTCTTTGAAATCAGGGCCCTTCAAGAAAAAAGTGATCCCTAGGATCGATCAAGCTGATTGGACCCTACTGCTTCAGGGCATGGAGGCGCACCATCCTGCAGCAGCGGCAATTCTCTCTTGGTTTCGATTCATCCCTGATGCTCGCTTAGATGATTTAATGATCAGTATCGCTGGCCTTGGTGGAGGCGTTGGCCCCCATTTTGATTCTTATGATGTTTTCTTAATTCAAATGTCTGGTAGAAGACAATGGCGCATCTCTACACAAAAAGATTTAAGCCTTGATCCACGGCTCCCTTTAAAAATATTACAAAACTTTACCGTCGAACAGGAGTGGATATTGGAGCCTGGAGATATGCTGTACTTGCCACCGCATATTGCACATGATGGTATTGCCCTTGATGCTGGGTGTCAGACTTGGTCTGTGGGTTTTCGCTCTCCGAGTTTTAGAGAGCTTCTCCAAGAAGGCTTATGGAGACTTGCAGAATCTTTAGAAGAAATCCCAGAGCTGGAAGAAAAATTTGCAGATCCAAAACAAAATGCTGCTCACACCCCAGAAGAACTTCCTAAAGAGCTTATTAAGCAGCTTGAACAAAAATTGGCAGGTTTAAAGCTCGATCAAATCGACCAATTTTTACCAGGTATTACAGCTTACTTAACTGAACCCAAACAACATGCTTACTTCCGTGGGCCCAAAAATCCCCTTTCACCAAAACAATTTGCCCAAAAATTAAGCTCACAAACGCTCAAACTACACCCACAAAGTCGTCTTCTAAGACTTGATCATGAGGTCTATTGCAATGGGGAGATAGTGACTCAGGGGCAAGCGAAGGAGATTCAAGAGGCATGGCGCTCAATTGCCGCCAACAAGAGACTGACGCTAAAGAAAAGCCTTCAAGTGAGAGTGGATTCAAGCCTCTACGAGGCCTACCTGTCAGGGTGGCTAATTCTTCAATCTGCTTAGAGAGATAGCTATAATCAGTACTGGAAAATACCTAGGGACTTTCCCTTGATGAATCCAATAACAATTACTAATCATTGCTGTCATTTTTAAGAGGAAACTACAAATGAATAAATCACTCGTATTCGCCGCCATGTTAGCTATCGCTTTAGCCGCTTGCGGTAAAAAAGAAGAAGCAAAACCAGCTGCTGCTCCTGCTGCTGCTCCAGCTGCTCCTGCTGCTGAAGCTCCTGCTGCTGCTCCAGCCGCGCCTGCTGCTCCTGCTGCTGCTCCTGCTGCAGACGCTAAGAAGTAATCTTCCTGATGAAGAAGAAAAGCCGCTGAAAAGCGGCTTTTTTATGAGCATCAAATCAAGATTATCTTTTCAGCTGCTCTGCAAGCAATGTTAGTAATTGGAATCCAGCAGGTGTGTTTTCAGGCTTACCATCACTATCTTGCACATAGACACTCGCAGAATTTTCACCTGTACTCTTAACAACTACTTGGTATCTTTTTGCCTTCAAACTCGAATCATCTTTGCTGCTAAACAATTTGGAGAAAAAGCCCTTAGTATCACCCAAATCTTTTGGATTAACGTAGCGCACATAATAAACACCGTTTGAACGGTTACGGTCTTCAACAGAGAAATTAGAACGGTCCAGAGCCAAACCAACATCACGCCATGAGCGATCAAATCCTGAACTTAAATCAATATGGGCTTGATTGACACCATCTTGGACAAATTTTGCTTTAGGTGTCTTGGCACCCACTGGCGCAGCGACCATTGCTTTAGCCTGCTCTTGGGTCATGCCTAAGCGCTCCATCAGGCGCGCTAAGAATGCTGCCTCTAAATCTGGCTCACTCGGACGCGGAGTCCAAATAGTTGAAAGACATGCTTGTGTAACGTCACGAACACACTGCTCAACTGCACCACGTTGAGTAATATAAATTTCAGTTTCTCCTGGCTTGGTAGGTTCAAGACGGGTTTTATATTTATCACGCTCGCCAGTGTCAAAAATAGAGCCGAGCGTACTAGCGATGGCGGAACGAATGAAGTCTTGAGAAATCTTGGCCCGATTCTCAGCCCAATCTGTTTCCATAATTCCAGTAGAGGGAGAATCAATTACCAATAAAAAGCCATTCTCTTGCCAAAAATCTTTAACCTGTGGATACAGTTCAACAGCTGGCTTCTCAACCACCAGCCAGCGGCGATCACCATCGCGCTCAATCCGCATTCCTGGTATTCCGGTCATCACATTAGCTCTACGCTGAGAAGACTTTTTTACAGCGGCGTTATAGTCGGACATCGTTGCAGTACCATCTTGCACAATATAGCGACGATCCGCTTGAGACGTAATCAGATCGGGTGGGTAGGCGAGATTAGGACCTCTCATTGCGCCACTTCCTTTGTAGTCAACCGTATCGTTACTGGTCACAGACTTACAAGATGTTAAACCAGCAAGGGCAATGGTTAAGACTGTAAAAATCGCAAAATAGCGGTGCAGGATTTGTACAAAAGTCATCATAGTAGGCCTGCTTGTTTTAATGCTGCCTTTAAGGGCTCGCGCAATGGCTCACTGAGTGGTGTTAATGGCAGGCGAATGCCAGCGGTAATCTTACCCATCTGATGCAAGGCCCATTTCACTGGAATTGGGTTAGCTTCGATAAACATCGCTTTATGTACTGCAATTAATTGATACTGTATCTCACGGGTCTTTTTAACATCGTCAGACATGGCAGCCACACACAACTGGTGCATCAGACGAGGGGCGACATTCGCTGTGACTGAAATATTACCCTTACCCCCCATGAGCATTAACATCGCAGCAGTTAAATCGTCTCCCGAGAAGACAGAAAAATCATGATGGCCTGCTCGCTGAAGGTCGGATATTAAAAGTGTTCCACGCTCGAGGCTACCGGTAGCTTCTTTAATGGCAACAATGCCAGGCACACTAGCAAGGCGAACTACTGTATCGCCAGACAAATCAGCTACAGTCCGACCAGGCACGTTATATAGAATGACGGGGAGATCTACAGACTCAGCAATCTTTTTGAAATGGGCATACATACCCTCTTGGGTAGGTTTGTTGTAATACGGAACTACTTGTAAGCTCGCATCTGCGCCGACTTTTTTAGCAAAATGCGTTAGCTCTATTGCTTCAGTAGTGGAGTTACCACCGGTACCAGCAATCACTGGAATTCTGCCAGCAATATGATCGACTGTTACGCGAATCAACTCACAATGCTCTTCAACGGAAACTGTTGGAGACTCGCCACTAGTACCAACGATCACAATGCCATCCGTACCTTCGGCAACGTGCCAATCCAGTAATGCACGCAAACTAGCAAAATCTAAGCTACCGTCTTCGTGCATCGGCGTAACAATAGCCGGCATACTGCCAGAAATGGTTTTTTTGCTACCTGTGGAATGAGCTGTATTTGTCAACGAATGTATACCGATTGTGAGCTGTCTTAACCCTGAAATTGTAACGGAATGCGCTCTTTTAGACCGCTTTTACTGCGCAGATCCGCTGCATCATAGCTGGCTTGGGGCTATCTTGATCAATATCCTCATAGGCAATGATTTTTAGGCCATGCCTGGCAGCCAAAGCAAGTAATTCCCCTGTTTTTAAGAGGAAATTAGGATTAGAGGGCTTTCCAAACGCTTCATTTCCTTGTGCAAAGGTTTCATAAATGAGAACCCCGCCGCCATTGAGCATTTGAGGCAGGCGGTCTAAATATGGACGATATAAATAGTTGGTGACCACAATGCCATCAAATAGCCTGCCTTCTAAGGGCCATGCCTCAAGCTCTAGATCCCATTGTTCTGGAGTAATTTGAGCAGAATGAACCGACTTGATGAGCTTTATATCTTGATCTACCGCGATAACAGAGAAGCCCAAATTTGCTAAATAACGTGCGTGACGTCCTGCACCACAAGCAAGATCTAATACCAAGCCTGACTTTGGGATCAAGTGAGCAAAACGCTTGACCCACAGTGAGGCTTCTAAAGTTGCATCGTGGGTCGCTAGCAAACCTAAGCTCAATCGTATGCAAGACCCATTGCTTCACGGACCTCGCGCATGGTTTCTTGGGCTACCTTACGAGCATTATCGCAACCATCAGCAATGATTGAGCGCAGCAAGCTAGGATCATCCAAATATTTTTGGGCACGTTCGAACATGGGTTGCTGTTCAGCCAAAATAGCATCGATGACAGGTTGCTTACACTCTAAGCATCCTATGCCAGCAGATTTACACCCTTTTTCTACCCATTGCTTCGTTTCTTCATTGGAATAGACAGTGTGCAATTGCCAAACTGGACAACGGGCAGGATCACCAATATCTGTTCGACGAACACGAGCAGGATCTGTTGGCATTGTCCTAATTTGCTTAATCACGTCTTCAGGCAGCTCTCGAATGCTAATCGTATTGCCGTAAGATTTAGACATTTTTTGCCCGTCAATTCCTGGCATGCGTGATGCAGTAGTTAATAGGGCTTGAGGCTCAGGAAGAATAATCTTACGTGAGCCTTCTAAGAAACCAAACAACCTTTCTCGATCAGCCATAGAAAGGCTTTGTGCCTCTTGCAATAAAGCCTGTGCTTGTTCTAAAGCATCATCATTGCCGCGCTCCTGAAATGCAATGCGTAATTCTGCATACATCTTTGCGCGCTTGCTGCCTAATTTCTTAACAGCCTCTAGGGCTTTCTCTTCAAATCCTGGCTCACGACCGTATAAATAATTAAAGCGCCTTGCTACTTCACGAGTCATCTCAACATGGGGCACTTGGTCTTCGCCAACTGGTACAAATTGAGCGCGATAAATCAAAATATCGGCAGCCTGCAGCAGTGGATAGCCTAAAAAACCATAAGTTTGCAAATCTTTTTCTTTTAACTTTTCAATCTGATCTTTATAGGTTGGAACCCGCTCCAGCCAGCCCAATGGGGTTCCCATGGAAAGTAGCAAGAATAGTTCAGCATGCTCAGGAACCTTGCTCTGGATAAATAAAGTAGATTGGTTTGGATCGACTCCAGCAGCTAACCAATCAATCACCATATCCCAAACCGACTGCTCAATGACATCGGGAGTTTCATAATGGGTTGTTAATGCATGCCAATCAGCCACAAAGAAGAAGCAGGGATATTCTGACTGCAGGCGCACCCAGTTTTTTAAGACGCCATGATAGTGACCTAGGTGCAAATTACCTGTTGGTCGCATGCCAGAGAGAACGCGTTCAGCAAACATCTTATTTATCTTTAACTATATCAATTAATGAAACATGGACCAAACAGGTGTGAGGTGTTCGGGTAAAAGTGGCAAAGTGCCTAAATCAATGTGACTTTCAGAAGGGTCATGAAAATCTGATCCCCGTGAGGCCAAAAAACCATATTGCTTAGCAATTTTTCCATATTCCTGATATTGATCGGGGCTATGACTTCCGGTAATCACCTCTAATCCTAGTCCACCATGATCCTTAAAATACTCAAAAAGTTGGTCCCTTTGCATGAGGTTGAGTTTATACCGACCAGGATGAGCAATCACTGCTACTCCTCCAGCTGATTTAATCCAGCCAATTGACTCATCCAAATTAGCCCAACAATGTGGGACATAGCCAGGCTTGTCCTCAACTAAATAATTTTTAAACACCTGCTCAGTATCTTTACATACACCCTGCTCCACCAAGAAACGAGCAAAGTGCGTTCTCGAAATGAGATCATGATTACCCGCGTAATGCAGTGCGCCTTCATAAGCACCAGGAATACCAACTTTCAGTAATTGCTCAGCCATCTGTTTAGCACGATCCCCACGACCTTCACGAGTACGCTTAAGACCATCTAAGATACCAAAATCTTGTGGATCAATTCCTAATCCTACAATATGGATCGTTTGACCAAGCCAGGTCACAGAAATTTCTACACCGGCCAAGTAATTCATATTGAGAGCAGCAGCGGCTTCTTTAGCACGCTGTTGACCACCTAATTCATCGTGATCAGTAAGAGACCAAAGCTTCACCCCATTTGCATGGGCACGTTGCGCAAGCTCCTCTGGAGTCAGAGTGCCATCAGAGACTACTGAATGGCAGTGTAAATCGGCATTAATGGCTGAAAGAGAACTCATGATCCTATTTTAGGTCAAGCCGGTATCAATCACACGACGGGGTGCATCTAGGTAGTCTCGTGACTGCATTTCAATCAAGCGCGATACCGTCCGTGAAAATTCACCGGTAATTTGCCCTTCTGTGTATAAATCAGGAGCCAGAACCTCTGCGGAGAGGATTAGCTTGATCTTATGGTCATATAAAACATCAATTAGCCAAATAAAGCGTCGCGCTTCATTGGTCATTCTAGGGGGCATATAAGGAACGCCAGACAAAATGACTGTATGAAATAGTTTGGCAATCTCTAGATAATCATTTTGGGAGCGCGGGCCGCAGCACAGGGTTTGGAAATCAAACCAAACCACACCACCTCCCATGAAAAGCGGACGTAACTCTCTAGACTCAATGTAGAGCATTGGGTTTGCTACCATTTGCTGGTGTCCAATTAATCCATGAAACATTTCTAATAGGCGTTGATTTGTCTTTTCATCTAAAGGCGTTAGGTAGGCCTCTACTTGGGCCATCTGCACACGACGGTAATCATTACCAGCATCTACATTGAGCACTTCTAATTGCTCTTCAAGCAATTTGATTGCAGGCAATAATCGATCACGATGAAGGCCATTGGGATAAAGTTGATCTGGCCGATAGTTAGAAGTCATAACAAATTGCACTCGATCAGCAAAAAGAGCGCTCAGCAAGCGATACAAAATCATGGCATCAGCAATATCATTAATATGAAATTCATCGAAGCAGATTAAGCGGTAGCGTTGAGAAATTCGCAAAGCAAGCTCATCCAAGGGATCTGCTAGTCCAGAGAGTTCATGTAATTCACGATGTACTTCTCGCATAAACTCATGAAAATGAATGCGTATCTTTTTTTCTAATGGTGATGCTTCATAAAAACAATCCATCAAAAAAGATTTGCCTCGACCTACTCCACCCCATAAATATAGTCCTTGGGGAAGCTTAGGCTTAAAAATTTTCTTTTTGAGGTTATTACTACGAATTTCTTTATATGCAATCCATTCATCCTCGCATTGCTGCAAACGCTCTACAGCACGGAGTTGCGCGGGATCGCTTTGGTAGCCCCGCGCTTGTAGCTCTTGATGGTAAAACTCAATCGTTTTCAATTACATATTTAATGCACGTTGATCCGTCGCCAATGCTGCTTCGCGCACCACCTCCGACAAACTTGGATGCGGATGACAGATGCGGGCAATATCCTCAGCTGCTGCTTTAAATTCCATTGCCACAGCGGCTTCAGCAATTAAATCAGAAGCATTCGGTCCAATAATATGAACCCCCAGAATCTCATCAGTCTTTGCATCAGCTAATACCTTGACGAATCCGTCTGCACGACCCATACCTAAAGCACGGCCATTAGCAGCAAATGGAAATTGACCTGCCTTGTAAGCTATACCAGCCTCTTTAAGTGCTTGCTCCGTTTTACCAACCCAAGCAATCTCAGGATCAGTATAAATGACCCAAGGAATGCAGTTGTAATCGATATGCGGCTTCTGACCTGCAATGATTTCTGCAACTAAGACGCCTTCATCTTCAGCTTTATGAGCCAACATCGGACCGCGCACTACATCACCAACGGCATAGACGCCAGGTGCAGCAGTGGCGCAAGTATGGTCATCCACTGGAATAAAGCCACGCTCATCTACCTTTAGGCCAATCTTGTCTAGACCTAATTGATCTGTATTGGGTATACGACCAACAGAAACAATTAAGCGATCACATTCTAATTTCAGGGCTTTACCAGCACTATCAGTGTAGTGAACTACTACCCCCTTCTTGTCTGCTTTCACTTCACCAATCTTTACGCCCATATTGATGTTTAAACCTTGTTTAGCGAAAAGCTTTTGCGCTTCCTTAGCAATGCCTTGGTCGCATGCTGCTAAAAAAGATGGCAAAGCTTCAAGCACAGTCACTTCAGAACCCAGACGGCGCCAAACTGAACCCAATTCCAAACCAATTACACCTGCCCCAATAACACCCAACTTCTTGGGTACAGAATCAAACTTCAGAGCACCCTCGTTATCGCAAATCAATACATTGTCTACCGATATACCTGGGAGATGACGAGCTTTGGAGCCTGTTGCGATAATGACATTCTTTGCGCTGACCGTTTCTTGATCTTTTCCATCGATCTTGATTTGATAGCCATTGGCACTCTTGCCTTCAAACGAGGCGTGACCTTTTAGTAAGGTAATCTTGTTTTTACGAAATAAGTATTGAATACCGCCAGTCATCTTGGTAACAATCTCGTCTTTGCGGGAGACCATTTTTTTAGAATCAATACTGACAGAGCCAACCTTGATGCCATGATCTGCAGCGTGATGACTGATCTTCTCAAACTCTTCAGAGGAAGCCAGCAATGCCTTAGAGGGAATGCAACCAACATTTAAACAAGTACCGCCTAGGCGTATTTCACCCTTGGGATCATCAAAGGCACTAGATTCCGCACAGGCAACTTTAAAACCAAGTTGCGCCGCACGAATTGCGGCAATGTAACCACCAGGGCCACCACCGATTACGACTACATCAAAAGCTTGACTCATCATCTTCCCTTTTACAAATCAAGCAGAAGACGTGAAGGATCTTCTAAAGCATCCTTCATCGCCACCAAGCCTAGCACTGCTTCGCGACCATCAATAATGCGGTGATCATATGACAATGCGAGATAGTTAATTGGGCGTACCACCACTTGACCATTCTCAACAACTGCTCGATCTTTAGTCGCATGGATACCCAAAATTGCAGATTGGGGAGGATTAATAATCGGCGTAGAAAGCATTGAACCAAACACACCACCATTTGAAATCGAGAATGTTCCGCCGGTTAACTCTTCAATCGACAACTTGCCATCGCGCGCCTTGGCTCCAAACTCAGCAATCTTTTTCTCAATCTCAGCCAAATTCATTTGGTCAACATCACGCAAAATAGGAACCACCAAACCACGAGGTGAACTCACCGCTATACCAATATCAAAATAACCGTGGTAAACGATGTCATTACCATCAACAGAAGCATTTAGTAATGGGAACTTCTTCAATGCATGGGTTGCGGCTTTAACAAAGAAAGACATAAAGCCTAGCTTCACGCCATGCACTTTCTCAAACTGCTCCTTATATTTATTCCGTAATGCAATCACTGGACCCATATTGACTTCGTTGAAAGTAGTCAAGATCGCATTGTTCGCTTGCGATTCCAGCAAACGCTCAGCAATACGAGCACGAAGACGACTCATAGGAACACGCTCTTCAGGACGTTCACCTGTTGGCATGGCTGCTTTTGGCAATGGGCCAGACTTAGCGCCGCCGGCAGCCGCATTCAAAGCATCGCCCTTAGTGATTCGGCCATCGCGACCGGTTCCAGCAACTTGTCCAGCACTTAAATTATTTTCAGCCAAAATTTTCGCAGCTGATGGAGCAGCGGCACTAGCAGATTTAAGGGGTGCTGCCTTTGCTGGAGCAGCAGGTGCAGCAGCTGCAGCAGTGGCAGCAGGTGTATTAGCAACAGCTGTGCTGTCAATCTTAGCAATCAACTGTTCAGCAACTACAGTACCACCATCACCGACAATAATTTCCGTTAAAACACCTGCAGAAGAAGCAGGCACTTCTAGTACAACTTTGTCAGTTTCGATTTCAATCAAGATTTCATCTTGACCAACAGCGTCCCCAACCTTTTTTTTCCATTGCAATAAAGTTGCTTCAGCAACTGATTCGGAGAGTTGTGGAACTTTAACTTCAAAAATAGCCATGATTAATCCTAGTTATATATATGTGTAAGGTAATGAAAACGATTATTTCGTAATCACGTAACCTTTAAGTTTGGCAAAGGCCGTATTTAGCAAAGATTTCTGCTGCTCTTGATGGAGGTGGGCGTAACCACAAGCTGGAGAAGCTGAGGCGGGCCGACCTGCATAAGCTAACTTCATGCCATCCGACATGCCTTCCAAAATATTGTGCTGTACGAAGAACCATGCACCTTGATTTTGTGGCTCATCCTGACACCAGACGATCTCTTCCAATTTTGTAAACTTCTTGAGCTCAGCAAGAAGTGCTTTATGCGGGAACGGATATAGCTGTTCCAAACGAATAATCGCCACATCCTCGATCTTCTTCTCAGCCCGAGCTTTAACCAAATCGTAATAGACCTTACCAGAGCAGATCATTAAACGACTCACCTTCTTCGCATCAATAGACTCATCACGCTCACCTATCACAGTATGGAATCCACCTTTAGTAAATTCAGACAATGGTGAAGCAGCTTCCTTATTTCGCAGCAATGATTTTGGTGTGAACAAGATCAATGGTTTGCGGAACTGACGAATCATTTGGCGACGTAAGACGTGGAAGATTTGCGATGCAGTTGTTGGCTGAATGACTTGCATATTAGTATCAGCACATAACTGCATAAAGCGTTCAAGACGCGCAGAAGAATGCTCTGGTCCTTGACCTTCATATCCATGAGGCAACATCATGACTAAGCCGTTAGCGCGACCCCACTTCACTTCACCGGAAGCGATAAATTGATCAATCACTACCTGTGCACCGTTGGCAAAGTCACCAAACTGCGCCTCCCAAATAGTTAGCGTATTAGGCTCAGCCGCAGCGTAACCATACTCAAAACCAAGTACTGCCTCTTCCGAAAGAATTGAATCAATCACAACAAATGGTGCTTGATCTTTGGTCACATGTTGCAGTGGTGTATAGGTTCCAATATCCCACTTCTCACGATTTTGATCATGCAATACCGCATGACGATGTGTGAATGTACCTCGGCCACTATCCTCGCCCGACAAGCGAACTGGGTAGCCACTAGCCACCAAGGATGCGAAAGCCATATGCTCACCCATACCCCAGTCGATATTCACTTCACCGCGACCCATCGCAGCACGATCCTTGCAGACCTTCTCCACCAATGGATGGGCTTTAAAGTTTTCAGGAATAGTTGAGATCTTCTCAGCCAAGCGCTTCCACTCGGTCAATGGAATAGCGGTATCAGCTTCATCCGTCCATTTTTTATTTAAGAACGGTGACCAGTCAACAGCAAACTTCCCTTTGAAGTTGCTCAATACTGGATCGGAGGTCTGCTTGCCAGTGTCCATAGCTGCGCGGTACTCCTTAACCATCAGGTCACCTGTACCAACCGGCAAAACGCCCTGCGTTTCTAGTTTATCGGCATAGACCTTACGTGTTCCAGGGTGTGCAGCAATAATCTTGTACATCAAAGGTTGAGTCATCGCTGGAGAGTCCTGCTCATTATGGCCAAGTTTGCGAAAACAGACGATATCTACTGCGACATCTTTATGAAACTTAGTGCGGAACTCAATTGCCAACTGCGTTGCCAAAACAACGGCCTCAGGATCATCGCCATTAACATGCAGTACAGGGGCATCCACAAGCTTCATGATGTCGGTGCAATACAAGCTAGAACGTAAATCGCGTGGATCAGAGGTGGTAAAACCAATCTGGTTATTAATCACGATATGTACCGTACCACCCGTGGAATAGCCACGCACTTCTGACATCGACAAAGTTTCTTGCATGACACCTTGTCCAGCAATGGCAGCGTCTCCATGCACTAACACTGGCAGTACCTGTTCACCCAAGAAGTCACCGCGACGCTCCATACGAGCACGCGCTGAACCTTCCACCACTGGGTTCACAATTTCTAAATGGGATGGATTAAATGCAAGCGATAAATGAACTGGGCCTGCGGGTGTAGAAATATCGCTTGAGAATCCTTGGTGATATTTAACGTCACCTGCCGGGAGTGTTTCTGGCCCTTTATGCTCGAACTCAGCGAATAAATCTTTTGGCATCTTACCGAGGGTGTTTACAAGTACATTGAGACGACCGCGATGGGCCATACCAATCACAATCTCTTGCACCCCTTTAGCGCCTGCTTCACGAATCAGTTCATCCATACAGGCGATAAAACTTTCACCACCCTCAAGAGAGAAACGCTTTTGACCAACATATTTAGCCTGCAAATAGCGCTCTAAGCCCTCTGCCGCAGTAATGCGGTCCAATATATGTCGCTTTTCTTCAGCATTAAAGCTAGGGGTGGAGCGAATGGATTCTAATTTCTCTTGCCACCATTTCTTAATGGTTTGGTCCGCAATAAACATGAACTCAGCACCAATCGTGCCGCAATAGGTTTCACGCAATGCTTGGAGCAAATCCCGCAAAGTCATTTCTGACTTGCCAAAGAATGTATTACTTGTATTGAAGACGATATTCATATCGCCATCGGTAAAACCATAGAACGCAGGATCAAGCTCAGGAATATTCTGACGCTCAGTACGCTTTAGGGGGTCGATATCAGCCCAGCGATTACCTACGTTTCGGTACGCAGCAATCAGTTGCTGCACAGCAACACGCTTGCGCCCCATTTCTGAATCGGCTGAATCAGAAATGGTTCTAATAGGGCCATGTTTGGCACGCTCAGCAAATGACGCAACAATCGGTCCATGCGCAATGTCAGTGCGCGAAGAACCATCAACCGCAGGAATTTGTTTTACGTTATCAAAATAATCACGCCAATGGGCTTCTACTGAAGTCGGATCGTGTAAATAAGATTCGTAGAGTTCTTCAACATAGGGGGCGTTTCCGCCGAAGAGATACGAGTTTTCTCTTTGGTCCTGCATCATGATGCTCACCTTTCATCGGGTTTCCCGAATCAAAACTGTGGTTATAACCATTCGTTAGACGGCTTCACCGTTTCACGAATTGCTCTGTGCAAATACTGTCACTACATGTGTAATTTAACACGATTAACCATTAATTCATAAAGGACTTTCCATTGCTTATATGAAATTGAGGGTATTTAGCAGTGAATAAGAGATGAATAAGACCTTTCCTACTGAGCTTTCAAGACTGGCCGACAGATTGAAACAAAATTGATTCTTATTCTCTAAATCTTCAATTGAATTAATAAATTAAAGGGAAATATGAAAACAATTACCCCAGATATGGAATATCTCAGTACAAGGCAAAGCGCTAAGGTTTTGCAAGTTTCACTAGGTACTGTCCAAAAAATGGTGGAACTAGGGGAATTAATCGCCTGGAAAACCCGTGGGGGGCACAGAAGAATACTGGCAAGCTCCCTAGAACAGCAATTACAGCGAAGAAAACGGGCAATGCGCCAAAAATCCACTCAAAACTGCATTGCCCTAGGAATATTTAGGAGGATAGAAAATAGCGAGGAATTGCTTGAATCTGCACAGGAATGGCAATTAAAGGTAGAAATGGAGGTGGCCATTGATAGCTTAGAAGGACTGATGAAGGCTGTTTCAATCGCCCCTGACCTCATCTTTCTAGATGCCCTCATTCCTCCTGTTGAGCAGGTTCATCTGATACATTACTTGAGTAAAAACAATGACACACAGCGTATTCCTATTCTAGTAGATGAAGGTTTTATTAAGCTTCACCCTGGGGTAGTCAGCCTTGCTGATGAGAATAGTGGCACTAGACCCCCACTCTCAGAAAGTATTAAAAAAGAGCTTGAAAATGGCTTAATTGAACAAAATCCACTCATTGTTGCTTATCCCGCCACCAATACTGAGCTAGATCCCTCTTTGAGCTATCGCAGCCGACATGAATTACTAGAGCCGGTATTTATAGAGGCACTATCAAGGAAATGTCTCTAATAGAAAAGGCCGCTAATATAGCGGCCTTTTTATAATTCTCTTTAAAATGAATGGTTTAGATTACAAAGCTACTGCGATCTCTACCCTCTATCCACTTTGGAGCCTTGCCGCGCCCAGTCCAAGTTTCACCAGTAGATGGGTTACGATATTTAGGAGCAACCTTCCCGCCAGCACTGCGAACTCCAGTTTTCCGGCTAAAAAGGTCAGATGCAGACAAATGGTACTGCTCAATAATCAGTTTAGCTTTGGCAATACCGTCTGCCTTCTCGTGTGCAATAGCCTCTTTAATCTGTCTATCTAACTGTTCACGCTGGGCTAAAAGCTCTTTATAAGAAGCCATATATTCATACTCTCCAAATAATAGGTTAGGTTAAAAAGCGTTTAATACTCTATTAAGACCATTGATTATATATAAATTAATTAACCAGACGATATATATGCTTATATTTGGATATTGATTAAGTAATAATCCCTCTGTAAATCGGTATTATTAATATATTCATTATAAATACTATGCTTAATTATTAGGCAATTACTTTGCGAAGTACAAATGTACCGCTAGATTTAGCAGTAATCTCCCCTGCCTCGTTTAATACAACGGCCTCACAATAATTAATTGATTTACCAGACTTTAGAACCGTTCCTTCAACAGCAATCTTTCCAACTGAGGGACGCAAAAAACTGATTGTCATATCGATCGTAATAGCCCCAAGAGGATGGTCCATAGCACTTCTAGCGGCGGCTGCCATCACAAAGTCCAATAAGGTCATAATCACACCTCCGTGAACCACTCCAAAACTATTTTTATGTTCAGGCCTCATGTTTAAAGTAATGCGGGATTTTCCATTTTCAGCAAACTCTGGAACCACTCCCAAGTGATCCAAAAAGGGAATAGTCAAACCAAAATAATCTGTGGGTTTTTGTTTAGCAGTCATAGAGAATTAAAAAAGAATGATCGAAGAAGAAATGGATTGGTCGGGGCGAGAGGATTTGAACCTCCGACCACTTGCACCCCATGCAAGTACGCTACCAGGCTGCGCTACGCCCCGACGAAAGTCAAAATTGTATCAGTACTACTTGGCGAGGATATTGAGGACTGCCAGTAACTCATCACGTAGCTTGAGCTCACCACGAACTTCATCTAGTCGATTTCTAGCGCCACTGATCGTAAAGCCTTCTTCATAAAGAAGTGCCCTAATCTTACGAATTAATACCACCTCGTGATGCTGATAGTAGCGACGATTACCGCGTCGTTTTTGGGGATTGAGTTGCGCAAATTCTTGCTCCCAATAACGCAAGACATGTGAACGTACGCCACATAAATCAGATACCTCACCAATAGTAAAATAGCGTTTAGAAGGAATGGGGGGAAGTTGAGAGCTCAGCAATGCTGAGCTGATCTCAAACTCGGATTTCTCGAGCATGAGACTCCACTACATCTTTCAGCTTTTGACTGGCATGAAATGTAACCACTCTTCTGGCCGCAATCGGAATCATTTGACCTGTTTTTGGGTTTCGGCCAGGACGAGCCGATTTATTGCGCAACTGAAAATTTCCGAAACCAGAAATCTTAACCTCAACACCAGCCTCAAGCGAGTAGCCAATGCGATCAAAGAATGCGTCGATCATATCTTTAGCTTCGCGCTTATTCAGCCCAACTTGATCAAAGAGTGCCTCAGAAAGCTCATTCTTTGTAACGGTGTCATTGATATTAAACTCACTCATTGCTGATTCTCTTATGGCTGTTTTTCTGATAGGTAGATAATACTAAACCTAGCGCAGACGGGCTGTACATTTTTTTTCTACTGCGCCCAATAAAGATACCATTACTGCATCAATTTGAGTATCTTGTAAAGTTTCATTAGGGTTTAACATAGTGATGCGGAAGGCCAAACTCTTTTCATCAGTAGCCATGCCAACCGATCCAGTCTTTGGCTTAAATTCATCAAACAACTCAATACTTTGAACAAAATTTTGTTTGCTAGTCATCATGGCATCTAATAAGGATTGTGCTGAAACACTTTGTTTAACAACTAAAGCTAAATCACGCTGCACTGCAGGAAATTTACTTAACTCCTCGGGCACAGGCAAGCCAAGCTCGCGAATAGGCTCTAAATCGAATTCAAATAACACAGGGGCTTGCGGTAATTCATAGGCCTGCTGTAAGCCAGGATGTAATTCACCAATCCATCCAACTGCAAGCAAGCCACCCTCAGATTTTAAGGAGATCTTGGCGCTGCGTCCAGGATGCAGTGCGGGATGAATTGCGGTCTCGGTAACAAAGTGCAAAGGATCTAAAACCCTCTCAAGATCGCCTTTGACATCAAAAAAGTCTACTGTACGATTAGCGCTAGCCCATTGTTCTGGCACGAAAGAACCGTAAGCCAAGCCGCCGACCTTCTGTGGTTGATCAAATCCTGCTACCTTGCCTGCCTGCTCTTGTATGTTGGAATCACGCTTAAATACTCGTCCAGCCTCAAAAAGACGTACACGTCCTGTGCCGCGATTCAAATTGGCTTTGAGGTTATTCAATAGACCACCCCATAATGTGCTGCGCATAATGCCATATTGATTTGCGATGGGGTTAAGAACAGTAATGACTTCTCTCTCCGTGGCGCCATTAAGACGCTTTTCACTTTCAAGGTCTGTAAAGCCGAAGTTCAGCACCTCTTGGTAGCCTTGCAAAGCCAAGCGTTGGCGTAATAAATGGATGCCTCGCTTTGCCTCTGCATTAGCGCTCATTTTCAAAGAGGCCACTGGTGGTTTATCCGGAATATTTTCAAAGCCATACATGCGAGCAACTTCTTCAATCAGATCTTCTTCAATTTCAATATCAAAGCGATAGCTTGGCGGAGTAACGATAAATACATCCCCTGCTTCATGTTTGAACTCAAATCCAAGACGCTGAAAGACATCGCTCACAATGTCCTGAGTTAAAGGGATGCCAATCACCTTTATGGCACGCGCCAAACGCATACGTACTGGTTTACGTTCAGGAAGATTCAGTGCTTGATCATCGACAGGGCCAGCCTGACCGCCGCAGACCTCTAAAATCAATGTGCTCAGATACTCAAGGCAAGTTACTGTAGCTTGTGGATCAACGCCACGCTCAAAACGGTGAGCTGCATCGGTGCTGAAATTAAAGCGACGTGCACGACCCTGAATGGCTGATGGTAGCCAATAAGCTGCTTCTACATAAATATTTTTAGTCTCATCACTGACTGCGCAATGGTTGCCACCCATGATTCCTGCGATTGCGACTGGACCTTTTTGATCTGCAACGACGCCTGCATCTTGTGTCTTACCAGATGAATCAGGCCCCACTAAAGTCACAGTTTGACCATTCAGAAGCTCAAGTGATTCGTCAGCTTTTGCCCAGCGAACAGTGATATCACCATCTAATTTATCAATATCAAATACATGGGTAGGTTGCCCCATTTCTAACATGACATAGTTAGATAGATCTACCAATGCTGAAATGCTTCTTTGACCGGCATGACAAAGACGCTGAATAATCCAATCGGGAGTCTTTGCCTGAGGATTAACACCCTGAATCACTCGACCCGCAAAACGCCCGCATAAATCTTTGCTCTCAACTGTCACTTTACGTGTGTCCGCAATAGTGACTGCAACAGGAGTCCATTTAGGCAAGCAAAGGGATGAGCCAGTAATAGCTGAAACTTCTCTAGCCAATCCGATGATGGAGAGGCAGTCTGCTTTATTGGGAGTGAGTTTAACGACGAAGATTTGATCATCAAGATCTAAATATTCACGAATATCCTTACCAATAGGAGCATCCACAGGCAACTCTAAGATGCCTTCATGATCGTCGCCTAAGCCAAGCTCACGGCCTGAGCACAGCATGCCTTGGCTTTCTACACCACGCAACTTACCTACTTTGATCACAAAAGGCTTACCGCCAGCTTCTGCAGGAGGTAGCTCTGCACCTACTAAAGCACAGGGAATCCTGATGCCAACACGTGCATTCGGCGCTCCACAGACGATTTGCAATTCTTGCCCAGTACCAGCATCTACTGTACAAACCCGTAAACGATCTGCATCAGGATGCTGCTCAGCTGACAAAATCTTTGCCACCACAATCTTTGTAAATGGAGGTGCAACAGAATGCTTCTCCTCAACTTCTAAACCAGCCATCGTCATAGCATGACCCAATGCATCGCTATCGAGTGATGGGTTCACATAGTGACGGAGCCAAGATTCAGAGAATTGCATAGAGTTATCTATTAGCTTTCTTATGCAGGAAACTGCGCCAAGAAACGTAAGTCATTTTCAAAGAAGAGGCGTAAATCATCAATACCGTAACGCAACATTGTTAAGCGCTCTAGACCAGAGCCAAATGCGAAACCGGTATAGCGCTCTGGATCAATCCCCATGTTACGCAATACATTAGGATGGACCTGCCCTGCCCCTGAAATTTCTAACCAACGTCCAGCTAGCTTGCCGCTTCCAAAGGCCATATCAATTTCAGCAGATGGCTCTGTAAATGGGAAATATGACGGACGAAAGCGCACTTGCAATTCGTTTGTTTCAAAGAAGGTTCTTAAGAAGTCGGTATAAACACCCTTTAGATCAGCAAATGAAACACTCTCATCAATCCACAGACCTTCAACCTGATGAAACATTGGAGAATGAGTTGCATCACTGTCAACGCGGTAGGTTCTACCAGGTGCGATTACTTTGATGGGTGGCATCACATCTGCATTGGCATATTTTTTAACATGCTCACTGGCATAACGCACTTGAATGGGACTAGTATGTGTGCGCAATAACAAAGGCTTATCTTTGGAGTCTTTGCCATCAATATAAAAAGTATCCTGCATGGAACGGGCAGGATGATTTTCAGGACTGTTTAAGGCGGTGAAATTAAACCAATCGGTTTCAATTTCAGGGCCATCAGCCACATCAAAACCAATCGAGCGGAAGATCTCTTCAACGCGTTCCCAAGTACGCATCACCGGATGCAAGCTACCAACTGCCTGACCACGGCCTGGTAGAGAAACATCAATCGACTCTGCAGCAAGACGGTGCAGCAATACAGCATCGGATAACGCTTGACGACGCTCTTGTAATGCA
>JBILYO010000010.1:0-24282 GCA_044377685.1 Polynucleobacter sp. | reverse complement strand
TCTTTGACGGAGGGATTGCTCTGCCATAGTCTGCTTTGGGTCGTTAGCAGTCATCAGCTTAAGGAGTGTTACTTTAAGTAACGCTTGTGGGATAAAAAAGTGTGTAGGCAAAACTGCACAGTTTATCGATTGGCAATACCAATAAATTATTATCTGAGGGGGCTGCTTTCGGCCAATAGCGGTTGGTAGAGCAAAGGATTAGAAATCCTTGTGTCGGTGGTTCGATTCCGCCCCGGGCCACCAAGAAACACCAAAACCACCTTCTGGTGGTTTTTATTTATGGGCAATGTTGTTTTAAGCGAGATTCGTTAATTTCTCTTAAGATAATCGCATGAATCTTTCACGCACTTCAATCTGGACTGGGCTATGGCTTGGTTTATGTCTAATGAACACGCCAGTTGCTGCGCTAGAGTTTTCTGATATTGCCTCAGAGGGTGAAATTAAGTTCTTAAAAGAGCGTCCAGACCCAGGCGCCTATTCATTTCAGTCTAGAGTAAAAATTACCCCATCAAGCTTAGAGAATGGCAGTGTTGATATTGCTACTTGTCACCTTCAGCTCGATCCCATTCGAAAGATAGTGATTGTTTTTAATCCGGAAAGAGTCCAGGCGATTGCAGTAAAGAGTATGAGTAAGATAGCTTCTGCTGAAATCAAGGGCAATCAAGTGACTTTGACGGATGTTGAGCGCGGCGCTACGGTGTGCATTGATTTAAGATCCCGGGCCTTAGATAAGATTTCAGATTCAACTTATCGACTCAATGCAGGTCCACTTATGAGGCGGTATTTTGACGGCTACCTGCCAATGTCTGCGCAACTTAGGGTAGATTGGCCTAAAGATATGTTCGCTGTACAAAGTACGTTGCCTGAAAAAAAGGAAGGCGTTCAGGTCTTTGAGGGTAATGATGGCATGCAGTTAGATGTTACTTTTGCAGGAAAAATGACTGCCCAAATAGTTTTGAAGAAAATTGATTAATTAGTTAGTTAGTTGGCCCTTTGTAAAGTTCTGTATTTTTAGTAGTCCTTCTGGGACCCAGTCTGGGGCCATTAATGCTCGGATGTTTTAAGGTTCCGTTTTATAACATCAGATTAACTTCTAAGGCCCAGGTCGCACGTTCGAATCGTGCTGGGCAGGCCAAAAACTTCAAGTAATTCAAGCGGATGCAGTAGCTACAGTGCTGCTTTAGTCCATTGCACAGTGATTGCACAGTTTGTTCGTAGGTTGGAGTGAATTTTCAATGCGTTTTATTGATAACCTGACTCAATATACGTCATATTTAAATATATTATATAAAAATATAAAATGATGGTATAGTTAAATTTCAATAATTAAATAAAAGTTCATGCTCAATTTGATCTAAATCAAAAGATTGATCTTAATTTCATTACCTACTCTTTTTGGCTTGAATAGAGCGTAGGATGATTAAAGAATTTAAACAGGAGATAACATGTCACTACGAATTAACGATATTGCACCAAACTTCACAACTGACTCAACCGCTGGTGAGTTAACCTTGCATAATTGGATCGGAGATAGCTATGCTATTTTGTTTTCACATCCAAAAGATTTCACTCCTGTATGCACGACTGAGTTTGGTGCGGTTGCTCAGTTGGCACCTGAGTTTACTAAGCGCAATACCAAGGTGATGGGCGTATCGGTTGATAGTGTAGAAGAGCACCAAAAGTGGAAGCGGGATATTAGTGCTTTTGCAGGAGCGCCAGCAGATTTCCCCATCATTGACGATACTTCATTGCAAGTTGCCAAGCTTTACGATATGTTGCCTGCGGATGCTTATCTGCCGGATGGTCGGACGCCTGCTCATAGCGCTACTGTTCGTACCGTATTTATTATTGGTCCAGATAAGAAACTACGCCTGACTATGTCTTATCCAATGTCGGTCGGTCGTAACTTTGCAGAAATTCTCAGGGCTTTAGATGCAATCCAAATAACCGATGGCGTGCCATTGGCAACCCCAGCAAACTGGACCCCTGGTCAAGATGTGATCGTGGGCCTGTCCCTTAATGATGAGCAGGCAAAAGCTCAGTTTGGTGATATTGATATCAAGTTACCTTATCTGCGATACGCTAAAGCACCAAAAAAGTAATTTGTGTGAATCTTAATAAAAATAAGAGGTAATGAGATGTTGGACACACTTATTTTGAGCAGAATCCAATTTGGAGCGAATATTTCTTTCCATATTTTATTTCCGACCATTTCGATTGCATTGGGCTGGGCGCATAACATCTGGGCCGATAGTCTCGGATAGATCGAGGGCAGTACTGGAGTTAAAAAAGAGGCTTCGGCCTCTTTTTTAATGTCTAAAAAATTCTTCCCCCCCTTTTTTCATGATCTAGATCAAAAACTTTGAGCGTATATCGGTTTTACTTCAATCATGCGTTGACTTTGTATCAGCTCGATATTAATATATTAAATTATATATTATTAATTTATTAAATGAAGGAAGCCAAGATGGTTGAAAACGTCAAGCTGGATAAGCCAGCGCCGTATATGAATCCGCTATTAGCAGGAATTCTGCTGGGAGTAGTTTTGTTGGCTACCTTTGTAGTTACGGGTCATGGTCTCGGGGCTACAGGCTTTACAACACGGGTAGTAGCTTGGATTGGGATGTATGTCGCTCCAGTGGCAACTAATGCAAACGACTACTTAGGTGGAATGGTTGAAGAGGGCAAGCCCTTAAATGCTTGGATTACTTGGCAAGTAGTGGGTGTTGCCATAGGCGCTTTGTTATCCGCATTTTTAGCAAAGAGAATCCATATTCAATTAGATGGCAAAAAGTTTTTAGGTGGCTCTAAGCGTCCTATGACGGCTTTATTTGGCGGTATCTTGGCAGGCTTTGGAGCCAGGGTAGCTGCAGGCTGTACTAGTGGTCTTGGTTTATCTGGCGCAGCAGTATTGAGTTTGGCTGGATTTACCTTCTTAGGAACATTCTTTGCAGTGGGTTTATTAGCAAGTCGATTCTTAAGGGAGGAGAAATAAGATGACTGAAATTCTTTCGGGACTTCTTTTGGGTGCAGGCTTTGGGTTTGTATTAGAGCGCGCTGGATTTGGTAACCCAAATAAATTAACGGGCCAGTTCCGTTTAACAGACTGGTCTGTATTTAAGGTGATGTTCACTGCCATTGTGTTTGCCGCAGTGGGATTAATGGTCTTAGAGCAGTTTGGACTGATAGATGCGGGTAGCTTATTTGTGCCGCCTGCGTTTTTAGGTGCTGCAGCGCTAGGCGGGGCTTTAGTAGGTGCTGGCTTTGCGATTGGCGGCTATTGCCCGGGAACCTCTGTAGTCGGTTTGATGTCTGGTCGTATTGATGCGGCGATATTTTTGCTCGGTTTATTACTTGGCACAGTATTGTTTGCCGGCATTTATCCCAATATTGAGTTCTTAACCACTTTAGGTGAATACGCAAAAGCAGATGCATTACCAGAGACCTTCAATATCTCCAGCTTATCTATCGATATCGGCATGGTCATTGCAGCAGTTGGTGTGTTTGCATTGGGCTCTTGGATGGAAAGTAAATCCACAGGTCCTGTTCGTTCGCAAGTTTAATTTTTAAAAGGAAATATATGTCTAAGAAATCTACCGTAGCAGCATTGGCAATAGCCTTAGCTGGTTTAGCTGCAGCACCATTAGCTCAGTCTGCTGATGCGCCTACAACACCAGCAGGTGCAGAGCAAAAAAATCCTTGCGGGCCGAAGAAAGAAGCTGCTAATCCATGTGGTCCTGCAAAGAAAAAAGCAGCCAACCCATGTGGTCCTGCAAATCCTTGTGGTCCTAAGAAACGTAAAGCTGCAGAGTAATTTTAAAAATGCTGATTCAATCTGAACTTTGGTTAGCTGCTCAAGAGATAGCCAACATTCAAATGCGGTATGCAGAGTCTGGGCGTACCTTGAATGAGGCTGCTTTATGCGGCGCAAAAGAATTTATTGAGTGGCAACACTATCCGATTAATGATTTAGTGGATGAGGTTAGTGGTTATGAGTTTTATTACCACGCACATTCTGCTGATGAAATGCCTCATGGTGAGCATGGCCATTTTCATGTGATTAAGCGTGATGCAAAAGGCTTTCATCACCTGATCGGAATTGTATTAAATCCAAAGGGATTGCCAATACGTCTCTTTACCACCAACCAGTGGGTAACTGGGGAAGAGATTGCAGGCTCAACAATGGTGATCAAGTCCATACGGGGATTTGAGATGGTTAAAAAAGGTCGCATGGCTCTTGTGAGCAGGTGGGTCAGTGCTTTAATCACATTATTTTCTGTAGAGATTGAAGGATTAATTCTAGAGCGAGACCAAAAGATTGCTCAGTTGGTAGCAGAGATGGGTAGTCGAGAGCTCGTAATGAATTCTAGAAAACATCATGTATTAACAGAATGCAAGATTGATCTGATGGGGCGCCTCTCAGACCATTTGTTAGTTGTAAATTCATAAGGGAGTAAAAATGAAAAAGATTCAATGGCTTTTGGCCTTCGTTCTCACAGGCTTAGTAAGTCTGGCTCAAGCCATCACTTTGCCTGGTCCGGTTGTCAGTGCCGACTGGTTGGCAAATAATATGTCCGAAGTTCAGGTGATCGAGGTCAGAACAGATTTAGCAAGTTATCTCAGAAACCCGGAGTTTGATACTGACAAAAAAACAGGTAAGAAATTTTTGGTAGAAGTGGGTGGCCATATCGCCAATTCCACCCTCTTAGATTTTAAAAAAGTACGAGTTGATCGCATAGTGGACGGTAAGAAAATTAAATTTCTAATTCCTGAAAAGACTGACTTTGAGAAATTGGTTCAATCTTTAGGAATTAATTCTGATAAACCAATCGTTCTCGTTCCTATTGGGCAAGATATCTCTGATATTGATGAGGCTTTGCGAACCTACTGGTCATTTAAAGTATATGGTGAGGACCAAGTGTCTGTATTAGATGGCGGTATCGCAGGCTGGTTAAGTGAAGGCCGCGAATTTACTACTACCAATTCTCCAAAACCGGTTGGTAATTGGTCAGCAAAAGCAGAGCGTAAGGAACTAATTGCTAGCTCTGATGATGTAGCGGCAGCTTCCAAAAGCGGTAAGTCACAGTTATTAGATGCTCGCCAACCCGCTCAATATTTGGGCCTTGCAAAACGTCCAGATGTGTTGACCTTTGGGCACATAAAAGGTTCAAAAGAATTGGCGCCTGAGTTATTGGCAAAACCAAGTAATGGCGCATTGTATTTCTGGCAAAAGAAAACCTATGACGCATTGCTAGCTGCAAATGGTTTAAGTAGCAAGGGCCCAACAATCGCCTATTGTAATACTGGCCACTTAGCATCCGGTGGTTGGTTTGTGATGTCAGAATTGGTGGGCAATAAGTCTACTAAGTTATATGACGGCTCTTTATACCTGTGGACATTGGAAGGTCGTCCATTAGTTGGTGTACCACTGAACTAAGGGTTCAACTATGCCAGTCTTTGATGCTCCCTTGAACTCAGGAATGATGCACTCATCCGCAGACGATGCATGTCGTTTAATGAAAGTGCTTTCGAACAGAGATCGCATGATGTTGTTATGCCAAATTAGTCAGGGCGAAATGTGCGTAGGTGAGCTAGAGGAGGTGCTTGATATTCATCAGCCTACCTTATCTCAGCAACTTACCGTCCTGAGAAATGAAGAATTAGTTGAGACCAGACGAGAGGGAAAGCAAATTTACTATTCGCTTTCCAATCGAGTGGCTTTAGATGTGATGAATGTGCTTTATCAAAATTATTGCAGTACACAACCAAAAGAGGTATTAATATGAAATGTAATGTCGGCGGTATTGACCGTATCTTACGTATAGTTGTTGGCCTGGTCTTGCTTGGTCTAGCCGCAACGGGAACTATTGGAGTTTGGGGGTGGATTGGTATCGTTCCACTTGCAACTGGTTTATTTAAATTCTGCCCGGCCTACACACTCTTAGGAGTCAATACTGGCAGAAGTTGTAGTTGAGCTAAATTGCTTTAGCTTTCTATAGTATTTTGAAAACTGATGTGATGTGTATATACGTTAATGCGTATATACGCAAACTATCTTAGAGGATATCAATGAAGACAGCGCATGATCTAGTTGCTGCAGCTAAAGCTCAAATAAATGAAGTGAGTTTGGCGGATGCCCAAGTAGCGATTCAGAATTCTGATGTACTGCTCGATGTTAGGGAGACAGATGAATATATAAATGGACATATTCCTGGAGCCATTCATATTTCAAGAGGTTTGTTAGAGTTTAAGTTAAGCAACGATCCTGATTTGAGTGCGCGTAGTTTAAAAATAGTTCTATATTGCAAAAATAGTGGAAGAGCTGCATTGGCCTCTAAAGTTTTGCATGAGATGGGGTATTTGCATGTTCATTCAATCGCAGGTGGATTTGATGCGTGGGCTGAGGCAGGTAATCCTATAGCTAAGCCAGAGACAATCAAATTTGAGTAATAATTTATCGCTGCCAACAAATCTTTTTACGAATTAACAATCTTTCGAAAAGAGGGCTCGCTACTATGGGACGTTAGCTCTCCCTCGCTATGCAAGCGTTACTTTAAGTAACGCATATTCCCCAAAAAGTACTTTGGAGCAACGAAGTGCTAGATGGTTGCTCCAAATATCCTTTGGTTTTCGAAACCAAAGAGTGAGAGGCCACTTCCTTTAAATCCCCGAATTTGCTTACACATTTGCTTACACACCGACACTGACCACCCGCAGATCCCCTGTTTATAAGGGTTTATCTTGGATGTCTGCTCTCATAATCAGAGAACCTAAAGTTAAGCTAAAACTCACAAAAAGCTAGCTTTTGAGATAAAAGGTGAGGTTTACTCATTTGAGTGTTACCTTAAGTAACGTTGGGCATGCTTCTTATATCTAAAAACTAAATATAATTTGAGACAAAGTAAATCTAGCTATTTGTCAACTTCGACAGCACAAAACTACAGTTAGGGTACTCATGTTGAATGACGAACTACCGCTTTTCATACCTGTTATTCAATTTATTCTAATTTTTATCCTGATGGCGTCTTCAGCTATATGGTTGAAATTTAGAGGGGTGTTAAGTGAGGCACATGCGCCTGTAATTTCCAGAATGATTACCGATTTTGTTTTGCCTGCGCTTATTTTTTACAAAGTGAGCAATATTTCGGCAACGCGAGATCAAATTGATGCTTCATTAGCTATCATTTGTGCCGAGCTGATCACAGGAATCATTGCATATTTGATTGGACGCTATGTAATCAAATTTAACAAAGGTGCATTAGGCACATTCATTTTGGCGTCGACTTTTGGCTCAATCAGCATGATGGGCCCAACCTTAATTCAAGTTGTTTTCCCCAATAATGATGCAGCTCTGGCAACAGGAATTACTATATCTCAGCTAGCTGTTGGGTTACCAATTAATACCATCGGGGTATTAATAGCAATATGGTTTGGAAGCCAAGCTACTAAAGTAGATTTAGTGCAGATTTTTAAGATATCCATTTTGAATCCACCGGTAGTAGCTTTTTTTGCGGGGTCATTATGGTCTTTACTTTCGTTGCCTCATACAGGGTTTCTCTTAACTATATTTTTTGGCGCATTACAATTTTCAGGTATTAGCCTAACTCTTCTTGTTGCTCTTTTAACAGGATTGACGCTGAAAAGAATGGAGCGAAAAGATTTTGGCTTACCACTTTTAGTCTGCGCAACACTGCTTTTGGTATTACAACCCATTATTGCTAAAGAACTCGATGTATTTACGGGAAATATGGAGAGTATGACTTCAGTTTTACTGCTTCTTTTAGGGGCCATGCCAGCTTCCCCATTAGTGATTGTATATTCAGTTCGCTATGGCTGTGACGTTGATCTTGCTAGCAAGTTAGTGGTCAGTACTTGTATTTTAAGTATCTTCACCCTCCCTACTCTTGCTTATGTATATTTTTAGAAAAGAAGAAATTAGAACTTCTTTACAGAATCACTTGATTTGGCTTGAAGCATTTAAGTTAGTTGGTAGCAATAAAAATGGATACTGATGAATATGACTCATTACATGGAGTGATTAGCTATTAACCAGCCTTGAAATTGAATTATCTCAATGGCTCTCATAATCCTTTGGTCCCAGGTTCATGTCCTGGTGGGCCGACCAGAACAGCAAACCCTCATCAGAAATGGTGGGAGTTTTGTCTTTTAAGAGTTACTTAAAGTAATGCTGAGAATGCTAAAAAGTGTGTACACGAACTTTATAGATTTTCAATGGTGATCCGATGAATTGGGATCTTTAGGTATTGACGGGCTACTGATGGTTAATAAGAGGCTTTGAGTTAAGAGAGGTAAGGTCTCCTACTATGAAGGTCGCACGCTCGAATTGTGCTGAGCAGGCCAAAAATCCTATATAAAAAAATGACTCAGTTCATCAAGAGCGATGTCAAAGTCCATTGCACAGTCTGCTTCATAGGGTATAGAATGAACATAGTTAATTTGCCTTAAAACTAATGTCTAAAAAAGCCCAAACAACCGTTGTATTGCGCGAAAAAGAGCTCTTCTTAGTAAGCAGAGTAGGCATTGCCAGTTGGTAAATACATTACATGATTTAATCTTAATGGCAACCGGTTCAACTCACGCGGTAGTCCCCCACTCATTTGCAAATCAAGGATTCGATACCGCCAAAGATTTCACCACAGTAGTGTTGGTACACACTATTTCAAATAGAGAGTAATTTTCATGAAAAAAATTGTATTTAGCTTCTTGCTCGCAGCTAATCTTCTTTTTGCTAGCAATCTGATGGCTCAAGATTATCCAACTAAATCAATTAAGGTTCTAGTTGGATATGCCCCTGGTGGCGCAGTTGATATGGTTGCTAGAACTTTAGGTCAAAGCATCTCAGCCCCTCTGGGTCAGTCGATAGTGATTGAAAACAAGCCAGGAGCTGGGTCAAATATTGCCGTTAAGCAATTGATTGATAGTCCACCTGATGGGTACACCTTAATGGTTGCTGCAAATGCCTTGGCAGCAAATATGTCCTTGTATAAGCCACAACCCTTTGATATCGATAAAGACATTACGCCAATTGCCATGATTGGCCGCGTACCTGTAGTGCTCGCAATCCCTGCTGAAAGTAAGTACCAAAAATTATCTGATTTGATCAGCGCTGCAAAGGCGAATCCTGATTTTATTACCTATGGAACCCCTGGTAATGGCGGTGCGCCACATATGGCCATGAAACTTTTCGAGCAATCCTCCGGGATTTCGTTAAAACAAATTCCTTACAAAGGTGGAGCTCCCGCGATTACAGATCTAATTGGGGGACAGTTAGATTTGGTTGCTGTAAATATGTTGGAAATTGCGCCACATGCCAAAAGTGGCAAACTAAAGATTATTGCCGTTATGAGCGCAAAGCGTTCCCCAATATTTCCAGAGGTACCCACGGTAGCGGAATCTGGCTTTCCAGGTTTCGAAGCCTCTGTGTGGTACAGCTTAATTGCACCCGCGAAGACTCCAGCATCTATTGTAAAAACACTACATTCTCAAGTTGAGAAAGCCTTACAGTCTAAAGAGATGTCGGAGCGATTGGGCTCTATTGGTGGAGAGGTAAGTCCTGGGACTACCGCTCAAGCAGTTTCTTTTTTAAATTCAGAGCGTAGGCGTTACGAGAGACTAGTGCGTGAAGCTAATATTAAGCCAGACTAATTTTTACTGCCATCAGCACCATAAAGGAAAGAATAGATGATCATTGATTGTCATGGCCACTACACTACGACTCCAAAAGCCTTAAAGGCTTGGCGTAATGCCCAGATTGCTAATTTAAATACACCAGAGTTAGGTCCTAAGGTATCTGATTTAAAAATTAGTGACGATGAAATTCGAGAGTCTATTGAGAATAATCAATTAGCTAGGATGCGTGAGCGTGGCATTGATGTCACTATCTTCTCGCCTCAAGCCAGTGCTATGAGTCATCACATTGGCGATTTCAATACCTCAGCAACATGGGCAGCCCTATGCAATGAACTATGCTACCGAGTGACCCAACTTTTCCCGAACCACTTTATTGGTGCTGCAATGCTACCGCAGTCACCGGGGGTAGATATTAGTACCTGCTTACCTGAAATGCGCAAATGCATTAGTGAATATGGGTTTGTGGGAATCAACCTCAATCCTGATCCTTCAGGAGGACACTGGCGCGACCCACCATTGAGTCATTCACAATGGCATCCCATTTACGAAGAAATGATCGCTTTAGATGTGCCAGCATTGATTCATGTAAGTACAAGTTGCAATGAATGCTTTCATAGTGTTGGTGCCCATTATTTAAATGCGGACACCACTGCATTCATGCAATGCCTGACTTCAGATTTGTTTGCACAGTTTCCTGATTTGCGTTTCGTAATTCCCCATGGTGGCGGGGCAGTCCCTTATCACTGGGGTCGATTTAGAGGGCTTGCGAAGGATATGAATATCCCTGATATTAATCAGAAACTGCTCAATAATATTTATTTTGATACTTGCGTTTATCACCAGCCAGGAATCAATCTGCTCACTGAGGTGATTCCAGTTAAGAATATTCTCTTTGCATCAGAAACCTTTGGAGCAGTGAAAGGTATCGATCCTGACACTGGATTTTACTTTGATGATACGCGTCGCTATCTCAATGCGGTTGATAGTCTTAGCAAGCAAGAGAAAGCAATGATTTTTGAAGGCAATGCGCGCAAGGTATTTCCTAGAATTAATAATAGAATTCCAAAGTAAACGGGGAATAGATCTGTAGCTATTTCTTTTTTAACTACTTTGCTAGGTATTTTTCTACTTTAGATTACTTAAAACAATCTGTAGTACTTGTAAAATCAACAATAAGGCGAGAGGGGATAAATCAAGAGAACCTAGATTGGGTATTACCCGTCGAATGGGACTAAGCAGTGGTTCGACTAAAAGAGATACAAGGTATTGGATTGAAGAGCCAGCCCTAATCCAAGAGAGAATGACACTTGCGAGTACTAGCCAAATGAGACCTGAAATAGTTAAGTCTAATAGTTCAATTAAGGTAAAAATCAGCAAAGATACAGTCAAAGATATTGGTCCAGCTATCCAGGATAAGATAATTGTTTTACCCAAAACCAGAACATAGGCAGCAAGAAAGCTAGCAGTATCGAATCGACCTAAGCTAGGAATCATTCGGCGAATTGGCAGAATGATCCAATTGGTGAGAGGGAACAAGTAAGGCCCAATGGATTTAATTTGACCAGCTCCAAGATTAGAACCAAGCCACTGGATGTAGCAACGCAAAAGACAAGCCCCAGCGACAATGCTGATGAATACCTGCAGTAGTAGGTTTATGATTTGTATCAACATTTGCATATTGTAGGGGGCTCAGCTTTAGAGAATCTATTTGGCCCCAGGTTTAAGCTCTTGTGGGCGTTACTTTAAGTAACGCTTATAGGGCAAATGATCCTTAGTTACTACATTAAGGGTAAACCAGCACACCTCAATACATATGTGGGAATATAGTTTCTGTAGCTACTTTTTTGCCTTTAACTAGAAGGGGCAAATAATAAAATTTCAATTTAATCGAAATTTTTTAATCTTGGGCCTATTGATGTTGATATCTAGATTATTTGCAGGGAGGCCTTAGCTCATGATAAGTAAATATAAAATAGTAAAGTCAGGAAAAAAATGAAAACAATCTTAGCAATCGTATTAACAGTAGTTTTCTCCGTGACATGGGCCCAGTCAAACTCGGCGATTATTGATACCGAGCAAATGCAGCAGGCAGTTGCGCGGGGCGCCATTATTTGGGATGTGCGCGGTGAGAAAAGCTATCTAGAAGGGCATCTGCCGGGGGCCATAAATGTTGGTGAAATCGGTAGCGTCCTGCGCGATCCTAATAAGGAGGACTACATTGCTACGGAGCAAATTCAAAAAATCTTTAATGCTGCCGGCTTAGATGTTAATCAAGAAATTGTGGTCTATGGTGCGCGTGGTAATCCCTATGCTTATTTTGGTCTGTACACCATCAATTATTTTGGTGGCAAAAAAGCACAGATTTACCATGGCGGGGTTGATGCCTGGAGACAAGCTGGTTTGCCGATACAAAAAGAGCGCCAAAGCTTACCCCCAGTATCAGTCGCGCTCGTTACCCAGCCTCAATTAGTCGTCAATAATGAGGAGATGTTTAAGCTTGCCCAATCCAAGTCTGTACAAATGATCGATGCGAGAACCCCTGATGAATTTACTGGTAAGGATGTTCGCGCGATTCGGGGTGGCCATATTCCTAACGCGATTAATATTCCTTTTGAAGAAAATTGGCAAGATCCAGCGACTGCGATTAAGTTAGGTAAAAAACAAGTGGGTGATAACTCGGGTATGGCCCTAAAAAACCAAGCTGATCTCAAAAAGCTTTACGCCAATTTAGACCCTGATAAAGAGACGGTGGTGTACTGCCAAAGTGGTGTGCGGGCATCCGAAACCGCCGTGATATTAAAAACCTTAGGGTTCAAAAAAGTCAAAGTATATGAATCCTCTTGGTTAGGCTGGGGTAATAACCTCAAGGCGCCGGTAGCTGATGAAACTTTTTTAAATGTGGGTGCGCTTAATGCGAAGATGGCTGCCATGCAAAATAGGATTAATCAGTTGGAAGAAGCCTTAAAAAATAAAAGCAACTAATTTAAGGGAGTAAAAGTATGGCTGAAAAGCTCACTGCAAATCATTCAAGTCTTACCTTAGCTGATGCAGATCAGATTATTAATGAGGCCCTGAGATTACGTTTAAAGCACGATATGTTGCCACTTGCAATAGTGGTATTGGATTCTGGTGGGCATGTAGTCTCCTTTAAAAGAGAAGACGGTTGTGGTATCTTGCGTCATGATATTGCGATTGGTAAAGCGTGGGCATCAATCGGAATGGGAATGCCAACCAGACATATTAGAGATAGATTAGAGGATCGACCTAATTTTCAGGCAGCTTTGGCAGCTGCTTCTGGCGGAAGATTTATTCCTACTCCAGGGGGAGTGTTGATTGTGAATCAAGAAGGAATTGCATTAGGCGCCGTCGGTATTAGTGGTGATGCATCAGATAAAGATGAATACTGCGCCATTGAAGCAATTAAACATGCTGGCTTTATTGCAGAGCCCCCTATGCCGGCACATAACTGGAATGATGGAAGGTTGTAAATAACTATGATGAAATTCATTCAATCCCTGTTATGGGTCTTGGCATCGTATTTGCTTGTCTCCATAGGTCTTGCTCAGACTGCTGCCCTTCAACCTGCCTACCCTGTTAAACCAATTCGTTTAGTAGTACCCTTTCCTGCAGGTGGCCCTACTGACCAATTTGCACGCCAATATGCGCAAGCTTTATCGATTCAATTAGGAAAGCCAGTAGTGGTCGATAATAAAAGTGGCGCTAGTGGTGCAATTGGAAGCCTAGAAGTAAAAAATAGCGCCCCTGATGGATATACCTTGCTCTTTGGTACTGCCTCTACCCATGTTTTGTATAGCCTGATTAATTCAAAGCCTCAGTACGATTCCATTAAGGACTTTACCCAAATTGCGGTGGTTGGCGATGCGCCCATCGTATTTGCAGTAAGCCCAGCAACTAAGGGGAGCTTTAAAGAGTTGATTGAATACGCACGCATCAATCCAGGTAAGTTGCAGTACGGATCAGCGGGAGAGGGAACGTATTTGCACATTGTGGGCGAACGTTTGAAATATGAATTAGGTGGGCTGGACATTCAGCACATACCATTTAGAGGAAGTGCTCAATCAATACCCGCATTAATTGGCAATCAAGTCAATATGACAGTTGATACATTAGGTTCATTAATTAATCAACACCGAGCTGAAAAGCTAAGAATTGTTGCCATTGCCGCCTCTAAAAGATCACCTTTGATTCCTGATGTCCCAACGGTTAATGAGGTAACAGGCTTAAAAGATTTCCAGGCGGCTTTATGGAATATTGTCTCTGCTCCTCAGGGCTTATCGCCAGACATTACTAATACTTTAATTTTAGCGACAACTAAGACCTTAAAAAACCCTGAGCTATTAGATAAATTAAATTCAATATCGATTCAACCAATTAGTAACATTACTGGCGTTGCAGCAACCGGATTTATTGCTAAAGAACTCGTCAGCTTGCGACCGGTTGTGCAATCGGCTGGATTGAAAAAAGAATAACCCTGACTACAGATTATTTTTCTAAAGTAATACCACCTTTTTTAATAATCGCAGTCCACTTCTTAATATCAGATGCCATCAAATTATTGAGATCTTCTGGTGGTCCAATCATCGGTTCTGCCCCAAGCTCTGAAAACTTCGTACGAACTGTGGGGTCAGCTAAGGCTTGATTCACATCCTTATTAAGTTTATCCACAATATTTTTCGGGGTATTTTTGGGTGCGATGAGCGCAAACCAAGCTGCAGATTCATAGCCTTTTAGTCCTACTTCAGCAGCGGTAGGTACATCGGGAATAGTAGCTAAGCGTTTATTAGAGGCAACAGCTAGTGCTTTGACGCCTCCACTGCTAATCTGTCCAGCGACATTAGGAAACAACTGAAAACTAGTTGGCACGCGGCCTGCTACAAGATCAGTCACCATATTGGCGGTAACACGATAGGGCACATGTAGCATCTTGGCTCCAACGAGTTGTTCATAGTAGGCCCCAGCTAAGTGTTGAGAGCTTCCGTTGCCAACAGAGCCATAGCCAACATCGGGATTTTTTCGTACATAGTCATTCAATTGAGCAAGAGTATTGATGTTGAGGGTTGAGCTCACCACTATCACATTAGGCAAAAATGCAAACACAGAGATCCCTTGGATATCTTTTTCAGGGTCGTAACCTAGTTCTGGATTTAAGATTTTATTAATCGCTAGAGGTCCTGAGGTACTAATTCCGATCGTATAGCCATCTGGCTCTGCTCGCACTAGGGCCGCAGTCCCGACATTACCACCTGCTGCTGGACGATTATCAAATACAAATCGGTAACCAGTATTGTTACTCACCTTCTCGAGTAACACGCGAGTCACAACATCACTGGCACTGCCTGCAGAAAATGGCACGATCACTGTAATGGGTTTATTAGGATAATTTTGTGCAAAGCTACTTGTGCTTAAGAAGCAGGTAATGAGGCTAAACAATATAGCTGTGATTGAGTTAATGTTGGACATTCTGAACCTTTCCTGTGATTGAGTTAAAGCGTTCTTGCATGACTTCTTCTAAGGACAGACTAGCTTTCGTATGCGCTCCACCGCCACGCAGACAATATTCTTGGGATTGATGAGGTGACTCTGGCCTCTTGCCCTTGGCATAGGCCTTAGCATCATCTAATAATATTTTTCTAAAGCGAATGATGCCAACATCGGTAGGTGATAGATTTTCTTTGGTGCGATCAACAATGTAACCCTGACTTTCTTGAGCCATTTGGTCTTGTTCGGCAATTCCTTGAATTCCAGTAAATGAAACTGTTTTTTGCTCCTCACGACTCATGAGGTATTGGTTGCTACGATTGCGCAGAGGTACATAGCCTGGACCCATTTTTGCAAATTGTCCAAAACCACCTTGGATATATTTTTTGCGTTCTTCATCAGGAATGGCAAGCTCTGGGTGCCATGCATAGACATACATCCAGCAATGATGATCATCAATAGGCGTCCAAGAGTAACCATAGTATGTTTCATTGGGCATCGCTGAGGGCGTGATGGAATGGGTTGGAAGCATGTACTGGGTAAGGCGCCAATAATGATCTCCTGGATCGGCATTTCTAGCGCCACCAATCAGAAAACCTACTGCATGTTCAATGATTTTAAAACGCGGGGCTGGATCATTACGCAACCAGCGAATACGTTTCTCATCGGCTGCAATATTAGTATTGTCATCTTTGACAAATGCTGGGGCGGGCATATGCAAAAAAGAAAAGTGCGCCGTATCGAGTGCCCCTTCCATTGAATGTACCCAATTACACTCGATTAAACGTTTAGAGACGTAACGATGAGAAGGTGGAACTAGGCCAACTTCTAATTGAGGAACTTGTGCCGGTTGTAGTTCTGGCGGCCCCATATAAGCCCACACCATATCGGCAAATTCTTGAGTGGGATACGCCTTGATTTTGATTTTGCCGTGATAGGAAGCATCTTTAGGGATATTGGGCATATCTATACAGTTGCCATGAATGTCGTATTTCCAGCCGTGGTAGATGCAACGAATGCCGCACTCTTCATTTCTGCCAAAGAAAAGGTCTGCACCACGGTGGGCGCAAAACGGTTCGATTAAACCAGTGTTGCCATTCGTATCACGAAACAGTAATAGATCTTCGCCCATCACTTTGACGCGAATTGGTGGGCAATCGGGTCTTGCCACTTCTTCAGATAGTGCAACCGGGTGCCAATGACAGCGTAGATAGTTACCCATTGGTGTGTTGGGTTCACTCGTGACTAGAAATATATTATCTTGAGCAGAAAGCATGTACCCTCATCATTGGCCAGTTGTTTAAATATTCTGAATACAAAAGTGACCTTAGGTTACTTTATATCCAAGAGTCATGCAAACTCTAATCAGCAATGGCGGTGGTTTTGTCTTTTGTGGCTTATTGGGATGTTATTTAAAACGACAAATTAGGCAATACAGTCCTTTTATACAATTACCTTAGATAAAATTGCTTCGTGACGAATGGCCCATGTTGGAATGCCAGATTCTTGGTTATTTAAAACCTGCGCTATAAAATCAAGGCTAAGCTCCTGTGTCGCCTCTTTGACCTGCTGGTTTAAAACGGCGCCGCCCGTTAGGGATCGATCGGTAAACATACTATGCGAACCACCCTCAAAAACTACCAAGGCTTTACGTTTACTGCCGATGGCTTTAAAAATATCCAAGCGATCGGGATAGCCGCTAAAGTAACCTGGAATTCGAATATTGTCATCTGTGGCTGTAATGTGCAAGGTAGGCAAGCTTACCGGTTGTAAGATTGAATTCACGGCATTTTGACCAAAAAATCGAGGGGCTGAAATGATAATCGCCGCAGTAATGCGAGCATCACTTAGGTCAACGGGGATATTATCTTGACTGACGCGCGCGCCAGAGGCTAATAGGGTTGTATTTGCGCCATAGGAATGCCCTGCAGCGATGATCTGATTAGACCGCAATGTTTGTCCAAGGGGGTCGTTGAGCAAGCGCGTCAAGGCAAAACGCAAATCATATACCCGGTTCACCACTTCTTTAACTTGCGCCGCCTCTTGCAGTCTGGATACCAGATTAAAGGGATTGCCAAACCAGATTGAGCGGTCACTACCAACGTGCTGCACGTGTAGGCTTGCGAGTCCATGGCTTGCCCAGTAGCGTCCCAGATAGCTATAACCCAAGCGTGATCCGCCGATGCCATGGGAAAAAATAATGAGGGGTACGGGCGTCGTTGTAGTTGCTTCGCTCGGCTGGTAAAGCCGAATTGGTACGGCACGCTCACGGACGTCATCAAACCAATCGATATCATGGATTTGAAACCCTGCGGTAGCTGCAGATCCATGCAGAGAAAATAAAGCCAGCGAGGGTGCTGCCACACACAGCGCCGCAGCCGGAAGCCGTTTTAGAAATTGCCTTCTAGAGTCTAAAATCATGATGCATTCTAGTGCGCTTTTCAAAATCAAGCAGCAAAACTGCTTAGGTAAAAAGGACCTTATTGATTGCTACGTCGACGTTACACCAATAGCTAAACAAGGCGAAAATGACTGTAGCCCATAACAAGCGTAAGCAAGGCAATATGACTACTTTTTTTCAAGCTCAGGTTACTGAAGCATTATTCCTTTTTATAGTTAGGGTAGACTGGGGTTTTAGGTGGGCACTATGAGCGTGCCAAAGATTGGGGTGGAATAAGTCTGGAAATGACAGATAGTGTTATCCAGTCTTTAATAGCTCAATTTTTTGGAAAGCCTTTATAAAAGCCTTCATATTGATAAACGGGCGATGTAACCCCTTGAAATCCTCATTATTTTCTTTGGATATCTGCTCTTAAAATCCTTTGATACCAGGTTCAAGTCCTGGTGGTCTCACCAATAATATCAACGACTTAAGGAGAAATTCCTAAGTCACTTTTCTATTAATGCCACAAAATAAGGTAGTCATGGGACCGGTCGATTTGAGCTAGGACCTAGATGTGTCACTTGTGCTAAATTTTATTCAATGAAAACATTTAATTACTTAGGTCTAGTTCTAAAGCATGAGTTTATTGCCATCAAGGAATCTCTAGTTGAGCTCCGAAAGATCGCAATTGTGATTTTGCTGATCATTGGCGGAGTCATTATTTACCTTAAGCCATTTCCCTTTACTGGTATTACTATTGCCACTTCTTATAAGGGTGGGGATTGGTACCAATTTGGTGAGGGTGCTATTTCCCTCTTAAAAGAGCGTGGCATTAATTTAGAAGTAGTTGCTACAAGCGGTACGATAGAAAATGCCGAAGAACTAAATGATCCAAAAAGTAAGGTAAATGCTGGATTTGTATATGCTGCAGCGCTGTCTAAGGATCAACAAAGGGAGCTTTATTCTCTTGGCAGCATTAGTTATGACCCAGTGTGGATTTTTTATAGAAATGAGCTGGCTAACAAAATTACAACCATACAAGATTTATCTAAATATAGAGTATCTTTACCCCCGAAAAAAAGTGGGTCTTATATCTTAACTAAGAAATTGTTTGAGGCTAATGGGATTGATATTGACAGTAATCCACATTTTGTATCGAGCTCTTGGGAAGACTTGAGAGCAAATATTTTATCGGATAAAGCTGATGTCTATATTTTTATAACAACTATAATCGACCCACTTGTAGAAGAATTAATACACTCCCCGAAAATGACCTTATTTAATTTTCCAAGTGCTCTTGCTTACCAGAGAAAATTTAATTATTTAGATGCAGTCATCATTCCTGCTGGCTCAATTAATATTGAAAAAAAATTACCAGTACGTGATATTTCTTTAATTGCTACTACAACCACTCTGGCTGTACGTAAGGATCTGCATCCCTCGTTACAGCTGGCTTTATTAGTGACAAGTAAGCAAGTCATACAAGATTCATCACGATTATTTTTCTCTAAGCGCAATGAGTTCCCCGACTATTTTGATCCTTCTATTCACATTAGCCCTATAGCGAGGAATTATTACAACTATGGCCCCCCAAAAACCACGGAATACTTGCCTTATTGGCTTGTGGTATTTATCGATCGATTTTGGTTCGTGCTAATAGTGGCATTTGCAATTATTTATCCCTTATCGAAACTCAATTTTCATTTAAGACGGTTTCGTTTCATCATTCGTGAGCGCACTCACTATGAAATGCTCTTAAATATGGAGAAAGAAATAACGGGTAAGAAACTATCGAGCGAAGAAAAAGAAAAGCTACTTAAAAAATTAGATATGATTAACAAGCAAGCCCTTCAGCATTTTGTTCCTGTTGGCGAAGAGGCTGACTACTTTTTATTTGTGAATGCTCTACAATTACTGAGAAATAAAATCGAGCGAAATTGACGCTCTGGCTTACAAGCCAAGCTATGATGAGGATGCTCAAAGAGCAAAGCACTCTTGAAATCACTTCAATAAGTCAAGAAAGTACTTTGATTTTAAAAACCAAAGAGTGAGCCAGTATTTATAGTGACTTAGTTAAATTAGGGTCTTTTTAGGGGTAGATTTTATTCTGTAATCTATGAGTCATACATCGTCACACCACCACCAATCTTTTTCATCCCGTTTGTACTCAATGTCAGGATCTGACAGTCTTTTCTTAGATTCTTTCTGATGAGATCTACTCTGTTCTCGCTCTTCCTCTAACTTCCGAGAGCGATCCTTAGGTTTACCGAGGATTTCTAAAATACCCATTAGATTTTTAATGCTCTTTATCTTTTGGTCCACGACTGCCATAGATGATGATCAGTAATGTCACAATTGCCACTCCTGAAAATATGATGCCAAGTGTCACACTAGTAATTTCCATATGTTTAACTCCTTTTGTAGAAATAATTCTTGAAATAGATTAGCACTTTTACTGAGATTGAGTAAGCAATAGAAAGTATTCTTAAAATAAGGGTTACCGCCTGCGGCGTTTCTTCCATTGATAAGCTTCGCCGTTCGGGAGCTTGCCGTCAATAATGCCATCCGCTCCGAACTTACCTACAACTTCTGAACCATTCAATTGAATCGTCACAAACTCACCCAATTGCCTAGCCCATGCCATAGCTTGGTCTAGGGTTTCAAATTCATAGGTTTCGGAGTTGTGTTTTACGGTGATCAACTTGAATTTGCTCGAATTAAAAATGTTATAACTTAATATGCAGGCGCTTATTTTCGGAGTCTATCGAGAACGCACCGCAAGCAGCAGCGCATGCTTTGCGTGTCCAGGGCGCTTCAGAGAGTCAAGTATTTTTATACGCCACCTTACCAACTATCATTCCGCAACTCATGTCCTATTCCCTGTATCGTTGGGAGAACAACATTCGTGCAGCTGCCATTTTGGGAGTTGTGGGAGGAGGTGGCTTGGGACAAATGTTAGCTTTTCATATGGGGCTATTTCAAATGCAAGAGACTAGTAGTATCTTGATCGCCATGATTTTATTGGTTGTTTTTGTCGATACATTGTCTTACGCTGCTCGACGCCTGATGTCACGCTAGCCTAAGCACTAAGTTCAACTAAATAACCTTCGTGCAGTTTTATATTTGTTGACATTAATTACATTAAGTGCTGCACTATAAAAAAGTTACAAGTGATGTACTCGAGATAAAATCACTTTCAATAGATTTTTAAAAATATCGTATTTAGACGAGTGTATTTATAAGGTGCAAGAATCGTAATACTATGCCGCATCCCCCATTAGCTGATCACCTCCTGTATGAGCCCCATCCCAATTCTGCGCTTTTAGATAGCTGGTTAGTAAGTACGAATAGCCTTACATGCAGCATTCTGAAAAAAATGCGGCCGGGCGATGAATCTGTTGCGCTCGATGTCATTTTGAACCCCCCGCATTGGGAGTTCGGTCACCTCACTTGGTTCCATGAGTTTTGGGTGCATCGCGTTGGGCAGACATCTAGCCCATCACTATTGAGTGATGCAGATGATCTATTTAATTCCTCAAAAATTGCTCATCGGGATCGATGGGCAATTACTACCCCACCACTTGACGTACTACTTGAATACAATGCACGAGTCATGCAAAAGACCCGTGAGCTCCTGGTAAAGTCTATTGATGCAGAGAGGGCCTACTTTATTCAGTTATCGATTTTTCATCAGGATATGCACAATGAGGCTTTTGCTTATATGTGGCAAACCTTGGGCTATCCAGCACCATTCGAGCCATTTTCTCAGGCTAAATTAGCTACTAATCAAGCGTCCTCATATATTCATTTTCCAGAAACCAATGTCATGATTGGTTCTGAACGTAAGAGTGGCTTCATTTTTGATAATGAAAAGTGGTCACATTCGATCAGGCTAGAAGCTTTTGATATTGCGGAGCAGGCCGTTAGTAACTCCGACTATTTGGAATTTATTGAATCACCTACAAATCAAGCAGATTTGAACCCAGTGACATCTCCAATATATTGGAAAAAAGAAAGGGGTGTGTGGTACCAGCGCTATTTTAATGAGTGGCTGGATTTTTCTGAGTTTGAGCCTGTGAGGCATATTTCTTCTAGTGATGCTAAACGTTATTGTGAGTGGCGTCAATTACGTTTACCCAATGAGTATGAGCTCAGTTTATTAATGTCTCAAAAACAAAATGATTGGCAGTCTTCCCATTTATGGGAATGGACGAGCAGCCCTTTTGCACCCTTTCCTGGATTTAGTAGTGATCCTTATGCCGATTACTCTCAACCTTGGTTTGAGGATAACTATCAGGTCTTAAAGGGATGGAGTATGTATACCCCGGAGCGCTTGAGGCGAAGTACATTTCGTAATTTTTATGCCCCACATCGCAAAGACCACTTTTGTGGCTTTCGCACGTGTTTACTCTAAATTGAGTAAGCTTACCTTGTTATGGCATTTGCCATCTTTTAAATACTTGATGAATTCTTTATGACTACTCCTTATAACGGCCGCCTGACCTCTTTATCTCATGGTGGAGGCTGTGGCTGCAAGATTGCCCCGGGGATCCTGAGCGATATTCTGAAAGCCTCACCAATGCGCAATTTACCTGCCGCGCTACTGGCTGGTTCTGACAATAATGAAGATGCTGCGGTCTATCAAATTAATGACCATCAAGCGATCGTTGCCACAACAGATTTCTTTATGCCGATCGTTGATGATCCATTTGAGTTTGGTCGGATTGCCGCAACCAATGCAATTTCTGATATCTATGCTATGGGTGCCCAACCTCTTTTTGCATTAGCGCTCCTAGGTATGCCCATTCAGGTTTTGCCATTAGAGGCGATTCAACAAATTACTGCTGGTGGAGAATCTGTCTGTAATGATGCTGGCATCATGATTGCTGGTGGCCACTCTATCGATACAGTCGAGCCAATTTATGGCCTGGTAGCAATTGGTGTAGTGGATCCCAAAAAACTTAAACGCAACAGTGGTGCTCAAGCAGGCGACAGCATCATTTTGAGTAAGCCATTAGGAGTAGGCATCCTTTCTGCAGCCCTGAAAAAAGAGCTACTCTCAGAGGCAGGCTATCAAGAGATGATTGCTCTGACTACCAAATTAAATAAGCCTGGTGTTGCCCTTGCTCAGCTAGAAGGAGTCCATGCCCTCACTGATGTCACAGGTTTTGGCTTAGCGGGACATCTTCTAGAAATGGCAAGGGGATCCAAGTTAATGGCGCAGGTGCGCTGGGATGCTATTCCAGTTATTCAGGAAGCAGTCGAGCATGTCAAGGCCGATATTTATACTGGCGCCTCCACTCGTAATTGGGCTGGCTATGGCAGCGAAGTAAGGCTCGCGAGTAACTTAGCATTGTGGCAACAAAACTTATTGACTGATCCACAGACTAGTGGCGGCCTACTCATCTCTTGCGCCCCAGAACAAGAGTCTGAAGTCCTCTCGATCTTAAACTTAGGAGGCTTTGCTAGCGCCCAGAAAATAGGACACTTTGCTGCGGGGACAGGATTATCAGTTGTATAGGAACGCAATTTAGTGAAACATACTTTGATTCAAGAATTACATCTGAGTCTTACAAACGATACGCCATCTATATCGCCAAAGTTTTTCTACGATGACATCGGCTCTCATCTCTTCGATGTCATTACTCTGCTCGAGGAGTATTACCCAACGCGAACAGAACAGTGGATCATGGATGCCTTTCAAGGTGCTATTACTGACGCCGTAGGCACTTGCGAAGTTTTACTCGACCTTGGAGCAGGCAATTGCGCTAAGGCAAGCAGGCTTTTTAATAGCATTAAACCAAAGCAATACCGGGCACTGGATATCTCAAAAGAATACCTTGAAGCTGCGGTTGCTGATCTCCAAAAACAGTTTCCACATATTGTTATGAGTGCTCAGGCTATTGACTTAAGCTTGCCCCTAGCATTTCCTGATATTTCAGATCTTCGGAAGATCTTTTTCTTTCCAGGATCCTCAATTGGAAATTATGATCCTGAAAAAGCGGATCAATTTTTTGCTAATATCGCTCATGAATGTCATGGAAATGGCGGACTTTTAATAGGCGTTGATTTAGTCAAGGATCTTGAAACTTTACATCTCGCCTATAACGACCCTTTAGGTGTTACCTCATCATTTAATTTAAATATTCTTTTAAATGTAAATCGAATCAGCGGTAGCAACTTTAATTTGCGGGATTGGGAGCACTGCGCCTTTTTTAATGAATCTCAGTCTCGAATTGAGATGCACCTTCGTGCGCGAGCGAATGTAGAGGTGAATCTCCCTGGTAGTAACGCTAGAGCTCATGTCATTCGGTTCAAGGCTGGTGATTTAATACATACGGAAAATAGTTATAAGTACACCCAAGATGGCTTTACAGAAAAACTCCGTCGTGCAGGGTTTGAAAATATTCACGCTTGGACGGATCCCAAGAAACACTTTTTGGTGTGCTTCGCAAATGCAAAAAAATGATCTTAAGCTAACGTAAATTACTGAGTAGTTAATGTACTAACCAACTCTTGAATAGACTGTTTCTCACGCGCTGGTTTAATCAACTCTTTTCGTAAATCAATATACTTTTGTAATGAAGCATAAAAGGTGGGCATTGTTTCTGAGCGATATAAAAGATTAGCAAGTGCACTCTCATTAGCCACTGGGTAGTAAGCAGGGTAATCCTCACCAAGCAGACCTCGATTACCTGGAATATCTGATGCAATCACTGGGATACCTAGCGCAATCGCCTCAGAGACTA
>JBILYO010000006.1:0-26340 GCA_044377685.1 Polynucleobacter sp. | reverse complement strand
GTGGGCTTTAGAGCCTTTGATACTGCTGGAACAGAAATTGTGCCTGAGTCAGAGGTTTACATCACGCGAGATATGGATTTCTCGGTCTCGACTGTTTTGGCAAACGATGCCCAGATACAAACCTTCTTGGGCTTGATGCGCCGTGATTTAGCGATTCAGATTCTGCGTCGGGTAGCCGCTTCTTCTAAAGCTCCTAGGTCAAAGGCTTTTTGAGGCTCAATGACATTGCATGGTTAAAACTGACGCCTTTAAAGTCCATCTAAAAAAGTTAGATGCTGGCGGCACGATGCTGCCTCTGTATATCTTTAGTGGTGATGAGCCGCTCTTAATGATGGAAGCAATGGATCAATTGCGAGCTATGGCCAAAAAGCAATCCTACACAGAGCGCGAAGTGTTATTGCAAGAACGAGGATTTGATTGGAGTGCACTTCTTAGCGCTGGACAAACCATGTCTCTATTTGGGGATAAGCGCTGGCTCGAGTTGCGTATTCCGACAGGTAAGCCCGGTCGTGATGGTGCAGATGCCCTCAAGCAATTTGCTGCACAAATTAAGTCACAAGCTCTAGATACCCCCGACACAGTGGTATGTATTATTTTGCCTCGCTTGGACGGAAAGACCAAGACCTCTGCTTGGTTTAGCGCTTTGGATGAAGCGGGAATGGCTATCCAAATTGACTCCTTGGATCGCAGCCAATTACCGCAATGGATTACTGGACGCTTAAAAAATCAAAACCAAGAAGTCGAGCCTGGAGCCGAAGGAATGAGAGCACTCGAGTTTATTGCGAATCAGGTGGAAGGCAATTTAATTGCTGCTCATCAAGAAATTCAGAAGCTAGGATTGTTATATCCCAACGGAAAGTTAACTGAAGAGCAAATTCGGACTGCGATTTTGAAAGTCGCACGCTATAACGTATTTGAATTGACTGAAGCTATGCTGGCAGGGGATTTGGCTAGACTAAATCGTATGCTGGATGGATTAAAAGGCGAAGGCGAGCCCTTGGTTTTAATTCTGTGGAGCGTGACAGAAGAGCTTAGGCTACTATCTAAGTTGAAAGCTGCGAGCGATGCAGGTGAGTCGGTGCAGCAGTTAATGCGCGCTAATCGTATTTGGGGAAATAAAGAACGCTTGTATCCAAATATATTAAGGCGTGTTCAGCCTTTAAAGTTGCGAAGAGCAATGCAGGTAGCTGCTGGATTAGATCGTCAGGTAAAAGGTCTATATGCTGCAGATCTCCCAGCAGATCCATGGGATGGTTTGCGCTTAGTAGGCAATCTATTGCGCTAAGCTTGTAGACGAAGCAATACTAGGGAAAGATTGAGAAAGTCGGAAAAATGAGTTCAGCAATACAACAAATGATGCATGACATAGGTGAGCGGGCTCGCAAAGCATCGCGCGCTATGACTCGGGCATCAGCTGAACAAAAAAATCAAGCACTTTTGCATATTGCTCAGCTGATACGTCAAAAGGCAAGTGAGATTCAGAAGGTAAATCAAATGGATGTTGAGCGCGCCAAGTCTAATGGTCAAGATGCTGCTTTTATTGATCGCTTGACGATGACACCAAAGACGATTGAAACCATGGCTTTGGGTTTAGAGCAAATTGTTAGCTTGGAAGACCCAATTGGAAAAATTTCTGCATTGAAAAAGCAAGCTTCAGGAATTGAGTTAGGTCAGATGCGTGTACCGCTTGGTGTGATTGGGATTATTTATGAATCTCGCCCTAACGTCACGATTGATGCCGCAGCCCTTTGCCTGAAATCGGGTAATGCTGTGATTTTGCGTGGCGGTTCGGAGGCGATTGATTCCAATACTATGTTGGCTCATATTATCCAAGAGGGCCTTGCAGCAGCAGCTTTGCCCAAGGATGCAGTCCAGGTGGTGACTACCACTGATCGTGCAGCAGTGGGTGAAATGATCACGATGACGCAATACATTGATGTGATCGTGCCACGCGGTGGTAAGAGTCTTATTGCGCGCTTAATGGCTGAAGCACGTGTACCAATGATTAAGCATTTGGATGGTATTTGTCATACGTATATTGATGCAGATGCCGATATTGCAATGGCAGTTAAGGTTTGCGATAACGCGAAGACACAACGCTACGCTCCTTGTAACGCGATGGAAACCCTATTAGTAAATCAAGCGATTGCTGCAAAGGTATTGCCAACACTTTGCAAGATTTACCAAGATAAGGGAGTGGAGTTACGAGTAGATCCAGTCACTCGCAAAACCTTAGAAGATGCTGGGCTGAAGAATTTGGTAGATGCCAAGGAGGAAGATTGGCACACTGAATATCTAGCCCCAATTTTGTCCATTAAGACTGTCGCTGATATCGATGAGGCTATGAGCCATATAGAGCACTATGGCAGTAAACATACCGATGCCATCATCACCAATAACAAGACTACAGCTGATCGATTTTTGCGTGAAGTAGATAGTGCTAGTGTCATGGTTAATGTCAGCACACGCTTTGCTGATGGTTTTGAATATGGCCTCGGTGCTGAGATTGGTATTTCGAATGACAAGCTTCATGCACGAGGCCCAGTAGGGCTTGATGGCTTGACCTCTCTTAAATATATCGTCATGGGTCATGGCGAGATTCGAACTTAAGAGATCAATCACTATGGGTAATGCATATCTCTGGGTCAAGACATTTCATATTGTCTTAATTACATCGTGGTTCGCAGGATTATTTTATTTGCCTAGAATTTTTGTCAATCTCGCAGATGAAAAAAATCCTGAGACTTATGCTCGTCTGCTTGGTATGGCTGACCGACTCTTTCGGTTTATGACGATTTTGGCAGTGCCTGCCATACTGTTAGGCCTTGCTCTTTGGCTTCACTTCAGGGTTGGTGCTGGTGAAATTTGGATGCACGCAAAGTTATTTTTTGTACTATTGATTATTGGATACCACCATTCATGCTGGAATCTACTGAAGAAATTCCGAGCTGGTATGAATACCAAATCTGGTGTGTGGTACCGCTGGTTTAATGAGGCTCCTGTGCTCTTGTTAGTGATCGTTGTAGCTCTCGTTATTTTTAAACCCTAATTTCTATTTTTAAGTTTCTTCCCTTTCTAAGATTGCTAGACCTATGAGATTTTTTGTTGTTTGTCCAGGCGGTCTAGAGGCGCCGCTCGCGCAAGAGTTGGCAAGCATTGCGAATCGTTTGGATTCTAAGGCGCTGGGCACTTGGGTCATTGATCCAACACCTACCAGTCCTTCTGGCGGTATTGGTTTAGCAGCCCCCATTTCTGCGGCGATGGCTCTCAATCTTCACTCCCGAATTGCTAGTCGCGTTTTATTACAAATGGCACAAGCGCCGTATAGACAGGAAGATGATCTTTACAAGTTAGCCAGCAGTTTGGCTTGGGAAGACTGGTTTACCTCTAAACAAACTTTGCGCGTTGATGTGACGGCGCATCGCTCCCCACTAAAGAGTTTGAATTTTGCTACGCTCAAAATCAAAGATGCGATTGTGGACCGTTTACGTGATGTAACAGGTGATCGTCCCAGTATTGATACAGCCTTTCCGGATATTCGTGTACAGGCCCATTTAACTGCAAATCAAGTCACCATTTATTTAGATACATCCGGAGAGGCGCTATTTAAAAGGGGTTGGCGCGATGAAAAGGGCGATGCCCCTTTAAAAGAAAATTTAGCCGCAGGTATTTTATTAATTACGGGTTGGCAACCATCACAGACGCTTTTTGATCCGATGTGCGGTAGTGGAACATTTCTGATTGAGGCTGCACAAATGGCATTGGGTATTCCTCCGGGGGCTATTCGTGCGGGGATGTATGGTGATGATGCCAAGCCAAGTCGACTAGCCTATCGTCCTTTAGTGACATCAGCGCATGGTTTTGGCTTTCAGAGGCTCAAACCGTTTCATGAGCCTACCGAGCAAAAGCGTTGGCTTGAATTGAAGGAAGCGGCACTGGCCCAAATGTTGGTAATGCGTCAGCAATATCCCACGGTAGAATCGCTCGGAATCAGCGGTGGAGATATTAATGAAAAATTAGTCTCGATGTTTAGAGGGAATTGGCAAAGAGCCCAATTACCCGATCAGCCAGTTGTTAGGCAAGTTGATGCTTTAGCAGCAAAGCCACCCATCAATACCAAAGAGGGGGTCATGTTATTAAACCCACCTTATGGCGAGCGTTTAGTGATCAAAGGCGGCCGTGGACAAGAACGAAATCCAGCAGTAACCGACTACGAGGAAGAGCCGGAAAACCGTTTTGAGCTGAATCTTGAAACAGGCCGTCAAAGTGCCAAGCGATCTAGTCGAGAATCATTAAAGAGATTGCAAGCCCAAGAGGAACAAGATCCCAAGTTTGTTGAGTTTCTAAGACAGTTTGGTCAGCATCTCAAAGATTCTTTTGGTGGATGGAATGTCTTTGTTTTAACCGCAGATATGGCTTTACCTGGGCAATTGCGTATTAAAGAATCTAGGCGTACCCCTTTATTTAATGGTCCGGTAGAATGTCGTCTCTTCAAGTTTGAGATGCACACGAAGCAATCATTTTAAAATAGTAGCGATTTGGAATAAGCGATTTAAAATCGAAGAAATCAAAAAAAGATTAGGTGAAGCGGAGAAAGACCAATGGAATTGAAGACTTATATGTGCCTTATCTGTGGCTGGGTTTATAACGAGGCAGATGGATTACCAGAAGAAGGAATTGCACCAGGAACCTTATGGGCAGATGTCCCGATGAATTGGGCTTGTCCAGAGTGCGGTGCCCGTAAAGAAGATTTTGAAATGATGGCGATTTGATTAGGAAATCAAAGTGGCAAAAGTAGACCAAAATGAAGTTTTATTTGAACGCGCACAAAAGACGATTCCGGGCGGAGTGAACTCTCCGGTGCGAGCCTTCCGTCAGGTCGGAGGCACGCCCCGTTTTGTTACTAAAGCTAAAGGCCCTTATTTTTGGGATGCGGATAACAAACGATATATCGATTTAATTATGTCTTGGGGCCCAATGATTGCGGGCCATGCAAATCCAGAGGTGGTTGAGGCTGTTCAAAGGGCGGCAGAAACGAGCTTTAGTTATGGAGCGCCTACTGAAGGTGAGATTGAATTAGCAGAGCGTATTTGCGCCATCATGCCGAGCGTCGAGCAAGTGCGCATGGTGTCTAGTGGTACTGAAGCAACCATGAGTGCTTTGCGTTTGGCAAGGGGCTATACCAATCGAGATTTGATTATTAAGTTTGAGGGTTGCTATCACGGTCACGCTGATAGTCTTTTGGTAAAAGCGGGTTCTGGCTTATTAACTTTTGCCGACTCCACACAAAATGCTCCTTCATCAGGCGGCGTTCCTCAAGACTTAGTCAAACACACACTCGTTTTGCCCTATAACGATGTTGCTGCGATTGAGGAAGTGTTTCATAAACAAGGTGATCAAATTGCCGCCGTCATTATTGAACCGATCGCAGGTAATATGAATTTGATTCAACCCTCAAAGGAGTTTTTGATAGCTATTCGCACTTTGACTCAAAAGCACGGCAGTGTTCTCATCTACGATGAAGTGATGACAGGCTTTAGAGTTGCATTAGGAGGGGCTCAATCCCTTCAAGGTATCGTGCCTGATTTAACTTGCTTGGGTAAGGTCATGGGCGGTGGTATGCCGATGGCAGCATTTGGTGGCAAAAAAGCAATCATGTCCAAGTTAGCCCCCCTAGGAAATGTTTATCAAGCGGGAACTCTCTCCGGTAATCCAGTTGCGGTAGCTGCGGGACTTAAAACTTTAGAAATTATTTCTAGAGAAGGTTTTTATGAGTGCTTGACTGGCCAAACTCAAAAGCTCATGGCTGGCTTAAAGAAGGCTGCTGATAAGGCCAATATTCCTTTTGCAGTAGATAGTGTTGGAGGTATGTTTGGATTTTATTTTGCTGCTAGCATCCCAAGTTCATATGAGGCGGTTACCAAAACCAATATTGATGCGTTTAAGAAATTCTTTCATTTAATGCTAGATGAAGGGGTATATCTTGCTCCTTCAGCTTATGAGGCAGGCTTTACCTCTATTACACATGATGACGCAGTGCTTGCGGAGATTATTGCCGCCGCTGAAAAATCATTTCCAAAACTTTGAGTTGAGCTTAGTTGAGCTTAGATTAAGTTAGGGTGGACTACATTCTGAGTGGATGGTCATAGCCCGCCACTTGTATCACTTCTGATTTTTTAGAATCTTTTCCTGATTCTGCAATTTCAACGGCGGTGAGTTTGCCGCCCCATACGCAGCCTGTATCAAGGCTAATCACATTATGTTGGCGCATCAAACCTAGAGTTGACCAATGACCGAAGTACAGCAGGGTATCTTGCGTTTTTCTTTTGGGAACTTTAAACCAGGGGATATAGCCAGCAGGGCCATCCTCTAGGCCTTCCTTGCTCTCAAATTCCATTTGACCACCAGGAGTACAAAAACGCATACGTGTCAGGGCATTGGTGATCACTCGTAGGCGCTCGTAACCCTTTAGGGATGAGCGCCATTTGTTGGGAGTATTCCCATACATATTGGCTAAAAATTCTTTATAAGATTTATGGCGTAATGCTTTTTCAACTTCTTGGGCGCACTCAATCGTTTGTTGGAGATCCCATTGAGGTAATACTCCAGCATGAACCATCAGTACCTTGCCATTGCTAAGAGCCATAGGTCGATGACGTAACCATTTGATGAGTTCTGCTCGATCAGGGGCATTCAGAATGCCATCAACAGTATCAAGACCTTTAGTTTTTCGTAAGCCTGCATCGATTGCTAAGAGATGTAAATCATGATTGCCTAGGATGCATTCGGCACGACCTGACTCTTGAAGCAATTTGAGTTTTCGCAGGCTACTGAGGGAATCAGGCCCACGATTGACAAGATCCCCCAGAAAAATCATTTTAGATTTCTGGGGTAATTTTTTAAGGAGTGCTTTTAGTGAAGGTGTGCATCCTTGTACATCACCAATTGCATAGATCTTGCTCATACCCTATCTTAAAACGGAAAGGACGTGATTGAACTAGTCGACATTAATTTTTTTGACCACGCTGTAACGTACCAAGGTATTTTTGCGTGCCTCATCATGATTCACGATCGGCATTGGATAATCTCTTCCAAGGAAGATGCCTGCTGCCTCAAGTTCAAGATGGCCTGCCAACCAAGGTGCATGAATGGATTTGTGGGAGAGCTTTTCTAATTGAGGAAGATAGCGTTTAATGAATTTACCTTCAGAATCAAATTTTTCGGATTGGGTAATGGGGTTGAAAATCCGAAAATAGGGCTGTGCATCACACCCTGATGATGAGGCCCACTGCCAGCCGCCATTATTTGAAGAGAATTCAAAGTCATTGAGATGCTCTGCAAAATAGGCCTCACCCCAGCGCCAATCAATACCTAAGTCTTTTGTTAAGAAGCTCGCCACCACCATCCTTAAGCGGTTATGCATATAGCCACTTTGATTAAGTTGGTGCATCGCTGCGTCGACGAGTGGGTAACCTGTTTTTCCAGCACACCAGGCTGCAAATAGTTTCTTTGCATGAGCACCGCTTTCCCAAACAATATTGTCGTAATCAGGCTTAAATGAAACACCATTTGCAAGCCGTGGATGATTGGCCAGAATCATGAAATAGAAATCACGCCAAATGAGCTCACTTAACCAAATGGTGGCGCCCATACTGCCTGCCAACATACGGCGGTGGGCTTCGCGTACCAAGCCTCGAATCGAGAGCATGCCAAAACGCAGGTGTGTAGAGAGATAGCTGACACCCTTAACAGCAGGAAAGTCCCTACCAATTTGGTAATGATCTATACGGTTCAGAAAGTCTTCTAAAAATGCCTGACCGGCACTAGAGCCTGCTGGCAAGTAGGCTTCAATGCCAGTACCTATAAAGCCCATGGATTCGAGAGAGGGAAAGGCTTGGTCTAATTTTTTAGGAATGACTGCAAATTGTCCGGGTTTAGGGGTGCAGTCATATGAGGCTAAATCTTTTTCTTGGAGTGTTTTGAGCCAATTATTTTTATATGGTGTAAACACTGAAAAGACAGTATTGGAATTTGTCAGAATTTCTTTTTTCTCAAAAATGACTTGATCTTTGAAGCTTTCGAAATGAATGCCCAATTTTTCAAGAGAACTTGCTACTGTCTCATCACGTGTAATTGCAGAAGGTTCGTAATCATGGTTTGTGAAAACAGTGTTGACCCCAAGTTCTTTGGCAATCTGGGGGATGTATTCTGTTGGTTTGCCAAAGCGTACGATGAGTCCGCCACCCAAGCTTCGTAGTTCTTGGTCTATTTGCTTTAAGCCCTGCCAAATGAAGTCAACCCGGCGATCATGCTTTAAGCCCTTGGCATCAAGCTCACCTTTTTTTAATAGGGGTTGCAAAATATCGGTATCAAAAATGAAGGTCAGCCAGACCTGCTCAGCCTCTGTCAGGGCGTGGTGAAGGGCAGTATTGTCATAAAGACGAAGATCGCGGCGGAGCCAAACTAGCGCTTTTTGCATAGCTCCTATATTAGGGCTAAATGACTACCCTTGCTTGCCTAAGAGGTTAAGATCGAGAGCATTCATGGATACGATTTTTTTTATTCTCTCGAAGGTAGTGCAATTTTGCATCGAGCCCTTAAATTGGGTCATGGTGTGGGTAGTATTAGCTTTGCTTTTCATTTTATTAAGAAAGCCTCAACATTCACGACGCTTTCTCATGATTGCCGTCTTTAATCTTGCTGTGGTGGGATATCTGCCAACTTCTGAATCTGTATTGAGGGCCCTTGAAGATCAAGCGCCACGAGATACCCTAAGCCCGTTGATCAAAAGTGAGCTAGGTGGAGTCATTATTTTGGGTGGCGCAATTGAGGGTGGTGAAATCGCCATGGACCGAGGGGAAGTCTCCATTTACTCTTCAGCCGAACGCGTTACAAGGGCATTTGAATTCATCCGCAAGTATCCAGATCTACCGTTAATCTTCAGTGGATATTCTGGGCGTGTGAACCCCAAAGGGATGTCTGAAGCCGAAGCGTTTAAGCAACTAGTTCAAGAGCAGGGTTTAGATGGGTCCCAGGTGCATTATGAAAACCAATCTCGTAATACCTATGAAAACGTCCTATATTTAAAACCGATGATGGCCGAGTTTGGTATCAAAAATGAGGGTGAGTCCTCTAGGCCATGGTTGGTCATTACTTCGGCCAGCCATATGTATCGATCTTTAAAAATCTTTCAAAAGCAGGGAATAGAGGTTTTAGCTTTACCGGTGGATTACCAGACGGCTAATCGCCTGCAGTGGACTTCTTTTGATTTAGTGGGTGGGGCTCAGAACTGGAATAAAGCATTGCATGAGCTGGTTGGGCTTTTAGCCTACTGGATTACAGGAAAAATCTAGTTATTCTGTAAAATAAAGGCATATGACTATGGCGAAGAAAGATCAAGCCTCTAAAGCATTAGACTCAGAGTCTAGTTCAGACCCTTTGATTTCATATTCAGCTGAGCATCTAGCCAATCAATTTTTGATCGCAATGCCTGGTATGGTCGATACCGATTTTGCAGGCTCGGTGATTTATCTTTTTGAGCACACAGAAAGAGGAGCAATGGGTTTAGTGGTCAATAGACCAACCGAAGTCAATCTTGGAACACTCTTTGACAAAATTGAGCTCAAGCTTGAAATCGCACCTTTGCTTGATCAACCCGTTTATTTTGGTGGTCCTGTTCAGGTTGAACGTGGTTTTGTATTGCATGAACCTAATCCTTTAATTGCCTATAGCTCTTCCCTGGTAATCCCGGGAGGGCTCACAATGACGACCTCTAAAGATGTTCTAGAGGCTGTTGCTTGCGGAAGTGGTCCTCGAGATTTTTTGATGACCTTAGGATATGCGGGCTGGGGAGCCGGTCAACTTGAAGAAGAAATTACTCTCAATGGCTGGATGAATGTGCCACTTTCACGCCAGCAAATGAGTGAGATTCTTTTTAAGACTCCTTATAGTCAACGCTATCAAAAAACCATTAGTCATTTAGGTTTTGACCTTTCACACCTCTCGGGTGAGGCAGGGCATGCCTAAGCCGATCACGGTAATGGCCTTCGATTATGGTACGCGCCGAGTGGGTGTGGCAGTCGGAAATTCAGTAACAGGTACAGGCCAGGCATTAAAAACAATTGCAGCTCCTAATAGCGATAGTCTTTTTAAAGAGGTCGAAAACCTCCTAAAAGAATGGCAGCCAGAACGATTAGTGGTGGGTAAACCCCTTTATCCCGATGGTGCTGAGCACGAGATGACATTAAAAGCAGTTCGCTTTGGCAATCAATTGCACGGCCGCTTCCAGCTGGAAGTAGAGTGGGTAGATGAACGTTACACATCAGCTGTTTTAGAGGGCGATGCTCAAATGCAGGACAATCTAGATGCTCATTCTGCAGCGCTCTTATTGGAACAATATTTTTCAGAGTTGGCAGCAAAAGTAGCAATCAAGAATGTTGAATAAAAATCTATGCTTAAAAGTTTCGGAATCTGAGAATGAACGCTGAAAAGTTATACGAAAAGTTACTTGATAATCTACGCCAGCGAAAGCAGTCTGGCCCCTTTGAGCTAGCTGGATTAGCAATGGGTGGAGCTTGGATTGCAGAGCGTTTAGCCAAAGATTTAGGAATACCGCACTTCGGAGTCATCAACGTGGCTTTTCATCGGGACGACTATGCCGAGAAGGGGATGACTGCACTCCGAACTTCAAGCACGATGCCAACCCATCTTCCTTTTGATGTGAACGGCGCCAATATTATTTTGATTGATGACGTATTGCTTACTGGCAGAACAGTGCGGGCAGCATTAAATGAGTTATTTGATTTTGGGCGACCTGCTCAAGTGGAGTTGATGGTACTTGCTGATCGCGGTAATCGAGAGCTTCCCATTGCAGCTGATTTCGTAGGCGAAAAGGTTGATGTAGCAGAGCAAAAAATTCTGGTTTTAGAAAAAGATGCCGCTGGCAAGTTCAGCTTTCAACTTGAGGAGCGTACGTCATGAGTTCAGGGGATAAAGTTAATCAACTCGTGAATCAATTTAACTCCGCTGGTGAATTAACCCACCTGCTGACCTTAGAAGGTTTGCCAAAAGAGCAGATTTTGCATATTTTGGACATGGCTAAGCAGTTTGTGAGCGTGACTGATCCCGCTCGTGAGGTAAAGAAAGTACCTCTCTTAAGAGGTAAGAGTGTTTTCAATCTCTTCTTTGAAAACTCTACCCGTACTAGAACTACTTTTGAGATTGCTGCTAAACGCTTATCAGCTGATGTGATTAATTTAGATATTTCTACCTCATCTGCCGCTAAGGGTGAGAGCTTACTCGACACCATTGATAATTTGGTAGCCATGCAGGCGGATATTTTTGTCGTACGCCATAATGTTTCGAAAGCGCCCATTGAGATTGCTCAGCATGTACCAGCTCATGTTCATGTGGTAAACGCGGGTGATGGTAGCCATCAACATCCCACTCAAGGTTTGTTGGACATGTACACCATGCGGCATTTCAAGCAAAACTTTAAGGGCCTGAAAGTAGCCATTGTGGGAGACATTGTCCATAGCCGAGTCGCTAAGTCGAATATTCATGCACTCACTACTTTGGGCTGCGAAGAAATTAGAGTGATTGGCCCAGAGAGTCTGCTGCCAAGTGATTTAGATATGCTGGGGGTGAAGGTCTATCACAGCATGGAAGAGGGTTTGAAAGACGTAGATGTGGTGATGACCTTGCGCATTCAAAAAGAGCGCATGGAGGCTGGACAAGTTCCAGAAGGGGAGGCTTTCTTTAAGCAGTATGGCCTAACACCCAAGCGCTTGGCGCTTGCCAAGTCAGATGCCATCGTGATGCATCCAGGCCCCATGAACCGAGGGGTCGAGATTGATTCAGCAGTGGCTGATGGACCGCAATCGGTCATTCTCAATCAGGTCACATTTGGAATAGCAGTGCGAATGGCAGTGATGTCGATCCTTGCTGGCAACTAGTTCGAAACATTGAGCGCTTTAGAGTCAGTGACTATTCCCAACATTACCAAGCAACAGCGTTGGTTGATTCTGACGCATGCTTTTAATATGGATGGGCGGGCTGCGAGTCTCACTATTACCGATAAGATTCCTTATTTGCTCGAAGCTGGTATTGAGCCAATCGTATTTAGTGCAATCACAGGAATCAAAGATCAGCGCTTTCCTCACCATCAATTTTTAGCTTGGGGTCCTTCAGGCTTTCGATTTGACTTTCGTCATTGGGTTGCCAATCAATATGGTCGCGGCCTTTTCTATAAAGTCACTACGCGAACTGTTTCTTTATTGCTCGCCCCTTTCATTGCGATTGAGAAACTTTTTCTAGGCTACTCCAGTCAATGGTCATGGGCTATCCCAGCTTATTTTCATGGAAAAAAGCTGATTAAAGAAGGTAAGGTTGATGTCGTGTTTTCAGTTGGTAGCGCTTGGTCAGCCCACTTAGCTGGCATATGGCTAAAGAAAGCGACTGGCATCAAATTGATTTCTGAAGTGCATGATCCGCTTGTAATTCGTCAGAGTCCTGGCGATGATGGCGCAGATAAACCAAAAAACAGAGATGCACGCTTTCGCCATTTTCTAGAGAGTCAGCTTTGTAAATACTCTGATTTTGTTTGGTGGTTTACCGATGGCGCATTACATTACGCTAAGGTTCGTAACACCAATCTCAATACTTCAGGGAATGCTAAAGGCTTTGTAGTAATCCCTGGAGCAGAACCTCCTGGCGCAAAAAATATTCAGGTAGGACATACCTATTCAAAACATTTAAATCTCTGTCACTTTGGTTCTTTAGCCAAAGATCGCAGCTTATCGGTGATATTAAAAGCGCTCAATGTATTGCTGCAAAAATATCCACAAGCCAGATCTGCTGTTCGTATACATGCTTATGGTGCACCTTTGGATAATTATTCTGTTCAAGCGATTGAGGAATATGGCTATCAAGATGTATTGCTAGCTCACGGTCGTCTTGAGAAAGATCCTGTGACAGGTCTATCTGGACGAGAGCGAGTAGTTGAGAAGATGCAAGAAGCTGACGTCTTAATTTTGCTGCACGGTACGGGTGAAGAGTGTGCAGAGTACATTCCGTCAAAGTTTTACGATTACTTGTGGGCACAACGTCCTATATGGGCCATTACCCATCGCAATCCTCAGTTGGACCAAATGCTGTTAGAGCGCAATGCTTACTTAAGCATCAGCAGCGATGAGTCAAGCTTAGCGATGACCTTAGAAAAAATCTGGCTGGACTGGCAAGAGAAAAAACTCAATCAGGTTAAGGGTAGTCCAATTGGAGTCAATCAAGCAGTCAAGAAAATTCTAGAGACTGCTGCAATCTGAATCTGCAGTTAAGCTCTGCCGTATTGGTCTTCGAAGCGCACAATATCATCTTCACCGAGATAGTCACCTACCTGGGCTTCAATAATGACTAAGGGTGTATCACCCAAGTTAGTTAGTCTGTGCTGAGTTTCCTTTGGAATATAGGTCGACTCATTGGAATTGAGGTGTAGGACCTTGTCGCCATTGACGATCTCCGCTTTGCCAGTAATCACAACCCAATGCTCATTGCGATGATGGTGCATTTGCAATGACAGTTTGCCGCCTGGATTCACCACAATCCGTTTGATCTTATAGTCAGGACCTTCTTCGATCACGGTATAAGTACCCCATGGGCGATGCACGGTGCTGTGATAAGTAGCCCGCTCATCTTTATCTTTGTTGAGCGCATCAACTACTTTTTTAACCGACTGTGAGTTGCCTTTGGCACTGACTAGTAAAGCATCTGGCGTATCAACGATGATGAGATTGTCTAGACCAACGGCAGCAATCAGCCGCTCACGACCAAAGACAAAGTTGTTTTTGGAATCAACAAAAATAGCCTTACCTTGCGCAGCATTGCCATGCTCATCTTCTGGAAAGTGCTTTGCCATGGCATCCCATGAGCCCACGTCATCCCAGTCAAAGCTGGCATTCACTGACACCACATTGGGCGCTTTTTCCATAATGGCGTAATCGAGAGAAATATCGTCGATCGCTGCCATGGTAGCTTTATCTAAAGTAAATGAATCGAGCGCATCAGCAGGTTTGCTTGCTGCCCAACAGGTTTCCACTTGTTTAGCAAGACTTGGTGCGATGTCGTTTGCCACTTTGAGCAAGGTGTTCGGTGTAAAGCAGAACATCCCTGAGTTCCAATGAAAATTTCCGGCGGCAACATATTTCTCTGCTAAAGCCATGGCAGGTTTTTCCACGAACTGCTCGACGATACGACCTTCTGCATTACTGGGAGTAAGTGCTGGGTTGCCAAGCTTGAGGTAGCCATAGCCAGTTTCAGCATGGGTTGGCGGAATACCAAAGGTCACTAAATTACCTTCTTTTGCAAAGTCCACTGCTTTAGCAACCGCCATCTCAAATCCCACCTTGTCATGAATCACATGGTCAGCAGGTAAAACTAACATCGGAATATCACCACGTCCCGCATTTTTAGCAGCCCATGCGGCAAAGAGAACGGCAGGCGCAGTATTGCGACGCAGGGGTTCAATAATGGTGAGCTGAGCTTCTTGCTCAGAACTTTTTAAATCAGCCTGTACTTGAAAGCCCAGACTTTCAGAAGTGACAACACAAAGCCAGGGGTTAGATGATTCAATGCGATTTGCAGTTTCACTGAGGAGTGATTGTTGGCTGGCAACTGGCATAAAAACCTTTGGACGGTTTTCACGAGAGACTGGCCACAAACGGGAGCCAGCTCCCCCACAAATAATGACCATCGAAAAGTTTAGTTTCATGGGTAAATTTTACCTAAAGAAAATGGGCAGTCAGGAGTGGAATGGAGCCCAGCCTATATTGCTTGCTTAGCTAGCAACTTTATTTACAGATCTCTTACTTTAAGGTCGGTGCCACATGCTGTAAGAACCAGTTATACGCGTCCTGTATACCAGGGCGCAGGGCAATCTCCGCCTTCCAGCCTAGGGCATTAGCTTTGCTCACATCGAGCAGCTTTTGGGGGGTGCCATCCGGTTTTGAGCTATCAAACTGCAATTGGCCTTCAAAACCCACTACTGAGACTACTTCTTCCACCAGTTCACGGATGGTGATGTCATTACCGCAACCAATATTCACAAAAGAGCCATCGTAAGCTTGCTCCATCAGCTGGACGCACGCTCGGGCCATATCGTCTACGTGCAAGAACTCGCGGCGGGGCTTACCGGAACCCCAAACCATTAAATGGGGGTCTTTACGCAATTTAGCCTCATGCGCCTTGCGGATGAGCGCTGGCAAGACGTGGGAGTTATTCAGATCATAGTTATCGCCAGGACCATAGAGATTGGTTGGCATGACACTCACATACTTCGTGCCGTACTGACGGTTGTAGTTCTCACACAACTTGATGCCGGCAATTTTGGCCAAAGCGTAAGGCTCATTGGTTTGCTCCAATGGACCAGTGAGTAAATACTCTTCTTTGATGGGCTGTAGGCAGTCTCTGGGATAAATACAGCTTGAACCCAAAGACATCAAGTTGTTAATGCCCGCTTGATAAGCACCATGAGTCAGGTTGCACTCAATCATGAGATTTTGATAAATAAAATCTGCGCGATAAATATTGTTCGCTTGGATACCACCTACTTTTGCCGCAGCAATAAAAATATAGTCAGGCTTTTCAGTATTGAGAAAAGCATGGACTGCCGCTTGATTGAGTAAATCAAGCTCTGCATGCGTGCGGGTAATCACGTTTTCATAGCCACGAGATTTGAGGAGGCGGGTAATACCACTACCCACCATCCCACGATGGCCTGCTACATAAATCTTGGCGTTTTTATTCATTGCGACTTAAAGTGGTGTAGCCGTGTTTTTTAACTAACTCATCACGCTCCGCACCTTTTAAGTCTTCGCGCACCATCTCTTTAACGAGATCTTGGAATGAGGTTGCAGGAACCCAGCCCAGTTTTTCTTTAGCTTTAGTGGCATCACCGAGTAAGGTTTCAACTTCGGTTGGACGGAAGTAACGGGGGTCAACAGCCACGATGCACTTACCGCTAGCGTCATAACCCTTCTCATTGACGCCTTGGCCCTTCCAACTGATCTTCATGCCGAGCTCTTCAGCCGCGTAATCAATAAATTGACGCACGCTAAATTGAACGCCAGTCGCAATGACAAAATCTTCAGCTTGTTCTTGTTGCAACATCAACCACTGCATCTCAACATAGTCACGCGCATGACCCCAGTCACGCTTGGCATCTAAGTTGCCAAGATAAAGGCACTCTTGCAGGCCCAACTTGATACGCGCAAGAGCGCGGGTAATTTTGCGTGTCACAAAGGTTTCACCGCGAATCGGGCTCTCGTGATTAAACAAGATCCCGTTGCACGCATACATGCCATACGCTTCGCGATAGTTCACGGTGATCCAGTATGCGTAGAGTTTGGCTACTGCATAGGGAGAGCGTGGATAAAACGGTGTGGTTTCTTTTTGGGGAATTTCTTGGACTAAGCCATAGAGCTCAGAAGTCGATGCTTGATAAAAACGGGTTTTCTTCTCAAGCTTGAGGATGCGAATCGCTTCCAAAAGACGCAGTGCACCCAGTGCATCAGAATTGGCGGTGTACTCAGGCTCTTCAAAAGAGACGGCCACGTGAGATTGCGCTGCTAAGTTATAGAGCTCATCAGGCTGAGTTTGTTGAATGATACGAATCAGGCAGGAAGAGTCAGTTAAGTCACCATGGTGCAGGGTAAGTTTATTGCCCTCGATATGCGGGTCATGGTAAAGGTGATCAATACGGTCAGTATTAAAAAGTGAGCTACGGCGCTTAATCCCGTGTACTTCATAACCCTTTTTGAGTAAGAACTCGGCTAAATACGCACCATCTTGGCCAGTAATACCGGTAATCAGGGCAACTTTTGATTTTGACATGGGGGTTTTCTTAATGATTGGATTAAACAGATCAATATGCAGTAAATACGCTATTGTAAATTGTTTTAAATGCTAGCTTTCGCTTGTCCCACCCGCAGAAAGACAAGCAAATACAATGAGATGAATCAAAAAAGAGAACAAGGGTAGATATTGGTGGGGATGCCAGTAAAAGCGGAACGTGGCAGAGGATTCTTGCGTAAGCTAGATCGCTGGATAGGTGTGCCTTTATTGTTCGTTTTAGGCTTATTTCGTGGCAAAAGAGCTAAACCTGCCCAGTTTCAGAATATTGGCATTTGTATTTTTGCTGCCATTGGCGATGCTTTGCTGGCCTCTTGCCTAATAGCGAGCCTCCGAAAAGCCTATCCTGGCTCAAAAATCACCATTTTTGCTACTCCAGCGAATGTTTCCACTTTTGACCTCATCATGAATTATGACGATCTGGTGGTAGTTCCGATTACGCAGCCCTTGGCAGCAATCAAGCAGGTCCGTGACCATCCGGTTGATTTGCTGATTGATACCTCTCAGTGGCCCAGAATTGGGGCTTTAGTGGCAGCATTGAGTGGTGCACGCTGGACCATTGGCTTTGAGACTGAGGGTCAACATCGTCATTTTTCATATGACGCAACAGTCAAACACAGCCCCAAAGCCCATGAATTAGAGAATTTTTGGGCTTTATTGGGGCCTTTGGGCTTAGAGGCCCAAGCCATGCCCCCAATCGATTTATCTACCCTAGCTGGTATAGATTGCCTAAATATTAAGCAACCTTACCTCGTTTTGCATCCATGGGCTAGTGGCAATCACTTTCAATTACGCGAGTGGCCGATTGCATCCTGGGTAGCCTTAGCTCTAAAACTGATTCAATCCGGCTATGGGGTCGTGATTACTGGGGGTCCCGGGGATAGGGATCGAGGTAATACCCTCTTCCAGGAAATTGATCGCGGGCTTGAAGGCAATCCATCGGGCGCTCTTCTGAATTTAGCAGGGCAGACCAATCTCCTGAATACAGCTGCCTATGTTAATGGCGCAGCAGCTGTTGTTTCTGTGAATACAGGCACCATGCATCTTGCTGCCTTATTCAATAAGCCCTTAGTTGCCTTGCATGGCCCGACCAATCCGGATCGTTGGGGTCCTGTATATCCAGGCGCTAGTAATGGGCAAAATACTCAGGTACTTGGGCCAGGACTCAAAGAAGGCGGTGCTTATCTTAATCTCGGTTTTGAGTACCCAGAAAACCCAATCTACTTAATGGATCAAATTTCTGTAGAGGCAGTTGTAGATGCTTTGCGCAAATTTTCCATCAATATCGTTTAGTACTGCAAAATACGACAATGGCTGCATCCTTCATTATTAATTCGTATCTGATTCGTGTTTTTGATTTTGTCATCATCAATTTGGTGGGGCTAGGTACTTTTTTTGCAATTCAGTATTTCAAAGATCCCGAATTAGATTTACAACGCTATGCCTCCTTAATGGTGTTGGCAAGCTTGGCTTATTTGGTTTTAACCAATCGCGCTTATCGTTCTTGGCGCGGCGGCAACCTGATGGCCCTTTTTGGTCAGGTGGCAAGCGGTGTTTTAAAAACCTGGATTTTGATTCTGATTTGGTTGGTGTTTAGTAAATCGACCGAGATGTACTCACGATTGTGGTTGGGCTCGTGGGCCGTCATGAGTCTCGTTCTTTTATGTGGCAGCCGCTTGTTTAGTTATGTTTTGATTCGGCGTTATCGTAGCAAAGGTGTGAATTTAAGACATATCGCCATCGTAGGTTCTGGTGGTACAGCCGATGAAATAGCGCGTCGCATTAGTGAGTCACCTTGGTCTGGTTATCGGGTACAACTCCAATTAAAAGACTTAGACGAAGGCAAATTAACGGATTTAGCAAAGCAGCCTCTCAATGAAATTTGGCTGGCTCTACCGATGGGCGATGGTTCACAAATGCGGATGGTGATGGAGTATTTGCAAATGAGCACCGCAACCATTCGATTTGTGCCAGATTGGTTTTCTTTCCGCTTGATCAATCATGGTGTGAGTGAAGTCTTAGGTATGCAGATGATTGATCTATACGGAACCCCAATGACGGGCATGAATTTATTCCTCAAATCAATGGAAGATTTTTGTTTGTCGATTTTGATCCTGGTTTTCATTAGCCCCTTGATGCTGATTTTGGCAATTGGAGTCAAGCTGAGTTCGCCCGGTCCAGTGTTTTACCGTCAAGAACGTGTGGGCTGGAATGGTGAAGTGTTTGAGATCTATAAATTTAGAACGATGCCCGTTGATCTTGAAGAGGGTAAGGTGGTGTGGGGAGGCTCTGCCAATAAATCAGTGACGCCATTCTCTAAATGGCTGCGCTCTTCGAGCCTTGATGAGTTACCTCAATTTTTTAATGTCTTGCAGGGCAAGATGTCGATTGTGGGACCAAGACCGGAGCGTCCCGTTTTTGTAGAGCAATTCAAAAAAGAAATCCCAGGCTATATGAAGAAGCATTTAGTCAAAGCTGGTATTACAGGTTGGGCGCAAATTCATGGTTGGCGTGGTGATACCGATCTGACTGCACGCATTGAGCATGATCTGTATTACATTGAAAATTGGTCTGTTTGGTTAGATCTAAAGATTATCTTCTTCACGATCTTCCGTGGCTTTGTCAATAAAAACGCTTACTAGCTTTCTGTTTTTCTTGGCTGTATCAACATTGCGTTAAGTAGCGCAATACAGAAGAACAAAATTTCAATGGTATGTTTACTGCTCACTTCTGCAATTGTAAAAGTAAAGAGTAAATCTGCCGCAATCCAAATGACCACTAAGCGGTTCGGCGAATTACTTTTTAAGGCTAAGACAATTGTTGATAGCAGGGCGCCTAGCGTCAGTAAAAGTCCAGGAATACCAAATGCCAGGCCAAGGTCAATCCAAGCACTATGTGAGGAGCGAATCGTCGCCTCAGGATAAGATTTGCGAATTACTTTCCCTAATGAATGCTCTAGAAGCCCATAGCCCAGGGGATTTTGAGTGATGGAATGGATGCCCGCTGTTGCCCATGCGGCACGTTCATAGTTGTTAGGGTATACCGGCTCACCAGAAGCGGTCTTTGGGTAGCCATATTTCTTAACATCCTGCCAATTAGGTACCTCATCAATTTTGACGGCAACCGTAATGTCGTCTACAAAATTGTTCCATCCACGGTTGATGCTCAAGTGTTGTTGGATAAAAATAATAATCAGTATCGTTGGGATCAGGGTGACTAGGCCAATTTTCCAATCTAGTTTTCCGAATTTAATTTGCTGAGTTAACTTTGAGGCTCCTACATAGAGAACCCAGCTTGCAATCAAGATAATGCCTACACCCACACCATTACGCGTATCGATAATGGTTGTAACGGCAAACAAAATAGTGAGTACACCTAAGAGCCAATAGCAATAAATTGGCCATGGGTAGTGAGGACGATTATTGAGTAATGCGTTGGCAGATGAACCACAAATAGCGCTGATAAACAGGCCGCCCATCAATACCGTATTAATCTTGTTTCCAAAGGGGCTGGAAAAATAATAGTTCGGCATAAAAGCCTGGCCAGTTTGAGAATAGGCCCCTAGGTAATGGATGAGAAGGTAAACAAAGGAGCAAAAAATGCCTAACCATAAAAATTGAGCACGTTGTGGATGCTCGCGCAATACCAGTCCAGTCGCGGCTCCAATCAAGATCGACTCTAAGACTCTGAGCCAGGTACTACTGAGTTCTTGAAATTGCTGCCCAGATTCGCTGCTTAAAAAAAGGTAATGAATCACAACCCAAATGAGCATTGCAAAGGAGAGCGCTAGGGGTGTGTATTGACCCCAATTGGCAGATCGGGGTCTGGAAAGGTCTTCCGCTCTTTTTTGCTTGGAATATTGCCACAGCAAAAAGAGGGCCACTAAGGTGCCAATAGCCAAAAGCGCATTACGCAGCGCAATTGTATTTTTCAGGGACCAAACGGCCAGCAAAGCACTGCTGATGAAGATAATCGTGGCGCTCAAAATGGAGAAAGAGCGATTTGAGCCAATAGGTTTCATATAATCAAATAATAACGGCTAAATTGGGAAAATCAGCCACCCACCCCTTTATCGATCTGTTCGGGGCTTGATAAAGGATTTGGTTTCTGGTATTTCCGAGCTAATCAAGTGCTTACATTGGCGGACAAATTGCAATGATTCTTTTAACGGGTGCCACTGGCTATATCGGCTCACACACATGGCTTGAATTACTGCAAGCGGGTAATCGTGTTATTGGCCTAGATAACTTTATTAATTCTAGCCCTTTGGCTCTATCTCGGATTGAAGCACTTGCTGGGCAAAAGTTAGAGTTTATTGAGGGCGATGTATGCAATAAGGCTTTTTTGGAGACTGTCTTCAAAAAGTACCCTATTAAAGGTGCCATTCATTTTGCTGCTTTAAAAGCAGTTGGTGAGTCGGTTACTCAGCCACTGCGTTATTACCAAAATAATCTTGGCGGTCTTTTTACATTACTCGAAGTGATGAAAGCACATGACTGTAAGAACTTTGTATTTAGTTCTTCGGCAACAGTTTATGGCGATCCAAGTGAAGTGCCTATTAATGAGCAGTCAGCAGTTCGACCCACAAATCCTTATGGTCAAACGAAGTTAATGAGTGAGCAAGTCTTGCGCGACTTAGAAGTTTCTGATCCAAGTTGGCGCGTGGCCTATTTGCGTTACTTCAATCCAGTTGGCGCACATGAATCTGGAATGATTGGTGAAGATCCTCGGGGCATACCAAATAACCTCACTCCCTTAGTAGCACGTGTAGCTGCTGGCAGAATGCCGGAGCTCAAGGTTTATGGCAATGATTGGTCTACCCATGATGGAACGGGTGTCAGAGACTACATACATGTAGTAGATTTGGCGCAGGCCCATGTCAAAGCGGTAGAGTATTTATTGGCTGGCCGTGATTCCTTGACAGTCAATTTGGGAACTGGCCAAGGCTATAGCGTGATGGATGTACTGAAAGCCTATGGCGATGTAGTGGGCCACTCCATTCCCTACCAGGTAGTCGAAAGACGTGCAGGTGATATTGCTACTTGCTACGCCGATCCATCCCTTGCAGAAAAATTACTAGGCTGGAAGGCACGCCGCAATTTAGGTCAGATGTGTGCTGATAGCTGGCGCTGGCAATCTCAAAACCCAATGGGTTACGAATCTTAAATGCTAGATTTTGTTCTCTATTGCAAATCGTATCGAAGAGATTTATTGCGTGTTAAGCGCTTGCTTGAATCCTTACGTAAACATAATATCGAATCTATTCCTTTTTATATTTCTACTCCCCAGGAAGATCGTGACACATTATTTTCACTCTTAGGTGAGAACCAGGGTTATCAGTGGATTGCTGATGAGGCGATTATTCAAGCTAATCCCCGCGTACCAAAAGATATTCAGAAAACCAAATCTGGTGGCATTGCACAACAAGTGATTAAGTCTGAATTTTGGCGCTTAGGATTAGCCAGCAATTATTTATGTATTGATTCAGACAGTATCTTTATTCGTAATTTTGGAAAAACAGATTTTTTAGTGGATGATGGATTCCCATATACCGTACTCCATCAAAATAAAGAACTCTTTCAGATGGCGACCAATCGCGGTCATCTGCGGGTTGAGAGAGAGCTTCGCAAAGAGGCAGAAACGGTTAAGGCCTTATTTGGTCGAGCGGGCCCCAATTATTACTGCGCACCAGCCCCTTTTATCTGGTCCGCCAAAGTCTGGGAGTCTTTAGACCAACAGTATTTGCAACCTAAGGGAATGACACTTTGGGATCTCATTACTCCGGAGCATCCCGAGACCTTGATTTATGGTGAGACCTTACTAAAATATCAAGCGATCCCGGTGCGCATGATTGAGCCTCTGTTTAGGATTTATCACTATGACTGGCACTATTACTTGTCCCGTCGCTTGGGCGAGACCCAGGAGAAATTAAAACAAAACTTTATGGGCGTAATTTACCAATCTGCCTGGGAGTCTGAGTTAGATTATGGAGTCCCCAGTAAGCCTTTGCTTTCTCGGATCGTAAAAAGAAGTAAGCGCTTCTTACGTTTATTACAAAGCTACCTTTAAATACGTATGAATGACCTTTCCAAGACTTCCTATCTGCAACAATCCGAAAATCAGGAAATGAAAAATATGCCATTGGTCAGCGTATCAATGCCGGTGTTTAATTCTGAGCGTTATATCGCTGAAGCGATTGAAAGTATTTTGGCGCAAACTTATACTAATTTTGAGTTAATTATTGTTGATGATGGATCGAGTGACCGTACTCGCGAGATTATTGATCAATTTACTGATCAACGAATCATTAAAGTGTATTCAGATCAGAACCGCGGTTTGATTACCACTCGTAATCTCATTGCAGGTATGGCAAAAGGGAAATATCTTGCTTTACTGGATGCCGATGATCGTGCTTTTCCAGAAAGATTGGCGCTTCAGGTAGAGTTTTTAGAAAATCATCAGGCTGATTTATGTGGTGCCGACCATTTCACCTTAAACCAAGTGACGGGTGAGAGAAAAAGTTCCAAGCAGCGTCACTCAAATTCTGATATCCAAGCTTTATTGAGTGTATGCAGTCCAGTCTGCAATCCAGCCATGATGGGCAAGTTAGAAATATTTAAGCAGTTTCCCTACAAAGCTTCTTACATGCATGCAGAAGACTATTGTTTATGGACTGAGATTGCTTTAGCTGGCTATCGTTTTGCCAACATTAAAAAGAAACTCATTACTTATCGCCTGCATTCTACCCAGACTAGCGTGAATCATCTTCAGGCTGCGCGTAATGTGTTTTCTAATGCTCAGGCGAACTACTTAAAAAAGCTGGGCATATCAGAATCTTGCCTGCCAAGGCCGCTGCCATTTTATGAGCGCATAAAGTACGGCATTGCTTTCATGCAGCTAATTAATCAGCGCATCTCTCATATATCGATTGGTGCAAATATGGAACTGTATGCCCGCTTTCAATTTCGGGGTAATGGTTTATGGACACCATTAACGCGTCTAGAACGAGTCTGTATTGCTCTTTATGGCAGCATGCTAGGACGTATTACTAAACAAACTTAAGCAGGAATTTTTTGCCAGTGTGCTGGTAGTAGCTTAGATAAATCTAAGCTACTGTCGCTGATCCAGCGATGAGGCGCAAATACGAAGCCACCACAATCTTGTTTAAGCCAGGCGCCCCACCAACTTAATGAACTATTCGCAATGATGTGATGCTTGCATGCATACATGAGCTGCAGTTCTTGCGCGGCGGCATCGGCTTGTAAAGCATTTTCTACAAAAGTGATTTGCAGATCCTTTGGTAAAGCTTCTTTAGCCCAAGGTAAGTCATCTGAAAAAATAAAGAAATGGGCATTAGGCTTATTGAGAAGCAATTCTTCAATGGCCTGTTGGTAGTAGCTCAAGGCAAGTGCGCCATGAAACTTTGCTGCTGAGGGTGAGTTCACATAATCCCCTCTTCGTATATGGAGCATGACGGATTCAGAATTACGAATCGAATTTAAATAGGATTGATAGTGATCTGAGATGGGCTGTTGAGTTTTAAATTCCTGCTGCAATATCATTTTGATTGGTTCTAAATATGGGAATGCTTGCCAGTATCCAAATAAAAACAGATCCCGCTGCTCTAATCCATCTAAGTTCAATAGCCCAGCATCAAATTCAAAAGCATTTTGTTGGTAGTAAACAATTGGTCCAAAGGGTAGAAATTTTTGTAATAGCCTTTTCAGCCTCTTAGGTCTTTTGGGAAAGCCTGCTGTAGTTTGGGCCACTTCCTGGATCTTCAGAAACCCAAGTTGATATGGGCGAGGTGTTGTTTCTATTTGTGGTGTATCAAACCAAGAACGATCAAGCAAAAATGCGCTTTGATAATGTTCTGAGAGGGCTCTAGCAATCGCATATTGAAACATTTGATTGCCTAAGCCGCCCTGAAGGTAGGAATAAATAGCCATAACCCTATAATTAGACCATTAACAAACAAACAATCACATCGGCATCGATTCATGCTGGTGCTTTATGAGAACTTAACCTTAAATGAGCGGCCTGCTATGTTAGTTGGAGGGATTGTCGGATGGGAGGAGGGTCAAAATGATCTATTTAATCCTCAAAGCCCTCGAAATCGCGATGATTGCTTGGCACCATTTAGGGTACTGCGCTCTAAAGCTGCTGAGCGAGGTATCGAACTTCATACTTTGGATGTTCTTGAAAAAGATGGCATTAAACCCAATTTCACACTGTACTTAGAGGCGTTGCCGATTATTCCAATCGACAATTGCAAAAATTATCTGATCCGTTTTGAAACTGAGCTCACAGTACCCGTGTATGGCGATGCAAATTATCTCAATCAATTCGATGGCATCTTCACCTGGGATCAAGAATTGCTCAATGCAGATTCACTGAACTCGCTCTCCCAAAAGACAGCAGCTACCCCTAAGTTTCCGATTGCTTACCCTAATGTGCTGCCCGCACAATTTAGAGTAAATCAAATAATCAATCCTGGTTTTGCAAACCGCAATCTCTTTTGTGTATTAATTGGTAGTAATCGTCATGCTAATTTGCCAGATGAAAGAGAGCTCTACTCTGAGCGCGTCAAAGCGATTCGCTGGTTTGAGGTGAATGCAGCAAAAGATTTTTCTTTATTTGGCAATGGCTGGCTTGTTCCTCAAAAACGTCTTGGCAAGTCAGGCAAGTGGCGCTATCGTTTAGAAAAGGTGTTACCTTTTTTGCTAGGCAATGCGGTCTTTCCAAGCTACAAAGGGTCTGCACAAAATAAGTTTGAGGTATTAGCCAAAGCGTGCTTTTGCATCTGCTTTGAGAATGCCAAAGATATTCCGGGATATATCACCGAAAAACTATTTGATTCTTTATTTGCTGGGTGCGTACCGATTTACTGGGGTGAACCACGGATTCAGGATATTGTTCCTCAAACTTGTTTTATCGATTTCCGTCTGTTTTTAAGTGCTGCTGATCCGTATCGGGATCTTCATCAATACCTTAGTAAAATGACGGAGCAAGACTTCATGGCTTATCAAGAGGCAGGCAGACAATTTCTAGCTTCTGCCGCATTTAAGCCGTATAGTTCAGAAGCATTTGCAGATGCCATTTTAGGACCACTTCAATCATGATTTTAGTTACTGGCGGCGCAGGTTTTATTGGAGGTAATTTTGTTTTGGATTGGCTTGCTAATCCAAAGGCAGAAGGCATTGTGAACCTTGATAAGTTGACCTATGCCGGTAACCTTGACACATTAGATTCCCTAAAGAACGATTCTCGCCATGTATTTGTGCGAGGCGATATTGGCGATAAGGAACTTGTCGGTAAATTATTAAAAGAGCACCAGCCACGCGCCATTGTGAATTTTGCAGCAGAGAGCCATGTGGATCGCTCCATTCATGGGCCTGCGGAATTTGTACAAACCAATATTGTGGGAACCTTCAATTT
>JBILYO010000225.1:0-2862 GCA_044377685.1 Polynucleobacter sp. | reverse complement strand
CGCCAGCGGGCTATGACGTGCATCCCATTTATGCCAATCAATTGACTTTGGGCTATCGCTACGCCAATCGCTTTAAGAAGAAATTCTTTGCCAGCGAAGCAGAAAAGCAAAGCATGGGTGAGAGCAATACTAATAATCTAGAAGATCCGATTATTGAAACTCAGCCAGGTGATATCTTCTTGGGCATCGATTTGCAAGCCGATATTGTGCAAGCTCAGAAGCAATACCTCTCTGCTATTAAATTAAGTGGTACGAAGGTGTATTTCGTGGTGTATGACCTCTTACCAATTCTGTTCCCCAATGCCTTTCCAAGTGCAGCCGAATTGAATCATCGTCAGTGGCTCTTAGAGATCAGCAAATTTGATGGGATTATTTGTATCTCTAAAGCTGTCGCTGATGACTATCGCGAATGGGCTAAGGTCAATATCCCTGATCTTCCCAAACAATTTGATGTGGCTTGGTTCCACTTGGGAGCCGATATTGAAAACTCTGTTCCTACTTCCGGCTTACCAGCCAATGCCAGTGAAGTGATTGCCAAGATTAGCGCGCAACCGAGCTTTGTCATGATTGGCACTTTAGAGCCCCGTAAAGGCTACAGCCAAACCTTGCCTGCTTTTGAAAAGCTTTGGGCTAAGGGTACTCAAGGCGCTCAAGTCAATTTAGTGATCATCGGTAAAAAAGGTTGGATGGTTGATGAATTAGTCGCTCATATTGAAAGTCACCCAGAATTAAACAAACGACTTTTTTGGTTAGATAGCATTAGTGATGAATACTTAGATCAGATTTACTCGGCTAGTACCTGCCTCATTGCAGCTTCCGATGGCGAAGGCTTTGGTCTGCCTCTGATCGAAGCGGCTAGAAGACATGTGCCGATTATTGCCAGAGATATTCCGGTCTTTAAAGAAGTAGCTGGAGAGCATGCCTTCTATTACAGAGCCACCAAGCCGGAAGAGATGACTCAGGCTATTGAGGCATGGCTGGACTTAAATGCCAAAGGCGCCCATCCCCGCTCAGACAAGATGCCTTGGCTGACCTGGAAAGAAAGTGCCCAGTCTGTTCTCAAAACCTTATTAAACTAGGGCCAATGCTCAATTCAAATACACGCTCCCCTGGCTTAGTTGCCTCTATTGCCTCACTTTGGCAATACCGGGCATTTATCCTGGGCAGCACTAAACGAGAATTCCAAACTAAGTATAAAAACTCCTTGCTGGGTTTTGCGTGGCCCATCATTAATCCCCTAGCGCTGATTGTGGTTTACGCACTGGTCTTCTCTAAAGTAATGGGGGCTCGTTTACCAGGCGCTGCTGGCGAAGGTAGTGCTAGTCTTTACTCTTACAGTATTTACTTGTGTATCGGTGTGATTGTTTGGACACTTTTTTCAGAGCTAACCTCACGTGCCCAAGTCGTCTTTTTAGAGAATGCCAATCTTCTCAAGAAACTCAACTTTCCGCGTCTTTGCTTGCCAGTCATCGTCATTCTCAATGCTGGTCTGAACTTCATCATTATCTTTGCTCTCTTTACACTCTTTTTGCTTGTAACGAATAACTTTCCTGGTTATTGCTTCTTAGCAGTTATCCCTTTACTTGCCATCTTGATTGCGTTCTCGATCGGCTTGGGTATGACACTGGGCGTTCTCAATGTTTTCTTTAGGGATATTGGTTACTTTTTTACCGTGGCTCTCCAGTTTTGGTTCTGGCTCACACCGATTGTGTATTCGACCAATATTCTCCCTGAAAAAATTCGCTACTTAGTGTCGTTTAACCCACTGACCAATTTGCTACAAGCTTTTCAGGGGATCTTCGTAAACCACCAATGGCCGGATTGGTCTAGCTTGTGGTTTATCTGCGTCTTAGCGGTATTACTCAATATCAATGGATTTCGCTTATTTCGTAAGCGTTCCGGTGAAATGGTGGACTTACTCTAATGTCACAGATCATCGTTCGCAATCTCGGTAAAGCATATAAGCGCTACCCATCTAAATGGTCACGCCTCGCTGAATGGATCATTCCATTTAGTAAAGATCGCCATACCTTGAACTGGGTATTGCAAGATCTTAACTTCACAGTTAATCCTGGTGAGGCTGTCGGCATTATTGGTGTGAATGGCGCAGGTAAGAGTACGCTTCTGAAAATGATCTCAGGCACTTCACAGCCTACTACTGGATCAGTAGAGATGAGTGGCAATGTTGCCGCCCTCCTTGAGCTGGGTATAGGCTTTCATGCAGACTTTACGGGTAGGCAGAATACCTATATGGCTGGACAGTTACTCGGTTATAGCGTTGATCAAATTACCGCCATGATGCCGGCCATCGAAGAATTTGCTGAGATTGGTGAATACATCGATCAACCAGTACGCTTCTACTCCAGCGGTATGCAAATGCGTTTGGCATTTAGTGTTGCAACTGCAGAACGCCCTGATGTCCTGATTGTGGATGAGGCCTTGTCGGTTGGTGATACCTACTTTACCCATAAGTGCTTTGATCGCATACGCGAGTTCCGTAAACATGGCACCACGCTATTAATTGTTTCTCATGACAAGATGGCTATTCAATCGATTTGTGATCGAGCGATCTTACTGAATCAAGGCAAGGTAGCGATTGAAGGTCAACCAGAAATGGTGATGGACTATTACAACGCCTTATTAGCCGATCGCGAGAATCAAAACGTTCGACAAGAAATCACTCAATCTGGCAAAGTCAAAACGACTTCGGGCAGCGGTGAGGCGACAATCATGGATGTGGCTTTACTGAATAGTGAAGGCAAACGGATTGAGGTCGTTCAAGTAGCCCAAGAAATTACCCTGTCTACAAAAGTAAGGTGCAATCAAGCCATAGATGAACTAGTTCTGGGCTACATGTTTAAA
>JBILYO010000090.1:0-8669 GCA_044377685.1 Polynucleobacter sp. | reverse complement strand
GTAGCAATATGTCTGCGAGGAATAGTGCCATCCATACAGTAATAGTCAGCTGCGATGCGACCTGCAGCAGGGAACGCGTTTTTACGACCACTCCAAAACTTGAGACGTTCAGATTCGTCTTGAGAGATCTTGATACCGCTGGCGCCAGATTCTTCCAAGACCTTGGTCATGCGTGCAATCTCTTCAGCCACTTCTTCAAGAGTGCCGTCCGACTCGCAAAGCAAAATGGCCTCTGCCTCTAGATCATATCCAGCATGGACAAACTCTTCTACTGCGCGAGTTGTCGCCTTATCCATCATTTCTAATCCAGCAGGAATGATGCCGGCAGCGATGATGGCAGCAACGGCATTGCCACCTTTTTCGATGTCATCAAAACTAGCCATAATCACTCGCGCTAACTTTGGCTTGGCAACCAATTTAACAGTCACTTCAGTGACTACTGCCAACATCCCTTCGCTACCCATCACAATGGCAAGTAAATCTAATCCGGGAGAGTCAGGAGCTAAGCTACCAAATTCAACTATTTCACCATTCATCAAAACACCACGAATACGTAAAACGTTATGCAAGGTCAAGCCATATTTAAGGCAATGCACGCCACCAGAATTTTCATTGACATTGCCACCAATGGAGCAAGCAATTTGTGAAGACGGATCGGGCGCGTAATAAAGACCAAGATGGGCAACCGCCTCTGAGATGGCAAGATTACGAACGCCAGGCTGCACTACTGCAGTCCGAGTAAATGGGTCAATACTGATAATTTTTTTGAGTTTGGCTAAAGAGAGGACTAAGCCTTGAGAAATCGGCATTGCGCCTCCAGAAAGACCAGTTCCTGATCCGCGGGGCACCACTGGAATTTGCATATCAAAGCATATCTTCAGAATTTGAGCCACTTGTTCTTCTGTTTCAGGTAAAGCTACTGCTAGAGGCATACGGCGATAAGCTGCTAACCCATCGCATTCATAGGGGATTGTGTCCTCAGGCTCCCATAGCAGGGCATGCTCTGGGAGGATAGGGCGTAAAGCAGAGACGAGTCTGGACTGAAGTGCGCTGATGGCAGCGATATCTGGGGGCGGGGTCACCATATTCATATGAACATTTTAGCCACTTACCTATAATTAAGCTCATGGGAAATCGATTATCAAAAATAGCCACCAGAACTGGTGATTCAGGCATGACCGGTCTAGGTGACGGAAGTCGCGTAGAGAAGGACCATTTGCGGATTTGCGCTATGGGGGACGTCGATGAACTGAATTCTGAAATCGGCGTTTTGATGACCGAACAGATCCCTGAAAGCATTGCCCCAGAGCTACAAGAGCTGTTTTTGCAGATCCAGCATGATTTATTTGATTTGGGTGGTGAGCTTTGTATTCCGAATTACAAGCTCCTCAAACCTGAGCATGTTGCCCAATTAGATGTCTGGCTCGAAAAGTATAACAAGCAACTACCCCCACTGACTGAATTTATTTTGCCAGGTGGAACACGTGCTGCTGCGCAAGCTCATGTTTGCCGTACAGTGTGCAGAAGAGCTGAACGTTCGATTGTCCGTTTGGGTTGGGCTGAGCCCTTATATGACTCTCCACGTCAGTATGTCAATCGCCTCTCAGATTTATTATTTGTTTTATCACGCATACTAAATCGTGCTGCAGGTGGTAGTGATGTACTGTGGAAGCATGAAAAAAAAGAGACTAAATAATTTAGTCTCTTTTCTAGTGCCCACTTATTAATTTTTAGGGTTACTTTTTTTACTTCTGCGTTTCTTCACAGCAGCAGCAAGACGCTCAAGTACTTTCACTGAGTCATCCCAGTTAATACATGCATCAGTAATGCTCTTTCCATATTCCAGTTTGGCAGGATCATCTTTTCCAGGTGTGAATTTTTGTGCACCATCATGAAGATGACTTTCGACCATGACACCAAAAATTTGGTGCGATCCAGACTCAATTTGTTCAGCAATATTGTCAGCGACAATGATCTGACGCTCATGTTTTTTACTGGAGTTTGCATGAGACAAGTCCACCATTAAACCGGCTGGGAGCTTGGCAGCCGCTAGCTCTGCGCAAGCGGTCTGGACGTACTGTGCTTCATAGTTCGGTTCTTTACCGCCACGCAAAATCACGTGACAGTCTTTATTGCCTTTGGTTTCTACAACAGAGACTTGACCATTCTTATGAATAGAAAGGAAGTGATGCGGCATACCTGCAGCCTGGATTGCGTCTGTTGCAATTTTGATATTGCCATCGGTGCCATTTTTAAAACCAATCGGTGCTGATAAACCAGATGCTAGTTCACGATGTACCTGGCTTTCAGTAGTGCGTGCACCAATAGCGCCCCAAGAAATGAGATCAGCAATATATTGTGGAGAAATCACATCAAGGAATTCACTACCAGCTGGCATACCAATACGATTAATTTCCATCAGGACTTGGCGGGCAAGACGAAGACCTTCTTCGATGCGATAACTCTCATCTAAATAAGGGTCATTGATTAAGCCCTTCCAACCAACAGTGGTGCGAGGCTTTTCAAAATACACCCGCATCACAATTTCTAATTCACCAGCAAAACGCTTACGCTCTGCTAAGAGACGATGACAGTATTCCAATGCTGCTCTTGGATCATGAATTGAGCAGGGCCCAATGATGATGAGTAAACGATCATCTTTGCCATGAATAATGTCTCGAATCTTCTTACGGGTTTTGCTAATCAACGCTTCCGTTGGAGTGCCTGAAATCGGAAAAAAACGAATCAAGTGCTCTGGCGGAGGCAGAATAGAAATATTGTGAATACGTTGATCGTCGGTTTCCGACGTCTTATCAACGACGGAGTACCAATTAGCGGGATTAGTGTTTTGTTGGCTCATAGGGCTATTTTAAGCCGTAATTGGGCGATATCAGGCAGTTCCGCCCACTGTAAGGCTGTCAATCCTTAGGGTAGGCTGGCCAACACCCACTGGAACGCTCTGTCCCTCCTTGCCGCAAACCCCCACGCCGCTATCTAATTTGAGGTCATTGCCGATCATAGAAACCTGTTTTAGGGACTCTGGCCCACTGCCAATGATGGTTGCCCCTTTGACTGGGTACTGAATTTTTCCGTTTTCTACCCAATAGGCTTCAGATGCAGAAAAAACAAATTTTCCGCTGGTGATATCGACTTGACCACCCCCAAAATTGACTGCATAAAGGCCCCTTTTAATACTAGCCACAATTTCTTGTGGATCATCTTTGCCGGCCAACATATAAGTATTGGTCATGCGCGGCATCGGTAATGAAGCAAAACTTTCTCGGCGGCCATTGCCCGTAAGTGGCATCTTCATCAGGCGAGCATTCAGACTATCTTGGATATAGCCTTTCAAAATACCATCTTCAATTAAGGTGGTGCATTGGGTGGGTGTACCTTCATCATCAATATTGAGCGAGCCTCTTCGACCTGAGAGCGTGCCATCATCAACTACAGTGACACCTTTAGCTGCCACGCGTTGACCAATGCGTCCAGCAAAGGCAGACGAACCTTTGCGGTTGAAGTCACCCTCCAGACCATGACCAACTGCTTCATGGAGTAAGACGCCTGGCCAACCTGGACCCATGACTACGGTCATCGGTCCGGCAGGAGCGGGTCGTGAATCTAAGTTCGTTAGGGCACCATCTACTGCTTCATCAACATAACGATTGATGAGTGCAGCATCAAAGTATTGATAATCGTGACGCGCTCCGCCACCAGAGGAGCCAGATTCACGCCGACCGTTTTGTTCAGCAATGACATGAACTGAGACACGGACTAATGGACGAATGTCAGCGGCTAGTAATCCATCGGCACGTACGACCAATACCACATCAAATTCACCAGCCAAACTTGCCATCACTTGAATAATGCGAGGATCACGGGCTTTTGCACGTCGCTCAATGCTTTCAAGAAGCGCAATCTTTTCTTTGGGTTGCAAAGAGTCTAGGGGGTTGATATCAGAATAGAGTTTGTTCGAGATGGGATTAAAGAGTTTGCTGGCAACAGCTTGTTTGCCACCTTCTGGTCCGATAACACGCGTTGCCTTCGCTGCTTTATTGAGCGCCTCTAAATTAATTTCATCAGAATAAGCAAAGGCAGTCTTATCGCCGTAGATTGCACGTACCCCAACACCTTGATCAATATTGAAGCTGCCAGATTTCACAATGCCCTCTTCAAGGCTCCAGCTTTCGCTTCGGGTGTGTTGAAAGTACAGATCGGCATCGTCTAGACGATGTGTAAACATATCGCTAAAAGTACGATGAAGATCTTGTTCCGTGAGTCCTGTGGGTTCCAGCAAAATTGATTTTGCTACTTTCAGGAGATCAGCTTGTTTTTTAGCTTTGGTCCAATGATTTGGAAACAGTGCTTCTGGTGCATTCATTGATTAGGAAAATCTTTCGGTGATTTAAAGCTTTCGATGGGTCAGTGCAGGTAACTTAGAGCGTACCTCGTTTAATTTATCTTTGCACAATACCCCAGAAATAAAACCTTCACCTTCGGGGAGATTGGCAAAAATATCACCCCAAGGGTCAATCAGCATGCTGTGCCCCCATGTGCGCCGTTGATTGAGGTGGGTACCACCCTGGGCTGAAGCCAGAACGTAGCATTGATTCTCAATCGCCCGTGCACGCAGCAGAATTTCCCAATGGTCTTTACCCGTCGTATAGGTAAAAGCCGCAGGAATAATATGGCAATCTACTTGACCTAAGGCTCTATAAAGCTCTGGAAAACGCAGGTCATAGCAGATACTCAGTCCAAAAATCCACTCTTGTGTGCCGATAGCAATCTTTAGTATGCCGGGCTCATTGCCCGCTTCAATTGTTTCAGATTCTTGATAGCGCTCAGTTTCAGTCTGAAATCCAAATAAATGAATTTTGTCGTAACGCGCAATCGTCTCACCATATGGATTGAAGACTAGAGTAGTGTTCAGCACTTTTTGTGGATCACCAGCCTCCAAGGGAATAGTTCCTGCAACTAAATAAATTCCATTATCTTTTGCAATTGCTGAAAGTTGTTCCTGAATAGGGCCATTCCCATAGGGCTCTCGAGCTCGAACCTTATCAGTATCTTTTAAGCCCATTAAGCAAAAATATTCAGGTAGGATAGCAAGCTGAGCGCCTTCTTCAACTGCAGATTTAATTAATCTAGTAGCTGTATTGAGGTTCTCCTCTAGTACGGGAGTAGATACCATTTGGATAGACGCGATCCGAATATTGCTTATATTTTCACTAGGATTCATGATGGAGGTGAGGAACTGTTCGATGCGGGTTTGCTTTGTTCTTTTAAAAGATCCTTACTACGAATCTTATCCATAGCCTTTGAGTCAATAGGTTGTCCTTGTTGATCTAAGGGAATCACCTCAGGATTTTTCCAAGACCCCTGAACCAAATAGTCTGATTGAAAATTACGGTTAATTTGACTGGTAATTAAATATTGTCCAATGAGAGCGCCTAGACCAACAATAGGGTTGATCGCAAAAGCGGCCAATGAACCAGCTGTAGCATCGATGGTAGGGAAGATGGTAATTCGTAAATCTTGAGTTTGTTTCGGAATGTTGATGTGACCGTTCATCGCGACACGAGCCTGATCTAGTTCCATCTTAAATTGCTTTGTCTGTGCAATGCCTTGATTGATGTCAAAACTACCGTTAATGGAATTAAAGCTTGTTCCCTTAGTCGCAATATTTCCAACGCTGCCTTGTAAATCAAGAGTGGCGAATTTCAGTAGACTTTGTAAACTCAAAACATCTAGAATTTGAGCACCAGAGGTATCGACCTCTAACAGTCGACCTTTTATCAGATTTAAATTTGCCCTACCTTTTAAAGAGTCGAATTGTGGTTCAAATGGTGAGCCATCCCACTCAACCACTGCATTCACTTTGCCTTGCCCGCCCTCAACTGATTGTTTATCACTCCAGTGAGCAATGAGTTGTCCGGCATTCTTCACATCCATATCAAAGTTGAGTTGGGTATGCTCAGATTGATTTTGGCTAGCACCATTCCACTGGCCAGTAATTTTAGACTCTCCTTCGGGATTAATGGTTTGAATGGAGTCAATCTTGAGTGCGTTATTACCTGAGATAGTCTTGATTTTGAATTGACCAAGTTTTGCCTTGAACCAAGAAAAATCCTCTATCGATAAATCAAGACTAGGAATGCTGTCAGGACCACGCGTCTTTTGATTTGAAGTATTACTGGCACTGGGCTTAATCAATTCAGTTGGCACATCTGGCACACGTAGGCGACTGAATATTCCAGTAAGTATGCCGTTAGGATTTGCTTGGTTAGCGCCTTGGTACTGAATCTGCCCATTAATCTGAGGCGCATTGATCCGCATTTGTAACGCACCGCTCTGCTGTTTGACGGATATATTTAAATCTTCCCATATACGATCAATCAAGGTTAATTTTTTAACTTGAGCTGTAATTTGTAGGCTATTAGCGCTGGAATCATCCGCTTTGGCTGGAACATTCGTTTTATCTTGACGCCCAAAAAAGTTAATCCAAGTATCTATGTTGAGTTCATTAGCCACTAAATTTAAATTAAACGCATCTTGCGAAAGCATGGCGGGGGCGCCAACTCCAAGGGCAGAGCGCACCTCACCATCTTGATTAAGTTCGCCTTGTATAGCGTAGATATCTCCAAGATTACCCATCCAGCTAGCGCCCGAAGATCCTGCTTGAGTCGTGGCGTTGGTTTTAATGGTGACTTGACCCAAGAGGGGAGCCCCTTTCAGTTTTTGAACTGGTATTGGCGCAGCGCTTGCCCAGTCGCGCAGATCAAATTTGAGGTTGGTTTCGCTGCCTAACTTATTAAAACTCAGAACACCTTCATATTTAGCGGCACCACTCATTGCATCAAGCATCGAAACAGACTCAGACTTCACCGCGTTGGAAAAATAATCCCTAATAAAATCAGCAGAAATATCGCCGACAACACTGTAGTTCTGAATGCCCGCAGATGAAGGTGCTGTAGCTATCTTGAGATTGCCTCCTAAGAATTTAGCGCTCACATCTTCAAACTCAGGGTTGATATCGGTAATCCGAATTTTCCCTTTAAGGTTTTCAAGTGGTGGAAGACTTGCCCATTGCGCTTTATTACCAGGCAAATTGAGTTTGATATCAACTTTAGTGTCCTCGTTGCCTGAAAGTGGAATTTTTAAGCCTAGGTCAAGATTACTATTGCCAGTGACGCGCAAATTCTTTTCAAGACTAGCCTGCTTTTTCCCTACTGGTGAAGCAAATAAATATTCCAGCATTTGAGGTGCTTCGCCTTGGACGCTACCATTAACAGAGAGCACTAATTGCTTAGCGCTAACACTTGGAATTTCAGCATGAAATTTACTCATTGCAACTTGTTTGTAATTACCTTGACTAATGTCTACGGTAAATAACTCATTTTGCATGGCGATGAGTCCATTGACATTAGTAAATGCAGGCCATACTCCTTGATTGCTTGGTAGGGTAGGAAGAGGGCTATAGGTCGCCGCAGTGATGGGTAGATTAAAAGTAAATTCCCCAGTGCTGCCTTTAGGAAAAGGGATTTTGTTTGGATCACCTTTAATATGCAGCTTACCCTTCTGAATGTCGCCTGCACTAAATGCTTTGCTCAGATAGTAATGAGTATCCTTATCCATCTCGACCGGAAGATAGCGGTAGGCAGTAGCGAGTTTGGCTGTTGGAAAGTCCATATCTAAAGACATCAGGTCAGCTTGACCCTTGGCTCCAAGCACATAGCTAAGATCTAGTTGCGTTGTTATTTCTGAGTTACTTAAGGCTAGATCTTTAGCAGTCACAACCCAATTACTTTTTGTTTTCACCCAAGAAATTTGGCCCTTGGCAAGATCCAATTTGATTTTAGGATCGGCAAGCAGATCATTGACTTCTAAGCCAAGGTTATTTGAGTCGACAGTAAAGCTGCCCTGATTTTGATTACTAGAAATAAATCCAGAAAGATTACTTACTGAAGGCATGGATTTATTCACACCCTTGAAGCTTAGATTAATGAGATTACCGCTGACCGTGAAATCTAATTTATTCGATTTGAACCAATTGCCGGGTAGTTTGAAAGTGGAAAGTGCCGATTTGCTTTCTGACCATTTGATATCTAAGTTCTGGAGCTCACCATTAGCCTGAGAGTCTTTGATCCAACGCTGTACTTTTTTAGAGAGCGGAAGATTAAGGGCAAATAATGCAACATCTTTTACTAAAATTTTTGGAGAAGAAAAACCAAATTCCTTGATTTCACCATCAGCCCCAGGTGGTCGCCAGCGAAATGTCATTGGGCTCAGGTTTTCTAGCGAAGTATTTTTAGCGCTCTGAGGATCTCTCCAAGCAAGGGTTTTAGTATTGATAGAAATCATGCCATTAATATTTTCTTGAGTTAGGTTAGTCTCTACCCTTCCAAAAATAATGGCGTTTTCTTCATTTGATAATTGCACTACTAGATTATCAGCAGCAAAATAAATCTCTCCACCGTTCGGCTTACCGCTATCAATATTTAATTTTCCTTTTGAGCTGGCGCTACCCTCCAGAGTTTTAGGGCGTAGCTTAAACTCCTTAGCGATTTGAGTGAGATTGAGATTCGTGAAATCCCACTCGATAGCGCCAATCCAATGGCGCCAATTACCCGCTTGCCCAGTAAGGCGTTGCACAAAATTGACTTTAACTT
>JBILYO010000089.1:0-8715 GCA_044377685.1 Polynucleobacter sp. | reverse complement strand
GAGAGACCCTTAGGCAATAAAGTAGATCGATATGCAAATGAGCATCTTCACCCTTCATGGGATTTTCCGGAATTTCATGGACATCAATATCGATTGGCTCAGGATCTTCAGAACCTAAAACGCAAACAAGCCCAGTTTCTTCATACACCTCACGAATAGCAGCATCAACTGGAGACTCTCCATCGTCAACATGACCTCCAGGTTGCAACCAACTTTTGATATAAGGATGAAAGATTAGCAATACCTTTTTGTTATGGATAACTAGGCCACTGGCAGTAATATGGCCTAGATTATTTGATCTACTAAAAGGATTTTCATAATTTAGGATCGAATGAACCCTATCGCTAAAAATAGAATTGAAAACTTCAGGAAATTTCTGCATAGAAGACCCTCAAACCGAAAATCCTAATGAGAGCCTCTATAAATAGCTACCTGATTTTGTAGTGAGAAATTACTGACATCATGAAAAAATCTTGAATGTAATTACCCACCAAAAGAAAAAGCCCAGGTTTTAATCTGGGCTCTGGTACTACAACTACATGAATGCTTAGTCTAAGAGACCTGCCATTTGTAGGCCCTCACGACCGGCTGGATGACGACAATCAATTTCTTCAAACTCATTGATATTGTCAATCTCCATACCCATCGCGATATTAGTGACCTTCTCTAAGATTACCTCTACCACTACCGGGACCATGAAATGTTTAGCCATCTTTTGTGCCTCAACTAAAGCACCATTAATCTTGGCGGGATCTGTCACACGCAGTAATTTGCAACCTAAACCTTCGACTACTTTGCCATGATCAACGCCATAGCCCTTGAGGGTTGTATCGTCTACGTTAATGTTGTCAAAGGCTAACTGTACACAGTAGTCCATCTCAAAACCACGTTGTGCCTGACGAATTAAGCCAAGATAACTGTTGTTCACCAAAACCATTACTAATGGCAATTTAAATTGCGCGCCCACAGCCAGCTCTTCAATTAAGAATTGGAAATCATAGTCGCCCGCTAAACCCACAACGGTACGAGTAGGATCAGCAGCTAGCACACCCAAAGCAGCAGGTATGGTCCAACCTAAAGGTCCAGCTTGCCCACAGTTAATCCATTGACGATCGCCATAAACATGTAAGAACTGCGCACCAGCAATTTGCGATAAACCAATAGTTGAAACATAGACAGTATCGCGACCAAATGCAGTATTCATTTCCTGATAAACGCGTTGCGGCTTCACTGGAACATTGTCATAATCGGTCTTACGCAACATGAGTTTCTTACGCTCTTGACAACGACCTACCCAATCAGCGTAATTATTCAACTTGCCTTTTGCCTTCCACTCTTTTGCAACTTGAACAAATAACTCAAGAGCTGCTTTGGCATCAGAAACAATTCCATAATCAGGGGTAAATACTCGACCAATTTGGGTAGGCTCAACATCAACGTGAATAAACTTACGGCCTTTGGTATACACCTCAACTGAGCCAGTATGACGATTAGCCCAACGATTGCCTATCCCTAATACAAAATCGCTTGCTAACATGGTTGCATTGCCATAGCGATGTGCGGTTTGTAAGCCGACCATACCTGCCATTAGGGGGTGATCATCTGGAATTGATCCCCAGCCCATTAAGGTTGGAATGACTGGAATGCCCATTATCTCGGCAAACTCTACTAATAGCTTTGAAGCATCTGCATTAATCACGCCGCCGCCAGCCACAATCAATGGCTTTTCAGCAGTCATCAACATTTCAATTGCTTTTTCAATTTGCTTACGGCTTGCTGTAGGTTTGTAAACCGCTAATGGCTCGTAAGTATCGATATCAAATTCAATCTCAGCCATCTGGACATCAATTGGCAAATCGATCAACACAGGCCCTGGACGTCCAGAACGCATGATATGAAACGCCTGCTGAAATACACGTGGCACTAAACCTGGTTCACGAACCGTGACAGCCCACTTGGTGACAGGCTTAGCAATACTCTCGATATCAACAGCCTGGAAATCTTCCTTATACAAACGAGCGCGTGGCGCTTGGCCAGTAATACAAAGAATTGGAATGGAATCAGCGCTTGCAGAATATAGGCCAGTGATCATATCGGTTCCTGCAGGACCGGAGGTACCAATACAGACACCAATATTACCTGCCTTTGCACGCGTATAGCCTTCGGCCATGTGCGATGCACCCTCTACGTGTCGCGCCAAAATATGAGTAATGGACTGACGTTCACGAAGTTGCGCATAGAGCGGATTAATTGCGGCACCAGGAACGCCGAAAGCAGTAGTAATGCCCTCTTTTTCCATCACCAAAACTGCTGCCATTGCTGCCTTCATTTTTGCCATGATTCGCCTCCCAATGTTGTTGTGGCACCATGATCATGAAATTTGGGCTTTTTGAGAAGATCAACAAATCTATATCTAGTATTCCACCATGGAATAGTGTAAAAATAGTGCATCACAACCATTAAAAAGCACAATGGATCGCGTTCAAGGCATATTTCTATTTGTACGAATTGTTGAAACAGGCTCATTTAGCAAGGCTGCTGAGGACTTAGGCATTACTCAGCCTACCGCCACTAAGTTTGTAGCCAGTCTGGAAAAACGTTTAGGCACTTTATTGCTGCATCGCAGCACACGTGGAGTCACCGCTACGGAAATTGGTAAGCTTTACTACGAAAAATGTAAGCTCATTTCTCAGGAAATTAATGAGGCTGATGATCTAGCCTCATTAATGCAATCTAAGGTTCGTGGCAAATTAACTATCAGCTCCTCAGTCGCTTTCGGGCGTCGCGTGCTAACGCCCTCCATCTTAGAGTTCATGTCACATCATCCAGAGTTAGAAGTTGATTTGAGTATGGATGATCGCTACATTAACTTAGTAGAGCAAGGAGTTGATTTAGCTATTCGGATGAGAAATCTGCCAGACTCTTCGCTGGGCTCCCGGTTTATTGGTATGAATCCCTGGATATTGGTTGCCAATCCCCATTATCTTCAGAAACATCCAGCGCCTAAGGTGCCCAAAGATATCAAAAAACATCGGGCCCTCATCTACACAACAGCACAAAGTGATCATCGATGGAGTTTTACGAATCCTCAAAATCAAACTGAAATCGTTGAGGTGAAGGGTCCATTTATCTCTAATAATCTTTCTTCTATTCTCGCAGCAGCCAGAGCAGGTATGGGCTTGGCAGCGCTCCCCTGCTATGTAGCCCATCAATCTATTCAAGATCAAGCTTTGGAAGCAGTGATGGAAGATTGGTTACTGCCTAGCCAAGAAATTCATGCTGTGTTTTCATCGCCCAAACACGTACCTACTAAAGTGATTCAATGTATTGATTGGTTACAAGGTCAATTCAAAGGAGAGTGGTGGAAAGGTCTTCCCTTGGAGAAAATTGAATAAAAAAATCCCCAATCGATGGGGATCTTGATCATGTCCACAAGTAGTTACTAATCACTCCATAGCTTTCCTGCAGTAGCCCAATCCGATTTTTTAATATCGTGATAAATCACATCTACAGACTCAGCAGAGCAGCCCATAATTTTGACAGCAGCCTCAGTAATTGCTTTCGCATACTCACGCTTTACGTCCTCTGTACGACCTTCAAATAATTGAACTTGAATGACTGGCACTCTAACCTCCGACTAATAATTAATCAATATACGTTGATATGAGGGCCATTCTAACTGGCCCTCTTGATCACCATCACTACACAATTGCCTATATGTTAACTGGCATTGCTCCCCATCAGGAATGATAAGGTTCTCAGTTGACCCAGCTAATAGCTGAATTTTGCAGGCTTTATCTAGAACATCCATTAAATAAAATGCTTGTTGAATACTAGCGCCACAAACAATGCTGCCATGATTATGTAAAAGTATGGCCTTCTTATTTCCTAAGTTTGTAATCAAGGCGGTCTGCTCTTGCGATGAAAGTGCTAAGCCCTGATATGCGTGGTAGCCCATATCTTGATAGAAACGCAAAGCATGTTGAGATATTGGTAATAGTCCTTTTTTCTGGGCAGATACAGCAATTACAGAATCTACATGTAAATGGAATACGCAATGCGCATCTGACCTCGCCGCATGTACCGCACCATGAATGGCAAAACCCGTCTGATTTACCGGACCATCACCCGACAATATCTGGCCATCAATATTAACCTTCACTAAATTTTGTGGGGTGATCTCATTAAAGCAAAGCCCAAACTGATTGAGTAAATAAGCGCCATCTTCACCAGGTATAGATGTTGATATATGGGTATAGATTCCGTCATCCCAATTTTTGAGATACGCTAACTGATAGGCTGTCGCTAGATCAATACGCAGCTGTTTTTCTTGCTCAGAAAGGGGGTCTAGAGCAGCCCAAGCTGCTGCATTCATTGAGAATTGATCAAGTAATGTATTCATCTAAAAGATCTCTTACTTCAATAAATTCAGCAGGGCAGCTTCATCAATCACTGAAACGCCCAACTCCTCGGCCTTAGTTAGTTTACTACCTGCATCTGCACCTGCGACAACGTAATCTGTCTTCTTGGAAACAGAGCCAGCTACTTTAGCGCCTGCTTTTTCTAAAAGATCCTTAGCCTCATCACGTGTCATCGTCGGAAAAGTCCCTGTAAGGACAAAGGTCTTGCCTGCAATGGCAGCGCTGATCATTTTTGCCTCAACAGCCAATTGCATACCGGAAGCTAAGAGTTGCTCAATCACCTCGCGGTTATGGGCCTCTTGCATAAAACTAATAATCGAGTCCGCAACCACTGGACCGACATCTTTAACAGTCAATAAATCTTCAAGACTTGCATCCATTAATGGATGCACTGATTGATAATGATTTGCTAAATCCTTTGCAGTGGTTTCACCAACATGACGAATACCTAATGCAAAGATAAATCTGGCTAAGGTAGTATTTCTGGATTGGTTAATTGCCTGTATGAGGTTATCGGCTGACTTATCTCCCATGCGATCTAAATTGGCTAATGCAGTAAAACCCAAGCGATATAAATCTGCAGGGGTTCTGACTAAGTTTTGATCAACTAGTTGATCAACAATCTTCTCACCCAGCCCCTCAATATCTAAAGCCCTTCTATGTGCAAAATGAATCAAAGCTTGTTTACGCTGAGCGCCACAAAATAAGCCGCCACTACACCGTGCAACAGATTCATCTGCCAAACGCTCAATGTGAGAATCGCATACCGGACAATTGCTTGGCATGATAAATTCAGTTGTGTTGGTAGGCCTACGATCTTTAATGACTGAAACTACCTCTGGAATCACATCGCCTGCTCTGCGAACAGAAACGGTATCACCAACACGTACATCCTTACGTCTAACCTCATCTTCATTATGTAAAGTGGCATTGGTCACTGTTACCCCGCCGACTTCGACTGGTGCCAGTCTGGCTACTGGTGTAATAGCTCCCGTGCGCCCCACCTGGACATCAATACCCAAGACAGTGGTAAGCGCTTCTTGCGCAGGGTATTTATGGGCCAAGGCAAAACGAGGTGCCCTCGATACAAAACCCATTTTTGTCTGCTCGGCAAAAGAATTGACCTTATAAACAACCCCATCGATGTCATAAGGCAAGGAATCTCTTTTGGCTCCAATCTCCTTATAAAAGGCCAAAATTTCAGCAACAGAGTGAAGAACTCTGCGCTCTGTACAAACTGGCAATCCCATCTCTAGATAGGCATTGAGTAATTCTTCATGGGTTTTAGGTAGCCATGATTGAGGTTCTAAAGCCCCTAGACCATAAGCAAAAAAAGAGAGTGGCCTTTTAGCAGTGATTTTTGAGTCTAACTGTCGCAAACTTCCTGCTGCAGCATTGCGCGGGTTAGCAAATTCTTTTTCACCGAGAGCTGCTGCCTGTTGGTTCATTCTCTGAAAATCATTAAGATACATAAAGACTTCACCACGAACCTCTAATACCTGAGGAACATTATTTCCAATTAACTTTAGTGGAATAGCGCGAATGGTTTTGATGTTAGCCGTCACATCCTCACCACTAGCCCCATCACCACGCGTAGCAGCACGCACTAAAGAGCCATTCTCATACCGAAGAGAGATAGCTAATCCATCAAATTTTAATTCACCCGCATAAGTTACTTTTTCAATATGTAATGCTTCTCGGCATCGACGGTCAAAGGCGATAAGTTCAGTCTCTTCAAAGGCATTATTCAGAGAGAGCATCGGCACTTCATGTATTACTGAATCAAACTCTTTTAAGGCAGCTCCACCCACCCTTTGAGATAAAGACTCTGAAGTCACCCACTCAGGATGACTAGCTTCAATCTCTATAAGCTCACGATAGAGGCGATCGTATTCAATATCTGGCAATAAAGGGTTATCTAACACGTAGTAGGCATGCTCAAGACGAGCAAGTTCTGCCTGTAAATAGGCATAACGATCCGCTAGGTTGACCGGACTCTGAGACGACAAGGTAATTTCCTAACTAAAGAGTCTGCTGGCCGTAGAGGAGCCTGAGGGAACGCCACTCTTCTCAAGATTGGCATAAAGCACATCAAGATGTTGACGAATACTAATAACAGCCGCTTCTGACAAGTTGATTCCATTGTCATCCACTAAACGGCCATGGACGACCTGAGCTATTTCAATACCCTCATCAAGCATTCTTTCAAAAGCGCGCTCGTCTTGAGTAACCAATGGGACATCTAGTAACAAAGTTAATTGTGTCACTGTTCTATTCGGATCTAACTCTGAACTGCTAAACATGAGTACGCCATTACTGTAGTACTCATATTGCCTACCGTTACGCGCTAACTTAAAGCCACGTTGGCGCATTAAGGCATCAAAATTTCCCCATGGGCAAGGCTCATCAAATAGGATATTGATACTGAGCTGTATATCACTGTCAGCAGCCATTCCATCCAATTCTTTTGCACTTTCGAGCATAGTACTTACACTAGGCATATCAATTTGAGAGCCCAAAGTTTCAGCAAGAGCTTGGGCACGGGAACAAAAATCAGATAATTCCAGAACACCAATAGGCCCACGGCGACTTGCCAACTGAATAGCCAATTGCAACTCAGAATATGTGGCCTCAGGACTTAACTCTTCCCATGCTTCTGCGGCATCAACATCTGCATTAAGTCCCTCATACATCCAACGTGCGCTAGCTTGAGATCCTAAATCTGTCCAGGTTGATACCTCATCTAAAATTTCTGCACCACTAATGGCCTCATCAAATCGAAGTGTGATAACACAATCAATTCGTGGATCAATTGCAAACTTTTCTGGTAGTAAATTGGATTGATAAAGACTGTTATCAAATGAGGGTTCAGAGCGCTCTATAGATTCAGCATCAGTAAGACTCTGACCAAAAGTGGGTTCTCGAGGAAATCGATCATCTGATGAATACTCGTCCTGTTCCCGGGCCTTTTTACGAGCATACGCATTTTTAATATTAAAAATGATGATTAATAACAAAATGAGAACACCAATAACAGCTAAAGCGAATTGCAAATCAGACAAACCCAACATCGTCATGATTTGTTCTAAGTACACTTAGGCGGCCTCCACCATTGAAACTGCAGAGGAGATATCGACTGCAACAATTCGGGATACACCCTGCTCTTGCATCGTCACGCCAATTAATTGATGGGCAATTTCCATAGTGATCTTGTTATGCGAGATAAATACAAACTGTGTCTTATCCGCCATTTTGGCAACCATCTTGGAATAGCGCAAGGTGTTTGCATCATCTAATGGCGCATCTACCTCATCAAGCAAACAAAAAGGCGCTGGATTCAGGAGAAAAAGTGAAAAGACCAAAGCAATAGCAGTTAAGGCCTTCTCGCCGCCAGAAAGTAAATGAATACTGCTGTTCTTCTTACCAGGAGGCTGAGCCATCACTTGCACGCCAGCATCTAGAATCTCTTCACCAGTCATCACCAACTCTGCATGGCCACCACCAAATAACTCGGGAAAGAGTTTGCCAAAATGGCCATTGACCTGATCAAATGTTCCCTGCAAGAGATCACGAGTCTCAGCATCAATTTTTGCAATAGCATCTGTCAAGGTTTGCATGGCTTCGTTCAAGTCTGCGGATTGTGCATCCAAGAATTGCTTACGCTCACGGGAGCTAGCTAACTCATCTAACGCAGCCATATTGACTGGACCCAAAGATTGGATTTCCGCATTTAAACGATTCACCTCGCTCTGCAGAACACTCACCTTAAGATCAGCACTAAAACTCGCCTCTAATGCGCTTAAATCTGCTTCAGCCTCAGCCAATAAAGTAGCAAATTGTTCGTAATTTAAACGCGCTGCCTGTTCACGCAACTGCAAATCTACTACCTTGTCACGCATTGGTTGCAAGCTGCGCTCCACCTGCATACGAGCTTCATCAGCTTCGCGTAATTGATGCAATAACGCATCTTGTTCAGTACGGGCATTAGCCAATGCAGCTTCACGCGCACTGCGCGCCAATAAGAGGCCTTGTAACTTTTCTTGGGCCTCTTCATCACTCAAGGATTGCAGTTCTTGAGTAGCTAAATCATGTTTATCCTGAATTTCCATGATTTGAGTACGAGCGGTACTTTGATCACGCTGCAAATCGGCAATTCGTTGCTGAAGTGAGCGAGTTGCAAAAGCAGCTTCTTGAGCAGCCATCTCGGCAGCACGCGATGATTCACGTAAACGATCGCGCTCTTGAGTCGTTAATTCCAACTTTTCTTGTGCAGATGTTAATGCCGCCTGTAAGC
>JBILYO010000224.1:0-2888 GCA_044377685.1 Polynucleobacter sp. | reverse complement strand
GCCCCTTACTGCCGGTGCCATTATTGCTACGGCAGGTAGTCAATATGTGTTTGCTTTGAATATGGTTCTATGTGTCATCACTTCGGTAGTTGTCATGCGTTGGAAGTATCAGGGCTATATCAGCACCCTGCCTGGAGAGCGCTTCGTAGGTGCTATGCGCGTCGGCATGCAATACGCTTGGCAATCGAATCGCATGCGCAATATTATTATTCGCGCTTTCTTATTCTTCTTTCAATCAACTGGCCTCATCGCTTTACTTCCCGTCATTGCTAAAACTCATTTACAAGGTGATGCCCATACCTTTACCTTATTACTTGCGTGCTTAGGATTAGGTGCAATATTGGCCGGCTCTCAGTTACCACGCATACGGAAGTACCTTAAATTAAACGAACTGATTAATTACGGTCTACTTATTTTGGCATTTACTTCAATTGGTGTAGTAGTGGCAACGAATGTTTGGCTTGCATCATTCTGGATGCTGATCCTTGGTGCAGCTTGGCTTGCCATTGCTAACTCCTTAACGACTGCAGCTCAAATGACTCTTCCGGGCTGGGTCAGAGCCCGGGGTATGTCAATTTATCAAATGGGTTTGATGGGGGGTAGTGCCGCAGGTGCTGCAGTCTGGGGAAAACTAGCAGATATATATGACGTTACCACTAGCATTGTGCTGAGCTCAATTTTTGGACTCATTGTGCTGCTTATATTGCGTAAATATCGAATTGATAAGCACCCTTTAGAAGATTTCACTCCCGTCTGCCCAATTGAACGTCCGCAACCTGTATCCGATATTGATTTGAAGGCAGGGCCTGTCATGATTTCTATTGAATATCACACCCTTAAAGAAAAAGCAGATGAATTCAAAAAGTTAATGGCCAAAGCGAGGAAGTCGCGTTTAAAGCAAGGAGCTCTTTCTTGGAGTCTATTTGAAGACACAGAACACATCGGAAGATTTGTGGAAGACTTTTTCTTTGAAAGCTGGGCTGATTACTTAAGAAGGTTTGATCGGTTTACAACTGAAGATCTCAATATGCAAGAGGAGCGTCATCGCTATCACATCGATGCAACTCCCCCAAAAATTACCAGGCGTATTGCCGCTGCGATTAAAGATTAATCTCTTTTCTTATGCCACTATTCCGTCAGATGAGAGTCTATTAATCTGATCTGCACTATATCCAAGCTCAGCCAAAATATCGGGAGTTTGCTCACCAGATTTGGGAGGATTTAAGCGTACACCCAGTCTTTTACCATTCATCATCAAGGGCATTAAAGGTGTAGTGGTTTGAGTCCCAGCCATTGGACCATCAGTCAAAGTAATAGGCGCTAAGCCACCCGTCGCAATCAAATGCGGATCTTCAAATAACTGATCTGGTCTAGTAATTGGCGCAAAAGGTAGACCGTTCGCCTCAAAAATAGTGGTAATTTCTTTTGCACTAAATCCTGCTAAGCGTTTTTTAATTTCTGGAATCAAACTAGGTCTTGCCTGAACCCGTTGATTATTCAATTTAAGATGAGGGTCCGCGTATAAATCAGCAAAGCCAAACACATCACAGAAAATCTTCCACTGCGTATCCGTGACCACTGCTAAGAATATCTTTTCACCCTCAGCCACTTCAAATACATCGTATATTGCCCATGCAGAAATACGACTTGGCATTGGCTTGGCTGCATTGCCAGTCACTGCATACTGCATCATGTGCTGCCCCACCAAAAAGACGTTATTTTCAAAGAGAGAGCTCTGAATTTCTTGACCTTCACCAGTCAATTCTCGTTGTCGTAAAGCAGCCATTACGCCGATGGCCCCAAAAATACCACCCATAATGTCATTCACGGAAGTCCCAGCACGTAATGGTCTGTCTTCTGGGCCAGTCATATAAGCCAATCCACCCATCATTTGCACCACTTCATCCAAGGCGGTTCGGTGGTCATAAGGACCAGGCAAGAAGCCTTTGTGTGAGACGTAAATGAGTTTGGGATGAGTCTTTTTCAAGGTTTCGTAATCTAATCCTAAATTTGCCATGGTGCTCGGTTTAAAGTTTTCACTCACTACATCAGCTGTAGCAATCAACTTGTGTATCAACTCCATTCCCTCGGGAGATTTCATATCAACCGCAATACTTTTTTTATTGCGATTAAACATGGGGAAAAAACCCGCTCCCGATCCCAATAAATTTCTAGTCTTATCACCCTCAATTGGCTCCACTTTAATCACCTCAGCCCCTAAGTCAGCCAAGATCATTCCACAGGTGGGGCCCATTACCATATGAGTAAATTCAACTACGCGTATACCTTCATATGGAAGTCCATTTTTGTTGTTCATACATCACTCCATTGACTTGCCGGAACAAATCCTTTCGGAGTGCCTGCTTGCGGAACCATGCCATATAGGGATTCATTTGGAACGCCAGCCTGTAACGGTTTACGCGCCTCAAATAGTAAGTCCAAATTGATTCCTGTTTTAATTCCCATAGCCTCAAACATAAAGACTAAGTCCTCTGTGACCACATTGCCCGAAGCACCAGGAGCGTATGGACAACCGCCTAAACCACCCATCGAAGAATCAAAAGCAGTAACGCCTTCTTCGTAAGCGGCTAAACAATTTGCTAAGCCAAGTCCACGCGTGTTGTGAAGATGCGCTGCACCTGCTTTATTGCCTATAGCAGCCTTCAGTCGTTTAAATAATCTTTTAATTTGGGCAGGATTTGCATAACCAGTAGTGTCAGATAAACCAGACTCATCAGCGCCTGCTGCAATCACTTGCTCAGCCATCCAAATCACATCATCCTCTGAAACTAGCCCCTGCAAAGTGCAACCAAACGCAGTAGCGATACCTGCCTCAACCTTAACTTGTGGCGCATATGCATTTCGATAGTCGACAATTTTTCGGACCT
>JBILYO010000223.1:0-2895 GCA_044377685.1 Polynucleobacter sp. | reverse complement strand
CAGAAAGCTGAAAAGCCGGTTCTTCTTGCATGCGGCCAAACCATTGATCTAAAGCGACACCTTGAGCATTATTGGTCACTAAAGCATACTCACCAATCATTTTTAGGCGCCCGAATAATACTGCTGTAACTACATCAGCCGAGCTAGGTTTATTGCCAAATAAAAAATAATCTGGAGTTGGTAGTTGACTTAAATAGGCGCCTATATGATTACGCTCTACCGTCATCTTCTCCTCTAAGCTAGCGCCCTGAGTAAAGTAAGCAATGCGCGATTGGTTTAAATCAATCTTTGCTTGTAATGCAGTAGGATTTTTTGCTGTTACCAGCTGTGCCTCAAGCCCTTTGATAATTTTACCCAAGATACGTGGAAAAATAAACTTCAAGATTGGTAAATGAAGCATGGCCTTACAAAAAGTCAAGCGCTCAATAGGGATTGCATAGTGCGCTTTAACGACTGACTCAATTTGAGGGGCTAAATTTATATCGACATCAAGCCACTGATTGCCTGCTAGATTTGCTGCTAAGCGCAAGATGTCTTGACTATCAATTAATATAGTTTTGCCATCTACTAAAGTTGGTACTGTCATATGGGGATTAAGCGCTACATACCATGGAGCAAGTTGCTCTTTGCGAATATGAATATCTATATGATGATTTTCAAATGATATGTGTGCTGTATTTAATGCTAAACGACCAATCATCGAATAATATGATGGCGGAGCGCTATATAGGATCATAAATATATTCACCTTAAGGGATGTGGACTAAAAATCAGCTCAATAAGAACTCACCTTACTCTAATTTGAAGGATATTCGGCGACTTCAACTAAATTATCATCGGGATCACGTAAATAAACAGATCGGATTGGTCCTAATGCACCCCTTCTGGGTACTGGACCCACATCAATCGCTACCCCAATATTTTGAAGATGCGATATAAAGTCATCTAATGGCCCTGAAGCTATTAAACAAAAATCGCCTGAGCCTATAGTTGGAACCCTTGCCTTGGTAGGAGTTTCGGTCGCTTTATCTTGTAGATTAATTTTAAGCTGGCCAAATCGTAGCGCATGACGTGGCTGCCCTTCTGGTCCTACAAAGAATTCCCTCTCAAAGCCCATTACCAATTCATACCACTGTGTCGTCAACTCTATATCAGTGACAGTTAACACAATGTGATCAATGCGATCAATCATTTTTTTCATCTTATTGGACCAATAAAAAATAAATCATTATCCTTTTTTAACCCAGGCACTGCACCATCCTTTAGCTGACACTGCTTTACCACCAAATGCAAGGCAAGGTGCATCGGCATCTTTTGCGGTTCCCTGAAAAAGGGTACAAACGGCACAATTTTGACCTAATGCATATTGAGGAAATTTATTAGTATCAATTTTCTTAACATCGCTGACATAGCCTAGTGCAATTGCAGATGGATCAGAATCTAGTACTAAGTTTTGTGGTGGTTTTTGAGCAATAGCAAAACTGCTCACTAAGGTACTAGCTGCTCCAATAATAAAACTTCGACGTTTATTCGACATTAGGATCCTTTTTAATTTAATTAAATTAAGCATTACTTCTTAACTACTTCAGTCCGTAGAGTGAGAATAGAGAAGTATTAGTTATTGTTTTGCTCCTTCAGATAAACGCCGACCCAAAGCAACGGCATAAGGTGCCGCACGAGCGCTTAACATGGGATCATTCGATGGCTCAACGCCTTTAGGCATTACCATAGGGTTATAGTTAACAGTAAGACAAGCACCCTTATCATCATCTGAAACTGAGGTAATTTTTAAGATCCCTAGATTGATTTTTTTGCGACCCTCGGGAAGTGGCACTGTGGCATTATCCAGCTTATCTCCAGGCTGCGCTAACTCTAAATTGAAATTGAATGCAACCTTGCCACCTTTAACTCGTTGGCGTAAATCATCAAATAAGAAGTTGCCCCCTTTTTCTTTCGCTTCTTCATCGGAAAGCCCTTGAGTGCCATTAACCGGCTCAAATACCCATTTACCGAATTGTTTTACTCCACTGGGATTGGTAAAACTAAAAGCATGTACACCCCAATAGTTCACACTGCCAAAGCTCGCAGGAACCGGCTGTGATGCCAGATACTTTCCCTGTAGTAGCACTTCGGGATTGGCATCATTAAATGCCTTGATTTTTGCAGGGTCTGGCACTTTAGTCACTGGATCTGGTTGGCGCACTGCCAGCACAGCCATCAGTTGTTGAGGTGATGCTGAACCAAACACGGGTGCAGAAATATTGCCCATGAGCCATTGTTCACCGTTTGGTAAAGTAAATTGAAGTGACATATTGCGCTGTGATTTTGTATTGTCAGCTGCCTTTGGGTTTGCCCCACCAACTGAAAACCGAGCAACTACTGGAATAGGTTTACCACTAAATACGGAGGCAACCGATAATGCACGTCCCTCGGGCGATCCAGTAAATTCTCCGGTGGCACAGATACCTTTTGCGCCAGAGCGCCGATAGCCCTCGAACTTACCGTTCGTAGCCTCAAACTGATTAACCATTGAAACTGGATTAACGGGAATTTGTGATTGTGCGTGAGCACCGGCTGTAAATGCAGCCCCGATTAAAGCAATTGCTGACAATAACGGAATATTCATAAGAGATCCCTAAAAGGAGTTGAGTAAATATAAAATCATTAAATACAATATAAAGTAAATATAAAGAAAAAGATTTGATCGATAAAGTTTTTTAAGAACATGACCATTTCAATATCTTTTGTGATTTAAATGATGCAAAGCACCATTATTATTTGATCCATGTTTGCGTGTATTACATCACTTCCAAAGAAAGCCTAACCCGACCCGAACATTCGCTGCGCTAGCAGAATAAGATCCAGTTCCACCAGAGGTATATACATTGCCGTATT
>JBILYO010000222.1:0-2911 GCA_044377685.1 Polynucleobacter sp. | reverse complement strand
ACAGCCATGCTGCATTCTTAATCATGTGTGGCATTGCTTTGATATTGGGTGTGACTTTAATCATCCCGATTGGTGGTGCAGACATGCCGGTCGTTGTCTCAATGCTCAATAGTTACTCTGGTTGGGCCGCTGCCGGTATTGGCTTTACTTTAAATAACCCTGTGTTGATTATTGCTGGAGCATGCGTTGGTTCTTCTGGTGCGATTCTGTCTTACATAATGTGTAAGGCGATGAACCGTTCCATCCTTGCCGTTCTCCTTGGCGGCTTCGGTGCTGAAGCTGCTGCTGGTGGTGGCGATGATGGTAGTCCAAAGAACTACAAGACTGGCTCTCCTGAAGATGCTGCATTCCTGATGGAAAATGCTGACACTGTCATCATCGTTCCTGGTTATGGTTTAGCAGTGGCTCGTGCACAGCATTCCTTAAAAGAACTGACTGAGAAACTCACTCACCATGGTGTGACTGTCAAATACGCGATCCACCCAGTTGCTGGACGCATGCCTGGTCACATGAACGTGCTCTTGGCCGAAGCCGAAGTACCATACGATCAAGTATTTGAGATGGAAGATATCAATAGTGATTTTGGACAAGCTGATGTGGTCTTAGTGCTTGGTGCAAACGACGTGGTGAACCCAGCGGCACGCACACCTGGTAGCCCGATCTTTGGTATGCCTATCTTAGAAGCATTCAAAGCAAAAACGATTATTGTCAACAAACGCTCAATGGCCGCTGGTTATGCTGGCCTTGATAACGAACTCTTCTACATGGACAAAACCATGATGGTCTTCGGTGACGCGAAGAAGGTTGTAGAGGATATGGTCAAAGCAGTTTCGTAAGGCCAAACTACTTCATCAAAATCCCGCTTAATACAAGCGGGATTTTTTTATGCAAAATGAATAGACTCTGGCGCTCAATCGGCCAGATAACGTTCTAAGGGCATCAAAAACGGTATTTATCAGAGAAGAACAATGAACCTCGATAGGATAAATGAGTGGAATCTCTGTAATTTAGATTGCCATCAAAATCTACAGGAAAGTTTTCTGCCAAATATGGGCGTGTATCGAAAATTTCTACATGGGTTAATTTTTGAAGTTCTTCAATCATTTTGTCGTACACCACAAAATCATTAATTAGCTTTATTTGATTGAGATCGCATTTTGATTTTTTGAAAATAGTTGGCCTTACTAGAGCGCACTCTCTAATATCCTTATTTATATTTGGCATATCATAAATAAGGATCACTTTTTTTCCGCGCTTTTCAAGCATATTAATAGTTCTAGCCAGAGAATCTAAGGTAGCCTGGTAGTTATTAGTAGTCTTTATATTGCCTATCTTATCCTCAAAGATAAAATTATCTTCAAAAGTAAGATTATGATAAAAAGCGATAAAAACCGTTTTGATATTCTGATCATCTAGTACAAATTCGTACAATTTTGCAGTGCGTGCGTAACAATTAAAATTTTGTTTTGAAGTCTTAGCCGGCCTATCTATTCCAAAGAAAGGTGGGCATCCGCCAGCACCCAATAAAATTAAATTTTCACCTTTTGATAAATAGTATTTCTCAAGACCGGGATAAAAATGATTCGCATGAGAATCCCCAATAAGAGCTGCGTTAGGTGGTTTGCTGATGTCATTAATTAAACAATATTGATCCGCACCGTATTTAGCTCTACACGCGTCACTATGGATATATTTATCAGGCCATTCCAGCTGAGAACGATACTTTTGAGTGAGGCGCCCTTCTTGCCCATCATCAATTCTAAATTCAAGACCCGCCTTTTGATAAATAATCAAACCAGAAATTCCAACTACAAGCATCGCCACTAGTAGCCATATCGATTTTTGTGTCAGATTTTTTCCATATCGAATTGGTTTTTCTACGTATCTATATGAAAGCCAAGCTAAAAAGATTGAGCTTATAACCGATGCTATTACTAGATATCTTGGGCTATCACTTAACAGCCTAACGAAAGTTAGTAAGGGCCAATGCCATAAATACAATGGGAAACTGATAAGACCAAACCAAACTAAGACTTTATTAGATAATATTTTTTTACTGACCCATGTGTCTGGTCCAGTCATAATTAATAAAAAAACGCCAAGCACTGGTAAAGCTGCCCACCAGCCAGGAAAAGCTAGGTCTTTATTAAAAGCCGAAATGCTAATAATAATTAGCGCCAGCCCAAGGATGCTGAATGTATTGTTAAAGCGTTTTATCCTATCCAATAACTCCGGACTAAAAAGAACAACATAGGCCAAGAAGGCTCCTGTCAACAGTTCCCAAAAACGTGTTATTGGTGAATAAAAAGTTGCTACGCCATCGATTTCAACTAACCAAGTATTCAAGCCAAATGAAAAAGTTGTAATTGCTAAAATAATCCACAAGTAGTGCGTGCGAAATTTCCAAAATAGCCAGCAAAAAATTGGCCAAAAGAAATAGAATTGCTCTTCAATACCTAGAGACCAGAGATGTAGTAAAGGTTTTTTCTCAGCGGCTATATCAAAATAACCACTTTCACTCCAAAGGACTAAATTTGAAATAAAAGTAGATCCTGCGACAATATGCTTGCCCAATTGCTCGTATTCATCAGCAAAGAGTGAAAACCAACCAAAAATTAAGCAGGCAATAAGAACTAATAAAAGCGAGGGAAGAATTCGCCTTATTCGACGTTGGTAAAACTGATTAAAACTGAAGGATTGTTTTTCCAGCCCCTCAAAAATAATCGTTGAAATGAGATACCCTGAAATGACAAAGAAAATATCAACCCCTGTATAGCCGCCCATTACCCCAAAAGCGTGAAATCCAACTACAGATAAAACGGCTATAGCCCTCAATCCATCAATGTCGGGACGATATTTACTATGAGAGGGATTTTCTTGGGAGGCACTCATTTCGACCAAATCATACAGA
>JBILYO010000087.1:0-8847 GCA_044377685.1 Polynucleobacter sp. | reverse complement strand
AAAGCTAATTATGTTTGTAATATATTAAAATTAATATCATTTATTAAGTGAACAAGTCCACCAAACTTCCTGAAATACGTAAACAGGCTTTTATTAAAGCCAGGGAAGCTCTTGGTCTTACTACCAAAGAATTGTCTATTAAAGCGTGTTTATCTAATCGACAAATTGAGCAGCTTGAAAACGGCGAGATGAGTTCTTTTTACAGTGTGCAGATTAAATATACTGCCGCCAAAAAAGTAGCAATACTATTAAACCTAAAAGAAAAAGAAGCTTTTGATCTTGGCGATCAAGCACCCGCCATACAAGAAACTATTTTGGTGGAAGAGACGCCCCCGGTAGTGGAGGTAAAAAAACCGATCAGCACTAAAGCGGAAGTCATTAAAGTTGATCTGCCAAAAGTTACAGCTCCCACTCAAGAGTTAAAGCCTGACTTAGCGCTTGAGATACAAGATGTTGTAGTAGAGCAAGCAATGAATAAAAAGAGTGCGCCGAGCTCGCAAAGGAAATGGTTGCTACTTTTAAGTGTGGCAGCAGCTGTAGTGTTCTCGATCGTTAATTTACGCCCTTTGTTTTTTCCAGAGCCACCAAAAGAGGAGCTCGTCTTAACACCGCCAGTGCCGCTCGAATCTCCAGCAGCTGTTCCCCCGGTAGCGGATGAGAAGGCCAGCGCTCCAGTTCCTGCTGCAGTTCCAGTTGCCACTTTAGCGGCAGCGCCCTCGACTGACTGCCCAGCCGCAGACTCCTCTCCCGTAAGCTACAAGCCAGATGCGCCAAAAAAAGGCGGCGATATGGTTTATTTACAGTCTAAGACTGCACAGGTAGTTTGTGTGATTGATGCCTTAGGAAAACTACAGAATAAGCAACTTGAGCCAGGCGTGGGAGTGAGCGTTTATGGAAAGTCACCACTGAAGGTGCTCACTGCTGACTTAAATCAGGTAGATATGTATTTCCAGGGTGCTAAGGTGCGCCTACTGAATCAGAATGGTAAAACCATTGTGTTGGAGGCGGCTGAACTCGCTCAGCCCCAAGCTCAGCCCCAGCCTCAGGCTCAACCTCAGGCCCAGTCACAACCCCTCATCTCAACAGATTCTCAGCTACGTTAATGTATTAAACGGCTGATTCGTTTGTTTCGCCGGTGCGAATACGAATAACTTGCTCTATTGCAGTAACGAATATCTTGCCATCACCAATTTTTCCAGTACGCGCTGCTTTGGTAATGGCCTCAATGGCTACTTCTAAGCGTTCAGTAGGAACAACAGCTTCTACTTTGACCTTAGGTAAAAAGTCAACGACGTATTCTGCGCCACGGTAGAGTTCGGTATGACCTTTTTGACGGCCAAAGCCCTTGACTTCAGTGACTGTTAAGCCAGTAACTCCCACTTCAGCTAATGCCTCACGAACTTCGTCGAGCTTAAACGGTTTAATGATTGATGTAATTAATTTCATTTTTTCCCCTTAATACAGTAATCATACCTAGAACTGGATGGGCTTAGCAAAATTAGTTTTTTTTGCTATTAAGCCCTAAATTGGGAGGTAATAGGGTAGCGCCAGTCACGGCCAAAAGCTCTCGTAGTAACGCGAACACCAGGAGGGGCCTGACGGCGTTTATATTCATTGAGCTTAATTAGGCGGGTGACTTTTTCAACGCTGTCTGCATCAAACCCAGCAGCAATCATTTGCGCAATCGATTGGTTTTGCTCCATATAGCGTTCAACAATGCCATCTAAAACCTCATAAGAAGGAAGGCTATCTTGATCAGTTTGATCGGGTCTTAATTCAGCTGAGGGAGCGCGGGTCAAGATACGTTCTGGAATGACGGGTGCAATTTGATTACGATAAGCGCATAAGCGATAGACCAAGGTCTTAGCAATATCTTTAATGACAGCAAAGCCACCAGCCATATCACCATATAGTGTGCAGTAGCCCACAGCCATTTCACTTTTATTGCCAGTCGTTAGAACTAGGCGCCCCGTTTTATTGGAGAGGGCCATTAAAAGGGTGCCACGTACGCGCGCTTGAATATTCTCTTCTGTGGCATCTACTTTTAAGCCGCTAAATTGCTCGGACAAGGACTGCTCAAGAGCGTCCACGGGTCCACTAATAGGAATTTCATCGTACTGAACGCCTAAATTCTGCGCCATTTCGCGGGCATCAATCCAAGAGATATCTGCCGTATAGCGAGAAGCCATCATCACAGCGCGAACCCTATCGGCCCCTAGGGCATCTACCGCAATCGCCAGCACTAAAGCAGAATCAACACCACCAGATAAGCCAATGATGACTCCTGGAAACCCATTTTTATTCACATAGTCGCGCACACCCAAAACGAGTGCTTGGTAAGCCTGAGCCTCAACGCTTTGAGCCGGGGTAATGAACCCCTTTTCTAGCTGAGCAACTGAATTGATAGCAAGGATGCCAAGCCCAGTTTCAAATTGAGGCATTGCCATGACTACTTCACCATGGCTATTCAAAGCAAATGAGCCACCATCAAATACCAGTTCATCTTGGCCGCCTACTGCATTGACATAGACCAAAGGCATCTTAGTGAGCGCAATATGTTGACGAAGCACTTCAATCCGTAAGGTTTCTTTTTTCAGGTGATAGGGCGAGGCATTGGGGACAAGTAATACTTGTGCTCCAGCAGTATGAGCTTGCATCGCTGGGCCAGTATGCCAAGCATCCTCACACAAAATGAGGCCGTATCGAATTCCTTCGCATTCAAAAACACAAGCTTCATGTCCGGGCACGAAATAACGCACTTCATCAAATACTTCATGATTCGGTAATTCTTGTTTTGCATAGCCTGCAATGACTTTCCCACCGCGCAATACAGAGGCATAGTTTTGTAAGCCAATAGTGGTTTTCTTCGGGTGGCCGACGATGACTGTGAGATCAGAATGCAATGCTAATTGCTGCATGAGTAAAGCGAGCTCATGCTCAGCAGCATCAATAAAAGCAGGGCGCAGTAATAAGTCCTCTGGAGGGTAGCCGGTGAGCGAGAGCTCGGGCGTGATCACTAGTTTGGCGCCCTGGGAATAGGCCTCTAGAGCCGCTTTGTGAATGAGTTGCGCGTTGCCAGTCAAATCACCCAGTAGTGGGTTGATTTGGGCCAGGGCAATTTTTTGCGAGCTCACTTCGAATCACAAAGCCGAAGAGTTAAAAAATAAATAGAAAACAAATTAAGCATGTTCTTTTTGATAGCGTTCGATGCCTTCTAAAATTTCTTGATGGGCATCGGCAACGCCCCCCCAACCATGTATCTTTACCCACTTACCTGGTTCGAGATCTTTATAGTGCTCGAAAAAGTGTTGGATTTGATTTAAGCGTAATGGGTTGATATCTTCAGGTTTTTGCCAGTGCGTATAAATTGGCAAAATCTTATCCTCTGGAACGGCTAATAATTTTGCGTCTTGACCAGCCTCATCTTCCATTTTGAGCAAACCAATTGCACGGCAACTGACTACCACACCAGGAATGAGTGGAAAGGGGGTGATCACAAGAACGTCTACTGGATCGCCATCGCCTGCAATGGTTTTATTAATATAGCCATAATTACAGGGGTAGTGCATTGCGGTGCCCATGAATCGGTCAACAAAAATCGCGCCACTTTCTTTATCTACCTCGTACTTAATTGGATCCGCATTCATGGGGATTTCAATAATGACGTTGAAGCTCTCAGGGATCTTTTTGCCTGGCTTGACGTTGTCGAGACTCATAAATACTCCGAATAATGATTAGTAAATACCCTGATCCCTGCTGGAGGTCTTGGGGGTGATTCTGTTACATACTGTTACAGCTTAAAGACCCTAGTTTAAAGCTTTCAAAACTGGGTCCACCTAAGCATTAGATATACAAAGAAAAAAGATCAACTTTAGGGAGTTCAAGCATGAGTAATGTGACTTTAGGCTTGTATTTTGCCTTAGCTTGCGGTGTCCTGGCCGTGATTTACGGTTTTGTGATGCGCAGCTGGATTTTGAAGCAAAGTACCGGAAATGCCAAGATGCAAGAAATTGCAGAGGCTATTCAGCAGGGGGCAGCAGCCTATCTATCTCGCCAATATAAAACCATTGCTGTGGTTGGAGTAGTGATCACTATTCTGATGGCACTCTTTTTGGACTTTGCAACCGCACTCGGATTTGTAGTGGGAGCAGTGTTGTCGGGTGCTTGTGGATTTATTGGTATGAATGTTTCAGTTCGCGCCAATGTGCGGACAGCTGAAGCTGCTACCAAGGGCATGAACGAAGCTCTGAACGTGGCCTTTAAAGGCGGCGCTATTACCGGCATGTTGGTAGTGGGGTTGGGGCTTCTTGGGGTTGGCTTGTTCTTTATGTTCCTAGTGTCTATTGGCGCTGGTCAAGATCTTTCAGACGTACTTCATCCTTTAATTGGTTTGGCATTCGGTTCTTCATTGATCTCGATCTTTGCCCGTTTAGGTGGCGGCATCTTTACTAAAGGTGCTGACGTTGGGGCTGACTTAGTGGGTAAGGTAGAAGCGGGTATTCCAGAAGATGATCCACGTAACCCAGCAGTGATCGCAGATAACGTTGGTGACAATGTGGGCGACTGTGCTGGTATGGCTGCAGACTTATTTGAAACCTATGCTGTTACTTTGATTGCGACAATGGTGCTCGGTTCCTTGATAGTAACTGCTGCTCCAATAGCCGCTATTGTCTATCCATTGGTATTAGGCGGCGTTTCGATCATTGCTTCTATCATCGGTTGCTCTTTTGTAAAAGCGACACCTGGCATGAGAAATGTGATGCCTGCTTTGTATAAGGGTTTGATCATTGCAGGTGGTTTGTCGCTAATTGCCTTCTACTTTGTGACGAACTTCATCATGCCTGATGACGCATTGGGCATTCCGGGAAGTCAGTGGCGTTTATTTGGTGCCACAGTAGTCGGTCTGGTATTGACTGCAGCATTGGTATGGATTACTGAGTACTACACTGGCACCCAGTTCAAGCCTGTACAGCATATTGCTGAGGCTTCTACTAAAGGCCATGGCACCAATATCATTGCGGGCTTGGGCATTTCTATGAAGTCCACTGCCTATCCAGTGTTGTTTGTGTGTGCAGCGATTTATGCAGCATATTGGCTTGCTGGTTTGTACGGCATTGCAATTGCAGCTACTGCGATGTTATCGATGGCAGGCATCGTGGTTGCATTGGATGCTTATGGTCCGATTACTGATAACGCAGGTGGTATTGCAGAAATGGCTGGCCTGCCACAATCGGTGCGTGATATTACCGATCCATTAGATGCAGTAGGTAACACTACAAAAGCAGTAACGAAAGGTTACGCGATTGGCTCTGCTGGTCTCGCATCTTTAGTGCTCTTTGCTGACTATACCCATGCGCTAGAGGGTATTGGCCAACAAGTTTCTTTTGATCTCTCTAATCATATGGTGATCATTGGCCTGTTCATCGGCGGCATGATTCCTTACTTGTTTGGTGCCATGGCGATGGAAGCAGTAGGTCGTTGTGCTGGTGCTGTGGTTGAAGAAGTACGCCGCCAGTTCCGCGACATTCCTGGAATTATGGAAGGTACTGCTAAACCTGAATACGGTAAAGCGGTTGATATGCTCACTTCTGCTGCGATTAAAGAAATGATCATTCCTTCACTTCTGCCAGTGGTTGTGCCAGTCGTGGTTGGGCTCTTACTGGGGCCAGCAGCATTAGGCGGCTTATTGATGGGCACCATTGTGACCGGCTTGTTTGTAGCGATCTCAATGTGTACTGGTGGTGGTGCTTGGGATAATGCAAAGAAATATATCGAAGAAGGTAACTTCGGCGGTAAAGGTTCTGATGCGCATAAAGCAGCAGTGACTGGTGACACTGTAGGTGACCCCTACAAAGACACTGCAGGTCCTGCGGTGAACCCACTGATTAAGATCATCAATATCGTGGCATTGCTCATCGTGCCGCTCTTGCCGGTGGTGAGCGGATAAGAAGTAAAGGCTTTAAATAAAAATGCCTAGCACTGCTAGGCATTTTTTTATTCTCCACAATGATGAAGTCATGGTTATTCAGATGCTTATTATTGGGTATGTGAAGAAAATTACCTAGGGGTTAAAAAGTGCCTTTTCTGAGGTCTTGCAAGCCTCTTAAATGCTCTATACAATTGCAATATACATAAGCGGGAGGTGAAGCATGGCTATTTCAACGGTTTTTACAAATAATAGGACTCAGGCGGTGCGATTGCCTGCCGAAATGAGGCTCCCAGAAAATGTGCGTAAGGTAAATGTTCGGGCAAAAGGTCGTGAGCGCATCATTGCCCCAGTTGAAAATATGTGGGATAACTTCTTCCTCAGTGAGTCTGGCGTAAGCGATGACTTTATGGATGAAAGAGGTTCTCAAGAACAAGGCGATAGGGAGCCCCTTTGATGCTGAAGTACTTACTAGACACTAATATCGTTATTTATGTCATTAAGCGAAAACCGCTAGAGGCACTTAAAGTTTTCAACAAAAATGCGAATCGTATGGCCATATCAACAATTACATTAGCTGAGTTGATTTATGGCGCCGAAAAAAGTAAGCAAGTAGAAAAAAATCTCAATAATATTGAGGACTTTATAAGTCATTTAGAGGTTCTCCCTTATGACATTAATGCAACTCAGCATTACGGGCAAATAAAAGCATTTTTAGAGCGCAATGGTAAGCCTATTGGAGTCAATGATATTCATATTGCGGCTCATGCAAGAAGTCACGGTTTAACTTTGGTGACAAATAATTTGTCTGAATTTAAAAGAGTCCCAAATCTTGCCCTTGAGAATTGGGTTTAAATAGCACTCCTTAAATAAAAAAGCCTAGCATTGCTAGGCGTTTTTTTATTACCCAATCATTAAAAACTTAGGACAAAGTTTCCAAATAACGCTGCGCATCTAATGCAGCCATACAACCTGTGCCAGCACTCGTAATCGCTTGACGGTAGATATGATCTTGAACGTCGCCTGATGCGAATACACCAGCAATGTTGGTAGCGGTGGCATTACCCTCTAGACCTGAGTGAGTTTTGATATAACCATTGTTCATTTCCAGTTGGCCAATAAAGAGCTCGGTATTCGGTTTGTGACCAATGGCAATAAAGGCACCAGTGACTGCAATATCTTCAGTACTACCATCTTGTTTTTTAATGCGCACGCCCGTTACACCTTTGTCATCGCCAAGAACTTCATCAAGTGTGCAGTTGAGTTTGAGCTCCACTTTGCCTTCGGCTACTTTTGCCATCAGGCGATCAATCAGTATAGGTTCAGAGCGGAACTTATCGCGACGATGAATCACCGTAACCTTTTTTGCAATACCGGTTAGGTAAAGCGCTTCTTCAACTGCAGTATTACCACCACCCACTACGCAAACATCTTGATTGCGATAAAAGAAGCCATCACAAGTTGCGCAACCAGAAACTCCGCGACCCATGAATGCCTCTTCGCTCGGTAAACCAATATATTGAGCAGAGGCGCCAGTAGAAATAATTAAGGCATCGCAGGTATAGGTTCCAGAATCACCTACTAGACGAATTGGCTTTTCTGTGAGGGCTGCAGTATGAATATGGTCAAAAATGATCTCAGTATTAAAGCGCTCAGCATGCTTTAAAAAGCGATCCATGAGTTCGGGACCTTGAACGCCATCGGGATCAGCAGGCCAGTTTTCTACATCCGTAGTAGTCATTAATTGGCCACCTTGAGCTAGGCCAGTAATAAGGGTAGGGTTTAAATTGGCTCTGGCGGCATAAACCGCTGCTGTATAGCCGGCAGGGCCAGAACCGAGAATTAGTACTTTGGAGTGTTTGGGTGTATTTGTATTCATATGCAAATTATAGGTTTGCTTGTTTACAATCGGTAGAACATGGCAAGAACCGCATATCCGAAGTCTAAGATTCCCCAGTCCCCTGATAATCCCGGGCAGGGCAGGATGCCCCGCCTACTCCTAGAGGCTCGCTGGTTCATCTCCGTAGGTTTGTGCCTGGGCTTATTTGCCATCCTGTTGACTTATTCCAAGGCCGATCCCGCTTGGTCCCATGCCAGTTTTGAGAGTCCTAAAAACCTGGGCGGTCGTTTTGGTGCCTATTTTGCTGATTTATTGCTCTATATCTTTGGCGTTTCAGCGTTTTGGTGGGTTGCCTTATTTGGCCGCCGTGTGCTACAAGGCTGGCGTGAGCTTTGGAGCATCCCTTTGCCACCAGATCCTGAGGCTAAACCAGACTCCCTGATAGTTCGTTGGCTGGGCTTTGGGCTGACTTTGATTTGCAGTATGGGTCTTGAGTCCATCCGCCTTCATTCGTTAGCCTGGGAGCTTCCAAGACCTCCTGGCGGCATTTTGGGTGAACTCATTGGCGACCCCCTTCAAATGTCTCTGGGTTTTACGGGCGCTACCTTAGTTCTATTGTTTGGCTTATGTGCTGGTCTATCTTTATTTCTCCATTTTTCTTGGATGGACGCCGCTGAAAAAGTAGGGCGCTTTCTAGAGGTTTCATATCACCGTATTCTCGAGCGTCGTGATAGCGAAGCGGATCGTAAATTAGGTGAAGCCGCTGCCGAAGAGCGTGAAGAGTATGTCGAAGAGTTTCGTGGTCGTGTGGAAGTGGCAGCACCCGTGCAAATTGTGCGAGCTCCAGTAGAAATTCTTAAAAGTGCTCGTGTCGAGCGTGAAAAACAGCAGCCCTTATTTGTGGATATTCCAGATTCAGAGTTACCACCTTTAGCGCTTTTAGATCCAGTACCCGAAGTGAAAGAAACGATTTCTGCTGAGGTATTGGAATTTACTTCGCGCCTGATCGAGCGCAAGTTAGCTGAATTCGGTGTGCAAGTGACAGTGATTGCAGCATACCCAGGCCCGGTCGTGACTCGTT
>JBILYO010000086.1:0-8863 GCA_044377685.1 Polynucleobacter sp. | reverse complement strand
GGGCCTGCAAGTAAAAATTTCAGGGTCATGGGGGGATAGCATATTCCTGCCTCTGCACACCCTTGAAGGGTTACTTCAATATGAATGGGCTTACTGGGCTCCGGTTTTGCTTGAAGTAAGACCATGAATGGTTGCTTATAAATCTGCATTTTTTTCTGAAAATTTTCATCAAACTTTTCGATACCCATTGGTAATGCAGGCTTGATATTGACTAGCTTGTCAAGCTCAGAACCAAGCTCAAATTGAAGAGATTCTTGATAAATGTAATAGCCCTTGGCTGGAAAAAATTCAATTTCAATCTGATTAGATTTTTCTAGCCAATTTGCTTCTACCTTAAATGCCTTTTCAGGTGGTAAGAAGACTTGTGCAGGCAATGCTTGCACCGATAGCAGCGCAAGTATCACAAAAATCTGCTTCAATAAGGATGGCATTCTCATGTCTTCTAATTTACCTCAGCTTGCACCCACTCGCCGTATTGGGCAGCATATTGCTCTGGTGAAAATGCGAGGATCTCGGGAAGATCATAAGGGTGGTGATCTTGGATAAATTGAGAGATTTCTAGCCACTTGGTTCCGGTAGTTTTTGCAGACAAGAGAACCTCATGTTCCTCAATAACCTTAGCATCCCAATGGTAAAACGATTGCACACCATCCATCAATTGCACACAGGCAGCCATTCTTGCATCCACTAAGGCACGAGCTAAATTTTTGGCAGTTTCCGTATTGGGAAGACTCGTAACGACCACAAGAAGCTTATTGAGATTGAGTGAAGGGTTTTGAGACATACCGTATTTATAAACCTATAAATGAAAAAAGCCAGACCGAAGCCTGGCTTTTTAAATAACTGCAGACTTAAGCCTCTTGTGCTACAGCTGCTGTTTCTTCAACTTCTGGACGATCAACCAACTCAACCAAAGCCATTGGCGCATTATCACCATGACGGAAGCCAAACTTCAAAATACGAAGATAGCCACCTGGCCGTGCTGCATAGCGTGGACCAAGCTCAGTGAAGAGTTTAGCCACGATATCGCGATCACGAGTGCGGTTAAATGCCAAGCGACGATTTGCCAAGTTATCTTTTTTACCCAAAGTAATCAAAGGCTCAACAACCATCCGTAATTCTTTTGCTTTTGGCAAAGTGGTTTTAATCACTTCATGCTCCAAAAGAGAATTAGACATGTTGCGCAACATCGCTAAGCGATGTGAAGATGTTCTATTTAGTTTGCGTAAGCCGTTTCCGTGACGCATGATGCTTCCTTTCTAATTATTTCTCGAGGTTAGCTGGAGGCCAGCTTTCGAGTTTCATGCCAAGACTTAAGCCACGAGCAGCCAAAACGTCTTTGATTTCATTCAAAGACTTACGACCTAAATTAGGCGTCTTCAACAATTCATTCTCTGTGCGCTGAATCAAGTCGCCGATATAGTAAATGTTCTCAGCCTTCAAGCAGTTTGCAGAGCGTACTGTAAGCTCAAGATCATCAACAGGACGCATCAACATTGGGTCAACCATTGAAGAGCGGCTTGGAGCGAGATCTCCAGATACTTCACTGCTTTCAAGCGCTGCGAATACCACCAACTGGTCTACCAAGATGGTCGCCGCTTGACGAATAGCTTCTTCTGGAGACAACACACCATTGGTTTCGATAGTCATAACAAGACGATCAAGATCAGTACGTTGCTCAACACGGGCAGATTCAACAGCATAGCTAACGCGACTTACTGGACTAAATGAGGCATCTAATACGATGCGGCCGATGATCTTGGTAGTTTCATCATTGTATTGACGAACGTTACCTGGAACATAGCCACGACCTTTTTCAACCTTGATCTGCATGTCTAGCTTACCGCCAGCAGATAAATGAGCAATGACGTGATCAGGGTTGATGATCTCTACATCGTGTGGTAAGTCAATATCTTTTGCTGTAACAACGCCTGGACCTTCTTTGCGCAAATTGATAGTGACTTCATCACGTGACTGCAACTTAAATACGATACCTTTGAGGTTTAACAAGAGATTTACTACGTCCTCTTGTACTCCATCTAATGTAGAGTACTCATGAACTACACCTGCAATGGCTACTTCAGTTGGCGCATATCCAACCATCGAGGACAAAAGAACGCGACGTAATGCGTTTCCGAGTGTGTGGCCATAGCCACGCTCGAACGGCTCCATAACAACCTTAGCTTGGTTGGCAGTAAGCGCTTCAACAGAAATAATTTTTGGCTTGAGCAAATTTGTTTGCATATTTTTTCCTTGAGAGTGCCTAATTAGCGTGAATACAATTCGACGATCAAACTTTCATTAATTTCACCGCTGATGTCTTCGCGGTCTGGCACTTGCTTAAATGTTCCTTCAAGCTTCGTTGCGTCAACTGAAACCCAATTAACGGCAGACATTTGCTGAACTAAATTAAGTGATTCGGTAATGCGAGCTTGCTTCTTCGCTTTCTCGCGAATTGCAACCACATCACCAGGTTTAACCTGAATGGATGGGATATTGACTGGACTGCCATTGAGCAAAATTGAACAATGAGAAACCAATTGGCGTGCTTCAGCGCGCGTAGAGCCAAAGCCCATGCGATAGACCACGTTATCGAGACGTGACTCTAACAACTGGAGCAATGTAGAGCCAGTATTACCCTTACGACGCTCAGCTTCTGCGAAGTAACGACGGAACTGACGCTCTAAAATTCCATACATACGCTTAACCTTTTGCTTTTCACGCAATTGATTACCGTAGTCAGATGTTCTTGATCCAGACGTACGACCATGTTGACCAGGCTTAGTATCTAACTTGCACTTGTCTGACAGGGCGCGACGTGCGCTCTTTAAAAATAAATCGGTACCTTCCCGACGTGCTAACTTGGCCTTAGGCCCTAAATAACGTGCCACGATGCTTTCCTTTCTTTGCCGCGGTCTTACGACCGACGGTGAGTTCACCCTTTAAATCAGATGAACAGTGGGCTTTTAAAAAAAACTACTAAAACTTTTGACAACTACTTCCTAGCTTAGATACGACGACGCTTAGGAGGACGACAACCATTATGTGGAACTGGAGTTACATCTTGAATCTCAGTGATCTTGATACCCAATGAGTTCAATGCACGAACTGCTGATTCACGACCTGGGCCTGGACCCTTGATCTGAACTTCCAAGTTCTTAATACCGCATTCAACGGCAGCTTTACCAGCAACTTCTGCAGCTACCTGAGCAGCAAAAGGTGTTGACTTACGTGAGCCTTTGAAGCCTTGGCCGCCAGAAGTTGCCCATGAAAGTGCATTTCCTTGACGATCAGTAATCGTAATGATGGTGTTATTAAAAGAAGCGTGAACGTGTGCAATACCGTCAGCGACGTTCTTTTTAACCTTCTTACGAGTGCGCTGTGAAGCGGCGGAAGCGGATTGTTGTTTTGCCATGTCAATAAACTTTCTTGATTATTTCTTCAGTTGCACGCCAGACTTACGTGGGCCCTTGCGGGTACGCGCATTCGTCTTCGTACGCTGTCCACGCACAGGCAAACCCTTACGATGACGTACGCCACGGTAGCAACCTAAGTCCATCAAACGCTTGATGCTCATAGTTACTTCACGACGAAGATCACCCTCAGTGATGAACTTGCCTACTTCATCACGCAGCTTTTCTAAGTCAGCGTCAGTAAGATCTTTTACTTTTTTGTCGATAGCAACACCTGTGGTTTTACAAATTTTGTTAGCACGAGTTGTGCCAATGCCAAAAATTGCTGTTAAACCGATAACAGTATGTTGATGATTTGGGATGTTTACCCCAGCGATACGTGCCATGAGATTTCCTCTTAATTAACCAGATCAGCCTTGACGCTGCTTATGACGTGCATCTGAAGAACAGATCACACGCACAACGCGTTTGCGCTTAATGATCTTGCAATTTCTGCAAATACACTTAACGGATGCTAAAACTTTCATAACTCACCTCTTAAAAATAGGTACTACTTAATCTTTACTTCGCCCGGAAAATAATTCTGGCTCTTGTCAGGTCATATGGAGTCATCTCCACCGTTACCTTATCTCCTGGCAAAATACGGATGTAATGCATCCGCATCTTTCCGGAAATATGGCCAAGAACTACATGTCCGTTTTCTAGCTTCACGCGAAACATTGCATTCGGCAAATTCTCTACTATTTCTCCCGCCATCTGAATTACATCGTCTTTAGACATTCAGTTAAGCGCCCATCTTAAAGTTAGCTTTTTTCATCAAAGAGCCGTACTGCTGTTGCATTACGAATGACTGAACTTGTGACATAAAATCCATTGCAACAACAACAATAATCAACAATGAAGTACCACCGAAATAAAACGGCACGTTGTACTTCAAGACTAAAAATTCTGGTAACAAGCAAACCAAAACCATATAAATAGAACCAGCTAAAGTCAGACGCACCAAGATCTTATCGATATAGCGACCTGTCTGATCGCCAGGACGAATACCAGGAACAAACGCGCCACTTTTCTTTAGGTTATCTGCTGTATCACGGCTATTAAATACCAAAGCAGTGTAGAAAAAACAGAAGAAAACAATCGCGGCGCCATACAAAATGGTATATACAGGCTGACCTGGAGCCAATGTTGCAGCCAAGTCCTTAATGATTCTGCTAAACATATTAGTTGGCTCACCCGAAGTAAACCAGCCAGCAATCGTTGCCGGGAATAAAATAATCGATGAAGCAAAAATTGGAGGAATAACACCAGCCATGTTCAGCTTCAATGGGAAATAAGAAGATTGACCACCATAAATCTTGTTACCAACTTGACGCTTAGCGTAGTTCACCAAAATACGACGCTGACCACGCTCTACAAACACCACAAAATAAGTCACTGCCACGCAAATAACTACGATGAGCAATGCAGAAATAATGTTCATTGAGCCAGTACGAACCAACTCAAGTAAGCTGCCGATGGCAGAAGGCAAGCCAGAAACAATACCGCCAAAAATAATGATGGAAATACCGTTACCTAAACCACGCTCAGTAATTTGTTCGCCTAGCCACATTAAGAACATGGTTCCAGTAACTAACGTAACTACAGTATTGATTTCAAATATTAAACCTGGATTAATTACTAAACCTGGTTGAGCTTGTAAAGCAACAGAGATTCCCAATGCTTGGAAGGTCGCTAAAAGTACAGTGCCATAACGGGTATATTGAGTAATCTTGCGTTGACCTGCTTGACCTTCTTTTTTCAGAGCCTCTAAAGTAGGAATGACAATCGTCATCAACTGCATGATGATCGATGCAGAGATGTAGGGCATGATTCCCAAAGCAAAAACTGTAAAGCGTGAAAGCGCACCACCCGAGAATAGATTAAACATTCCCAAGATACCGTCTTTTTGCTCAGCAAATAACTGTGCCAGCTGATCAGGATCAATTCCAGGAACAGGAATATGAGCACCTAAACGGAACACGAGCAGAGCTAACAGCAAGAAAATCAAGCGTTGGCGTAATTCTCCAAACTTGCCTCCTGCTGCTCCAGTGCTTACGTTATTGGTAGGTGCTAATGCCATATTTACTTATAAGAGCCCGTTAAACCAACTCAACTAATTTTCCGCCAGCCGCTTCAATCGCTGTTTTTGCACCAGCAGTTGCAGCAATGCCCTTAAGGGTTACAGCAATCTTGAGCTCACCTGTCTTAATGACCTTCACGGAACTGATTTGCTCACCAGCAAAACCATGAGCCCTCAAAACCAATAAGTCCACTTCTGGCAAATTGATCTTTGCTAAATCATTCAAAGTGATTTGACCCACATGACGACGTGTTAAAGACACGAAGCCACGTTTTGGCAAGCGACGATACATCGGCATCTGACCGCCTTCAAATCCAACCTTGTGGAAACCACCCGAACGAGATTTTTGACCTTTATGACCACGGCCAGCAGTTTTACCCAAGCCAGAACCAATGCCGCGACCCACGCGACGACGGTTTTTCTTGGAGCCCTCAGCGGGCTTAAGTGTATTGAGTTCCATATTATTTGCCTATTTGCTTGCTAGTTAACCAACAACTTTAACTAGGTAAGAAACTTTATTAATCATGCCGCGAACCGCTGGTGTGTCTTCCAATTCAGAAACTGAATTGATGCGACCAAGGCCTAAGCCACGAACAGTTGCACGATGGCTTTCGCGTGTGCCGATCAAGCTGCGTACTAATTGCAGTTTGACTTTAGAGTTAGATGTTGTCATTTATAGATTCCTAATCTTTGGGTATTAGCCGAGAATCTCTTCAACTGATTTACCGCGTTTAGCAGCAATCTCAGCAGGAGTACTCATCTTGCTCAAACCATCAATGGTTGCGCGAACCAAGTTATATGGGTTTGTAGACCCGAGTGACTTAGCAACCACGTTCGTTACGCCCATTACGTCAAAAATCGCACGCATTGGGCCACCGGCAATAATTCCCGTACCATCTTTAGCTGGAGAAATCAGGACGCGTGAGGCGCCATGTTGACCAGTCACAGTGTGTTGCAAGGTACCCTTGCGTAAGGAAACCTTAATCATCTTGCGACGTGCTTCATCCATTGCTTTTTGAACAGCTACTGGAACTTCTTTAGATTTACCTTTACCCATGCCGATACGGCCATCGCCATCGCCAACTACAGTGAGTGCAGCAAAGCCGAGAATTCGTCCGCCCTTTACCACTTTAGTTACGCGATTGACCGCGATCATCTTCTCTCGAAGACCATCATCACGCTCTTCGTTTTGCATCTTAGTTTGCATTTTTGCCATGTTTTTTCCTAAACCCTATTAGAACTTCAGGCCGGCTTCACGCGCAGCTTCAGCTAAGGCCTTAATACGACCGTGATAACGATGACCGGAGCGATCAAAAGCAACATCAACAATGCCTGCCTTAACAGCACGCTCAGCAACTAACTTGCCGATTTGTTTTGCAGCCTCAGCGTTGCCGCCGTTTTTAATCGCCTGGCGTAATTCTTTTTCCATTGTTGAAGCAGCAGCTACAACCTTGGTTCCGCATGGGCTATAAACCTGAGCAGAAATATGAGTATTGCTACGGATAACTGTTAAGCGATTTGCCTGAGCTTCGGCAATGCGAATACGAGTCTGCCGAGCGCGTCTTTGTCTGGATTCGTCTTTATTCATTTTCTAATCTCGCTTACTTCTTCTTAGTTTCTTTCAGATGCACAACCTCATCGACATAGCGAACACCCTTGCCTTTATATGGCTCTGGTGAACGATATGCGCGAACTTCAGCTGCGACCTGGCCAACTTGCTGCTTGCTGGAGCCTTTAATAATGATTTCAGTTTGCGTTGGAGTCTCTGCTTTTACACCCTTTGGCAAGTTGTAAATAATGTCGTGAGAGAAACCTAACTGCAACTTCAATGTTTCGCCTTGTGCTTGGGCACGGTAACCAACGCCCACCAAGCTGAGCTTACGCTCAAAGCCAGCAGTTACGCCAACAACCATGTTATTAACCAAAGCGCGCGCAGTACCTGACTGAGCACCAGATTCTGGTGAGTCGTTATTTATAACAACCGTCAATACGCCATCTTCTTGCTTCAAACCAACAGAAGGATGCAGGTTGTGGGTCAAAGTGCCCAATGGGCCTTTAACAGTAACAGTTGCACCGTTGATGTTGATTTCAGCGCCCTTAGGAACTGTAATTGGTGATTTACCTACGCGGGACATATTTCTCTCCTTAGGCTACGTAGCAAATAACTTCGCCGCCCACGCCTGTTGCACGTGCTTTGCGGTCTGTCATTACGCCTTGAGGGGTTGAAATAATTGCAATGCCCAAGCCATTCATTACTTCTGGAATGTCATGGCGGCCTTTATAGATACGTAGACTTGGCGTTGATACACGGTCAATACGCTCAATAACAGGGCGACCTGCATAGTATTTGAGATCGATATGGAGCACTGGTTTAGCTGCTTCACCTTTGATTTCAAAACTCTCGATATAGCCTTCATCTTGTAAAACTTTTGCGATGGCTACTTTAACTTTTGACGACGGCATCATGACTATGGGTTTCTGCACTGCTTGCGCATTGCGGATCCTTGTCAACATGTCGGCGATTGGATCGCTGATACTCATGAGTTCTCCTAATTCTTTCGCCGCTTACCAGCTGGCCTTGGTGATACCGGGGATTTCGCCACGAAAGGCAATTTCACGAATTTTGCTACGCGCTAAACCAAACTTGCTGAATACACCGCGCGGACGACCGGTTAACGAACAACGATTTCTTTGACGAATCGGACTTGCGTTACGTGGAAGTGCCTGTAGCTTCAAGCGAGCTTCATAACGTTCTTCATCGCTGCGTGATTGATCAGCAATGATCGCTTTTAGTTCAGTACGCTTGACAGCGTACTTCTCTACAGTTTTTGCGCGCTTTTTTTCGCGCTCAATCAGGGAAAGTTTTGCCACGTTAGCCTCTTAATTGCGGAAAGGGAATTTGAATGCAGCCAACAAAGCTTTTGCTTCTTCGTCAGACTTAGCAGTCGTCGTAATACTAATATTGAGACCACGGAGGGCATCAATCTTGTCGTATTCGATTTCAGGGAAAATAATTTGCTCTTTAACACCGATGTTGTAATTACCGCGGCCGTCAAATGCTTTACCGGAGATTCCACGGAAGTCACGTACGCGTGGTAATGCAACAGTAACGAAACGATCCAAGAATTCGTACATGCGTTGACCACGCAATGTCACCATGGCACCAATTGGGTAGCCTTGACGAATTTTGAAACCTGCAATCGCTTTTTTAGCCTTAGTTACAACTGGCTTTTGGCCCGCAACTTTAGTTAAATCGCCAACTGCATTTTCGATAATTTTCTTATCGTTCACGGCATCACCTAAACCCATATTCAGAGTAACTTTGGTA
>JBILYO010000005.1:0-27178 GCA_044377685.1 Polynucleobacter sp. | reverse complement strand
TGCAAAATGCAATGGGTCCTCAGAAAACACTGAGGGCAGGTCTTCGCGGACATTTAAACGAAAAAATGGGTTAATGCAGTTATATGCACTCCCTTTACCTAATTCCCCTGAGCCAAGCAATACAAGCGCAGAAGGATCGACACCACGACGCAAGAGATGGATCACCATCACTGCAGCGGCAAAGCCATCCCCAATAATGACGACTTCCTTTATATTTCGAAGGATAGTGTTACTAGAAGTAGTCATAACTAACTAGCTATCGTAGCAGCCCTGGACCGAGCAGCATGCAACTTTCTATAACTGTCGAGTAGGCGGCGATGCCTATCAAGCCCCTCTAGTTTGATACTAGTTGGGGTCAAGCCATAAAAACGTATGCTTCCATCTACTGAGCCCAATACGGCGTCCATTCTTTCGCCCCCAAATATCCGACGGAAATTCATTAGGTAATCGCTTAGCTCTAAATCATCATCCAGGGCGATCTCAAGAACCGCATTTAAAGCTTGATAAAACAATTTTCGCTCGACTGTATTGTCGTTATATTGCAAGAGGGCCCCAACTAGCTCATGCGCATCATCGAGTTGATTCAAGGCTAAATGAATCAACATCTTTAACTCTAAAACCGTCAGCTGACCCCAAGGTGTGTTCTCATCAAACTCGATACCAATCAATGTAGCAACATCGCCATAATCGTCTAGTTCGTTATTCTCCAGCCTCTCAAGTAGCGCCGCCAGGCTAGCATCATCCAGACAATGTAGATTCAAGATATCGGCACGGAAGAGCAATGCTTTGTTAGTGTTATCCCAAATTAAATCTTCTATCGGATAGATCTCAGAATAAGCAGGGACTAAAATCCTACATGCGCTTGCGCCCAGCTGATCGTAAGTTGCCATATACACTTCTTTGCCCATTATCTTGAGAATGCCAAATAAGGTTGTAGCCTCTTTAGCATTAGAGTTTTCGCCTTCGCTAGAGAAGTCCCATTCAACGAAATCGTAATCTGATTTTGCGCTGAAAAAGCGCCATGACACAATACCGCTCGAATCAATGAAATGTTCAACAAAGTTATTTGGCTCAGTAAGCGCTTCACTTGCAAAAGTAGGCGGGGGCAAATCATTCAGGCCCTCTAAGCTGCGCCCTTGAAGAAGCTCTGTCAAGCTTCGCTCCAGCGCCACCTCTAGACTTGGGTGCGCACCAAATGATGCAAACACTCCGCCTGTCCGAGGATTCATCAAAGTAACGCACATTACTGGATAGACCCCGCCTAGGGATGCGTCCTTAACCAAAACCGGAAAGCCTTGATCTTCTAAGCCCCGAATGCCGGCCAAGATGCTAGGAAATTTCTCAAGAACTTTCTGAGGCACATCCGGCAAAGCAATTTCTCCCTCTAAAATTTCGCGCTTCACGGCCCGCTCGAAAATTTCCGATAGGCATTGCACCTGCGCCTCAGCTAAGGTATTACCAGCACTCATGCCATTGCTGACATAAAGATTTTCAACGAGGTTAGATGGAAAATAAATGGTCTTGCCATCTGACTGACGCACATACGGTAATGAACAGATACCGCGCTGTGCATTACCAGAATTGGTATCGATTAAATGGGAGCCACGTAAATCACCATCGGGATTAAATATTTTTAAGCAATGCTCATCTAAAATTTCTAATGGCAGGCCATCATTCGAGGTGGGCTTAAACCAACGCTCATCTGGGTGATGTACAAATGCTTTGTTAGCGATATCTTCGCCCCAGAATGTGCCGGCATAAAAATGGTTATGGCTGAGTCGCTCTATATACTCGCCCAAAGCTGACGCGAGTGCGCTTTTCTTTGTTGCTCCTTTGCCGTTGGTAAAACACATCGGGGAATGCGCATCACGAATATGTAAAGACCAAACATTGGGAATGATATTGCGCCACGAAGCGATTTCAATCTTGATTCCCAGATTGGCTAAGACCTCAGACATATTGGCAATGGTTTGCTCTAGCGGTAGATCCTTGCCGGAGATATAAGTACTATCGCCCGAATCTGATTTAAGGGCCAGTAAAGCCTGTGTATCCTCATCTAAATTCTTCACTTCTTCAATCACAAACTCTGGCCCGGCCTGCACTACTTTTTTCACTGTACAGCGTTCAATAGATCGCAAAATACCCTGACGATCATTGGCAGAGATGTCGTCCGGCAGCTCAACTTGAATCTTAAAAATCTGCTGATAGCGATTTTCTGGATCAACAATATTATTCTGCGAGAGGCGAATATTTTCAGTAGGAATATTGCGAGTGTCACAGTACAGCTTTACAAAATAAGCCGCACACAGGGCAGATGAGGCTAAAAAATAATCAAATGGGCCAGGGGCCGAACCTTCGCCCTTATACCGGATAGGTTGATCAGAAATTACCGTGAAGTCATCGAACTTAGCTTCAAGGCGAAGCTTATCAAGAAAGTTAACCTTAATTTCCATGGGAATTATTCCGAAAAAAATGTATCGCTTGAGCGGGCGCTGCCGTCCCTCGCAATGCCGATACTTTCAATATGTCAATGCCTGTGACAAACACTAGCACCAAGAATAGTTGTCCAAGGCTCTATTGTTCGCCTTTGTTGCGAGAGGTATCAATTCCTAGCGCTTTGAGTTTGCGATATAGATGCGTGCGCTCAAGACCGGTGTAGTCCGAAATCTTAGTCATACTTCCGCCCATGATTTGCATTTGATGCTCAAAATAAGCCTTCTCGAATAAATCACGTGCCTCTCTCAGGGGAAGATCAAAATAGTTTTTTGCAATTCCACTAATGTACTCTCCCTCTGCAGGTGCTTGACTTGGAGCCTCAGTAATAGCCGATTTTAGGCTTACATTCGAAGGCGAACTTGTTTGCACAGCCTTTTCTTCTTCCGGCTCAATGTACTTAGGAGAAAGCTCTAAGGCCTTGTTTACCGTTTTGAGAAGCTTTTGTAGTGCAATCGGTTTTTCTAAAAAATTTAGTGCGCCAATGCGCGTAGCTTCAACTGCTGTGTCTATCGTGGCATGTCCAGACATCATGACTACTGGCATGGTTAGTTGACCAGTCTTAGACCACTCCTTTAATAAAGTAATGCCATCGGTATCGGGCATCCAAATATCCAGCAAAACAAGATCGGGTCGCATTTGTTCACGAATAGTACGGGCCTGCACAGCGCTCTCTGCTGCGTACACAGTATGGCCTTCATCCGTGAGAATCTCATTGAGAAGCTCACGAATTCCCATCTCGTCATCAACAACCAAAATACTAGCCATCCTTAGGCTGCCTCTTTTGCTAAATTCATAAACAAAACCGAAACTTGCGCACCAATCACTTCATCTCCCCGCATACGGTTGCGGATTTCTATTTTGGCAGCATGATCTTCAATGATTTTCTTAACAACCGCCAAACCCAATCCCGTGCCTTTAATCTTTGTAGTTACATACGGCTCAAACGCTCTTGCCAATATCTTAGCTGGAAAACCAGTTCCGCTATCACTTATTGTTAGTCGTACTGCGTTTTGCACCACCCCATTTTGCTCTCCATAGGGAGCTAGCTCCGTTTTAACTTCAACAGGCTCGTTTTGCTTCTTACCCTCCAAGGTAGCATCTTGGGCGTTTTGAAGAAGATTGTGGATCACTTGCCTCAACTGAGTAGGGTCTCCCATGATGTCTGGGCACTCTGGGTCCAATTGCGTACGAATCGAGCTACCCTCATACAAACCTAAGATTTCTGTGGTTAAAGTATTAATAGAGATCGGCTTTAGTTGCGGGGTTGGCGTCTTTGCAAAATCTCTAAAGTCGTTCACCATTTCTTTCATGGCCTTTACTTGGCCAATGATGGTTTCCGTACTACGATTCATCATCTCTTCTTGCTCAGGGCTCAGCTTCCCAGCGAGCTTATGCTGCAATCTTTCGGCAGATAGCTGAATAGGTGTTAATGGATTTTTAATCTCGTGGGCCAATCTTCTGGCCACTTCGCTCCAGGCAATCGATCTTTGGGCAGTGACTACGTCAGTGATGTCATCAAATACGACCATTCTCAAATCAGTAGTTAATTCAGTGCCTCGTACAAATAAAGTAACGCCGAGTTCGTTTTCATATTCGTTGGTGGCATGTAATTGGATCTGTTTTTGCCAAACAGATGCGCTTTTTTGTCCTCCATTTAATCCCTTCTTTTTAGTGTCATCACTGCCAACTGCCAGTCTCATGGTAGCAAAACCCTCTTTAATGGCATCTTCAAACTCCAATAAAGAGGGGCTATGACTTAATGGACCGCCCGCTAAATGGGTTAGATCTTGGCCAAAAATTCTGTCGGCACCAGCATTGCTTGAGACTACTTTGTATTCTCTATCAAAAATGCAAACGCCTGCTGTTAGGTTTCCTAATACAGTCTCCAAAAAGCTCTTTGACTCCTGCAAAGAAGTGCGGGTATCTGATAACTGCTTAGTCATGACATTAAATTGTCGAGTAAGCATACCCAACTCATCGCCAGTGTCTAATTCTGGCTTAGGCGACAAATCACCCTGCGCAACAGCTTGGGTTCCCCTTAACAACATCAGGAGAGGGCGCGCTAGTTGGCGGCCTAATATTAATGCCAGCGTGATCGCCACAAACACTGCAAAGAAAAGAGTCAGCGTTAGGGTGCCCACAAACATTTTTCGCAAACCCGATCGACCTAAGGACTTTTCTTGATAGTCACTATAGGCAGCCTGAACGGCGAGAGAATTTTTGGTAATTCCCTCAGGAACAGTCTTTACTAGCTGAAGATACCAAAGCTCTTTTTGATACTGTGTATTGAGGCCAAATCCACGTGTGCTAATAGAGGCCTCTTTAACCATCGGAAGCACTACTCGCAATAAATATTCTTGGGAGCCGCTGGCAGAGCTTGGCTCATCAATGATGCTGACATGGCCGACCTTAGAAGCCTGAACCATCAGCTCTTGACTCGGAGAGGGGGACTGTTTAATCAGCGCGCCTGAGGCAGCAGTTGCAATCAGCACCTGATGGCTATCAAAGATAGTGATTTCTTGAATGCCAAATTGATCTCGCATTCTTGAAATCAATAAAGTGAGTTCTGCGGGGCTAGCAATATTAGGGATACTACGAATTTGATCGGTCACAATCCGGCCCTCGTCTTGCAGCTCTTGCAAAGAGCTGCTTAAAGTGGCACGACCTAGTTCAAGTCCAGCCTCTAGGGCAGACTCGACCTTCACATCAAACCAGGTTTCAATACTACGTGATACGAACTGCAAAGAAACCCCGTACAAAATTAAACCAGGCACCACACCTACTAAAGCAAAAATCATGGCCAACTTTGCTACCAGACGAGTGCCGAAATGCCCACGATACCAACGTACGGCAATGACGGATGCCAATGCGAAGATCACTAGCGTAAGACAAATACCAATCACCACATTAGCTGCATAAAGCCAAATGAAGTAATTTTCAAAAAACTGCGTATTAGATGATGCGAGTGATAGCAGCACTAAGAGCAGTAGTGCAAATACCCCAATCATTCCTATGGCAACTGGAATGACTTTTTTTCTCCAAGGCCCCGATAAAAAAAGGTCAAGCTTGGAAAGGCGATCTAATAGGCTCATCGCTTTATCAAATTAGGGCCTGTGGGAGAAAAAGGAAAGCGATACCAGTCACTCGATACGTTCCAATCCCGATTATTTAATGCATTGACCTGAAATGGCTTTGGTAGTTTGCTCAGGTCAAGCACCATTCTTAGGCCAGCCGCATAAGGCTTGCCTTGGTCAAGCTGAGCATTGTCAATGACTCGCCAACCACCAATACTGCCAACTGCCTGAAGTGCCTCAAAAATTGTTGGGGCTGTAAAAGTAAAGCCCTCAGAGGCAATTCGAAACTGTTGAGTGAGCGGCTGGTATGAAAGGCGTGTTTGTCTTTGAGCTAACACTGCTTTTTCTTCGAACCAATACCAACGGCCACGGGTTAGCTCAAACTCTGTCTGAAAAAAAAGGACCACGCCTTTTTGTACTGCATCTTCTAAACCCGGAGCCAACTCAATTTGGAATGCAGCATTTAAAAGCCAATCACCATCCACTCGCTCCAATTCGAAGGATTTAATTTTGATTCCCTCTGCACTGGCGGTTGATACATGCATACCGAATAACAACAGGCACAAAAAGATAAATTGTTTAATGCTGTGGCTCATGGTCCATTTTTCTTAAACAAAGCATAGTAAAAGCCATCATTTACTTCTGTGGGCAAAATCTGCCCAGGAGCATCTAATCGTACCGCATTGCCGTGCTCCGCAGCAAACCATAAGGCCTGCTCCTCACCCTCTTCAGGAAAAATGGAGCAAGTTACATAAAGCAGCAGCCCTTCAGGCTTGAGCATCTTCCAGGCCTGGGTCAAAATGGCTCTCTGTTTTTGTTGCAAAGCTTTGATGTCCGCTTCGCGCCTCAAAAAAGGAATATCCGGGTGCCTAGAAACAATTCCAGAGGCTGAGCAAGGAGCATCTAACAAGATTTTGTCAAAAAGGACCCCATCCCACCAACCCTGCTTAGATGCATCTCCTCGCACAACTTTTACATTGTCTTTATGCAAATGAAGGCGATCTAAATTCCCACTAATTTTTCCAATACGCTCGCCGTCCAGTTCGAGTGCCGTCATTTCGCAATTTGCTAGCTCCATTAAGTGGGCGGTTTTTCCGCCAGGTGCCGCGCAGGCATCAAGAACCAGCTCTCCTGTTTTAGGGGCCAACAAGAGAGCGGCTAATTGCGCCCCTGCATCTTGAACGGAAACCGCACCACTATAAAAGTTAGGCAGATCGCCTACAGGGACAGGTGCATCTAATAACAACGCTGCTGGTAAGGCCACGCCCGCTATCTCCTCTATGGGGGTTGAAGTCATCCCCGCCTCCTTTAGCAAGCTCTGATACTCAGCTCGCGTTTGCTGCTGCTGGTTAACACGCAATATCAAAGGGGCCCGCTTTGCTTGGGCAAACAAAATCGCTTGCCATGACTTGGGATAATGACGCTTGAGATTAGCTCGCCACCAAGGCGGGGTAAACATTGGAATGGGATCGGGTGCGTAGCCTTTTTCGCTTTCTGCTGCTTGAGCTATCAGGCTTACTTTACGCAATACAGCATTCACCAACCCTTTGGCATACATTGTCTTGTCATATTCACCACAGGCTTTCACTGCCTGATCAACAATGGTGTGTGCAGCATAACTATTACCATCAGCGTTGCTCTGTAAAAATAATGGAATCGCTACACTTAAAAGATGATCAACTTCTGGTGGAGGCGGTTTAGGGATGAACTGTTTGATTAGTTCCTGTGAGCGGACCCATTTCCGTAAAGCATCAAAACTGAGGCTTTGCACAATCGGTCGCTCATGGGGCTCGAGTTCATCCAAAACCTCTGTAAGCGATCTACCACTTAACACTTCACCCACCGCTTGAGCTGCAATAGTAATGGCCTCTGAAAGCGGTAGACTGCGTATTTTTTTTGAATCAATCAAATTGTTTTACTCTGGGTTGTTGCCTGAAAGCGCAGCTCATTTTCTTGCTCGAGAAATGCTTGCAAGCACATTTTTGCAGTCATTTTTTTTCTACCAGGTCTTTGCATTTCTAAAATTTCAATGACGCCCTTGCCGCACTGAATATATGCCCCTTCTTCGCTGAACCCTAAAATCTCACCAGCACGCTGAGTTTCTTCGGGGGCATTGTTAAGCGATAAACGTGAATTCCAGCACTTCAATGGAATGCCCTTAAGAATACTCGTGGCGCCTGGGAAGGGATTAAATGCTCGTATTCGACAATTGATTTCCTGGGCGCTAAGGGACCAATCAATTTCTGCTTCGCTTTTTAATATTTTTTCCGCATACATTACGCCCTGACTATTTTGTGGTGTAGCTTTTATCGCCCTCTCTTTTTGTAAGGCATGCAGTGTTTGTACAATCAGACGAGAGCCCATGTTTGCCAGTCGATCATGCAAGGTTGAGCTATTTTCATCAAGAGCAATGTTTAATGCCTCTACTAAAACTGTATCACCTGTATCAAGGCCTGCATCCATTTTCATAATAGATACGCCTGTTTTCTGATCACCAGCTTCAATAGCCCTTTGAATCGGTGCAGCACCTCGCCATCTTGGTAGTAATGAAGCGTGGATATTAAAGCTGCCATATCTTCCAGGGTGCTGAGTGATGTCTAAAATCTCTTGCGGCAAAATTAAGCCGTAAGCCACTACGACCATGGCATCAAAATCTAAGTCTAATAGCCGTCGATATAGCTCTTCCGCCTCTGCTTGCTTTTGTGTATCAGCACTACTGCGCCTCAATGTCTGAGGCTGCAAGACTGGAATATTATTTTCATTTGCAAAAACCTTTACTGGACTTGCTTGGAGATGCATACCCCTTCCAGCCTTCCGATCGGGCTGAGTCAGGGCCAAAACAATCTCATGACCAGCATCATGAATCGATCGCATTGCTTGCGCAGCAAACTCTGGGGTTCCAGCAAAAACAATTTTCATGGGGCGCTTAGCGCTCACCCAATAATTCTTTGGTACGCTTTTTTAATTTGTGAGAGATACGAGTACGCTTAAGGATTGATAGATATTCTACAAATACCTTGCCCTGCAAATGATCTAACTCGTGCTGCAAACAAACAGCCAATAACCCATCGGCCTCAATTTCAAATTCTTTTCCATCCAGATCTAAAGCTTTCACTCTGACCTGGGCGGGCCTTTCGACTTCATCGTAAAATTCTGGCACGGAAAGACATCCCTCTCTCCACACCTTTTTCTCGGAGCTAGCCCAAATAATCTCTGGGTTAATAAAAACCCTTAATTCATTTTGCTCATCAGATGTATCAATGACCACAATGCGCTCATGAATATCTACCTGTGTTGCTGCTAAGCCAACACCTGGGGCTTCATACATTGTGTCGGCCATATCTGCCACGATTTTTTTGATGCGTGCGTCGACTTGCGCAACGGGTTTTGCAACCTTGTGTAAGCGTGGATCTGGATAGCAAAGAACGTTTAATAGTGCCATGTAGGAATTATCCAACAGAAGAATCAGCTAGTGCTGATTGTGCCAATTTCCCCTAAAGTCAAAATCATTTTATGCAAAACCCCTCCGCTAACGACATCTTAAAAATTCATCGGGGCGATACACAATACCCTGCTCGCCTCAATGACTTATATGACCCCCCAGAATGCCTATATATAAAAGGGGATATGCGCCTATTGAATATGCCAATGATCGCTGTCGTAGGCTCACGCGTGGCCAGCAGCGGGGGCTTACATCATGCAGCTGTCTTTGCTCAAGCGCTTTCAAAAGCTGGTGCCCTCGTCGTTTCTGGGCTGGCAAAAGGAATCGATGGGGCTGCCCATCAAGCCGCCCTAGATCTTGGCAAAAACTATTTCACAGTGGCAGTTTGCGGTACGGGGCTGGACCAAACCTACCCCAAGGAGCATATTGCTCTAGCTCAAAAAATCACCCGCCAAGGCCTATTAATCTCTGAGCTCCCCTTGGGGTCGGGCCCAAAACCATTCCATTTCCCAAGACGCAATCGCCTCATCGCGGCTTTGGCGATGGGGGTTGTGGTGATAGAGGCGGCGGAAAAATCAGGCTCATTGATTACTGCCAGAATTGCTGCCGATTTGGGAAGGGAGGTTTTTGCCCTTCCTGGGCCCATCAGTAGCCCAATTTCAGGCGGATGCCACAAGTTAATCCAACAAGGTGCAAAACTGGTTTGTAGCCCAAAAGAGGTGCTCGAAGACCTTATTTTTGAGAAAACCCCGCTTTAAATGTCCTTAAAGGCTCTTTTTTCTCAAAAATACATCGAAAGCAAGGGGCTTAAAAAGATCCGAATAGGGTGATTTTGGACTTTTCTTGATTTATCGGTTAATAATAAAAAAGGAGTGAGTAGTAGACCAAAAACTGAATTAGTTTAAATTGGTCAACCTTTTCCCCCTTTAAAAACATCATTTCAGGCTCAAATTTAGGCAAACGCGTGGCTAAAGCATCTATCAAAAGCAGTTCCAAAACTTCAACCGTGGATCACCCAAAGACACTGATCATTGCAGAGAAACCTTCGGTTGCCAATGACATTGCCAAAGCGCTGGGTGGTTTTACAAAGCATGAAGATTATTTTGAAAGCGATGACTTTGTTATCTCTTCTGCGGTTGGCCATTTATTAGAAATTGCTGCTCCTGAAGAGTTTGAGGTCAAACGAGGCAAATGGTCTTTTGCAAACTTGCCAGTGGTACCACCTTATTTTGATTTACGCCCTATCGCTAAAACTGAATCACGTCTTAAGGTTTTACAAAGGCTCATTAAAAGAAAAGATGTCGCTACTTTAATTAATGCTTGTGACGCGGGACGTGAAGGCGAGTTAATTTTTCGCTTAATTGCACAGCATGCTAAAGCATCGCAATCGATTCAACGCCTTTGGTTGCAATCCATGACGCCCGCTGCAATACGCGAAGGCTTTGCTAGCTTGCGTTCAGATATTGATATGCAGCCTTTAGCCGATGCGGCCCGCTGCCGCTCTGAGGCTGACTGGTTAGTGGGCATTAATGGTACCCGAGCCATGACTGCTTTTAATAGTAAGAGTGGGGGCTTCTTTTTAACCACTGTTGGTCGCGTACAAACACCAACACTATCGATTGTTGTTGAGCGCGAAGAGCTCATTCGCAAATTTGTATCAAAAGATTACTGGGAAGTGAAAGCTGAATTTATTGCAGCAGCCGGAGTTTATGAGGGGCGCTGGTTTGACCCTAAGTTTAAGAAAGATGCTGCTGAGCCAGACACTCGTGAGAATCGTCTTTGGAGCGAAGCTGCTGCGCAAAGTATTGTGGCTGCCTGTCGAGATAAAAAAGCAACCGTCACGGAAGAGGCAAAACCAGCAACTCAGCTAGCGCCGCAACTCTTTGACTTAACCAGCTTACAGCGTGAGGCGAATGCACGCTTTGGCTTCTCCGCAAAAAATACTTTGGGCTTAGCTCAAGCGCTCTATGAGCGCCATAAGGTCTTAACTTATCCTCGAACTGATGCCAAGGCGCTTCCTGAAGATTACTTAGACACTGTGAAACAAACCATGGAAATTCTTGCTGAGCATTCACAAGAATACCGAGCATTTGCCAAACAAATTCTGCAAGGGGATCCTAAAGACCCGAAAGGCAAGGCTGGCTATGGTTGGATTAAGCCCAATAAACGAATCTTTGATAACTCTAAGATTTCAGATCACTTTGCCATCATTCCGACTCTCGAAACACCAAAAAATCTCAGCGAACCAGAATTCAAGCTATATGATTTAGTCGTGCGACGCTTCTTAGCAGTCTTTTATCCTGCTGCTGAATTCCGCGTCACAACCCGTATCACCGAGGCCTCTGGGCATCACTTCAAAACGGAAGGGCGCGTACTAGTAAATCCTGGCTGGCTTACTGTCTATGGCAGATCTAATCAGGCTGATGACGAGTTAGTAGCGGTGCAAGAGGGCGAAACAGTCCAAGCTGAATCTGTTGTTGCAGTTCCGCTAAAAACAAAGCCTCCAGCACGCTATACCGAAGCAACCTTACTTTCTGCAATGGAGAGCGCAGGCAAGTGGGTAGATGATGATGAAATGCGAGAGGCAATGGCTGAAAAGGGTTTAGGCACGCCAGCCACTCGAGCCGCCATCATTGAAGGGTTGCTTGCTGAAAGATATATTGTCCGTGAAGCGCGCGAGCTTATTCCAACTGCTAAAGCATTCCAATTAATGACTTTATTACGCGGGCTCGATGTTGAAGAGCTAACGCGCCCAGATCTCACCGGAAACTGGGAAAATAAGTTGTCGCTGATTGAGCAAGGCAAGATGAATCGCGATACCTTCATGCAAGAGATTGCACAAATGACTCAGCGGATTGTCAAGCGCGCCAAAGAGTATGACAGCGACACCATACCTGGCGACTATGCGACCATGAGCACCCCCTGTCCTCATTGCAAAGGCCCCGTGAAGGAAAACTATCGTCGTTTTGCTTGTGAAAAATGTGGCTTCACAATCAGCAAAACACCTGGTGGTCGCGCCTTTGAATATCCAGAAGTAGAAGAGCTGCTCCGGGAAAAAACCATTGGACCATTACAAGGATTCCGCAGCAAAATAGGTCGACCGTTTGCAGCAATCATCAAATTAAGCGAAATTCCAGAGGATGACGCTGACTATCCTAATGCTGGTTTCAAACTAGAGTTTGACTTTGGAAACGCTCAAGAAGAAGAAACGGAAGCTATTGATTTCACCGGTCGCCAGGCCTTAGGGGCATGCCCCAAATGCTCAGGCGCAATTTATGAAGACGGCATGCGTTATGTATGCGAAAACAATACTGGGCCGAACAAATCCTGCGATTTCAAAACTGGCAAGGTCGTCCTGCAGCAGGAAATTTCTGCTGAACAAATTCAAAAGCTATTGAAAGAAGGTAGAACGGATTTATTGACCAACTTTAAGTCCAACCGAACTGGTCGAGGCTTTAAGGCTTATCTAGTTTTAGGAGCCGAAGGCAAAACGGGCTTTGAGTTCGAGGCTAAAGCACCTAAAGCAGAGGGTGCTGCTAAGGCACCAGCAAAGAAGCGGGCTGGTGCAAGTGCAGCCACTAAGTCGGCTACCAAACCAAAACGCGCTAGCAAGGCTAAGTCCTCATCGAGTACTTGATTAGTAATCAGCTTAGCCGCCAAGGCTGACCATAAAATGCCGCGCGACCCTAAGGCGGTTGCCAGGAAAATTCCTGGTCGCTGAGCAAGCGCGCCGATCATTGGCAATCGGTCGCCCGCTACACAACGTATACCAACAAACTCTCCTTGCTTTTTCAAGCCATCAGAGTCACCCTCAAAATATTGGACCAGGCCTTTTGCTTGGGCGCGGTTAAATTCATCGCTGCTGTCTCTTGGGCATAGATCGTCCTCTCCTTCATCAAAACTAGAGCCCACAATCCAACGATAGCTACCATCTTTCAACTGCTCTGCTGGCAAACAATAGCCGTCTCCTGAAATTCCAACGCTGGGTAGTTTGGCTGCCCATGGATCATTTGGCGCAACTGAAAAAATGCTGAGCTGTCCGCGCACGGGCTTGAGTGGCAAGCGCACTCCAACACTATTCGCCAAAGCCTTGCTCTCCATGGCTGCTGCGAGGACAAGCTTATCGGCCGACAAAATGGCTTGATCGGCTTGATTAAATAAAAACCATTTTTCATCCCGATTTTCGAGGCGTAAAACCCTGGTATTCCAAATACAAGTTAATCGACTATGTTCTTGTAATAAGTGTTGTGTGGTCTCTAACAAATTTAGAGAGGCACCACGCGGCAACCAAACGCCGCTTTGTGAAATCCCACAGATCTTTTTGGCATCTTGCGCATTTAATGGCAATGCCATCGTGTTATCGAGCTCCAATGTATCGAGATAATCCTCAAGTTCTTTGAGTACAAATTCTTTATCTTTTTTTGTCGGCTGAAAAATACCATGCGCCTTCCAAACCAAGCCCCAACGAGCCTCAGCAAGCAAAAAGGCAATGCGCGTTAAGCGCAATAGGCGCGAAGATCCTTTGCCAATATGGGGATGTGCAATCGCATAGGCATGACTTGAACAGGCAGTGGCTGGAGAGGAGGCAGCGTCAACAATACAAACCGCTTTGCCACGCTCGAGCAGCTCATTGGCAATGGTTGCCCCACAAATGCCTGCCCCAATCACCACTATTTCATGGTGTTGGGGAATTGTCACGGAGGGGGATTAAAAAACGAGTGGTACTAAAACTTAAGCGTTCAAGCGTTGTTCGATTTTTGCACGCGTATCTTTTAGCTCTTTAGGTAGGCGATCGCCAAGATGATCAAACAACTCGGTATGAAGTTTTAGCTCACTCTTCCAATCTTCTACTGAAACCTTGATGGCTTTAGCAAATTTCTCTGCAGAGTAATCAAGGCCACCCCAATGCATATCAGCGTATTCAGGAGTAATGCCAAATGGCGTCTCTTTTCCGTTTGCGGTACCTTCTGCACGACCCAATATCCAAGAAAGAACCCGCATATTCTCGCCAAATCCCGGCCATACAAACTTGCCGTTCTCGTCTTTTCGGAACCAGTTCACACAATAGATCTTAGGCAATACAGCCCCTTCGGACTCCAATTTCTTGCCAATGTTTAACCAATGCTGGAAGTAGTCGCTCATGTTGTATCCAGCAAATGCAATCATTGCAAATGGATCACGACGAACTACGCCAATTTGGCCAGTAATCGCAGCAGTAGTTTCTGAGCCCAAAGTTGCGGCCATATACACACCCTCAACCCAATCGCGCGCCTCGCTAACCAATGGAACGGTATTTGAACGACGGCCGCCGAATAAGAACGCATCGATTGGAACGCCTTCGGGATCATCCCACTTTGGATCAACGGCTGGATTATTGGTCGCAGCAACGGTGAAGCGGGAGTTTGGATGCGCGGCTTTGCGGCCAGCAGCTCCATCGGCGGGAGTCCAGTCTTTGCCTTGCCAATCAATCAAATGTGCTGGTGGTGTTTCAGTTAAACCTTCCCACCAAACATCGCCGTCATCAGTTAAGCCAACGTTTGTGAAAATCACATCTTGATTTAAAGAATCAATACAGTTTTGGTTTGTTTGACGATTTGTACCAGGGGCCACACCAAAGTAGCCAGACTCTGGGTTAATGGCAAACAAGCGGGTTTTGCCAGTGACAGGGTCTTTGCGTGGCTTGATCCAGGCAATGTCATCGCCAATGGTGGTTACCTTCCAGCCATCAAAACCGGCCGGAGGAATCATCATGGAGAAGTTTGTTTTGCCACAGGCAGAAGGGAATGCAGCAGCAATATGATATTTTTTGCCCTGAGGAGAGGAAACGCCCAGAATCAACATATGCTCAGCCAACCAGCCCTGATCGCGGCCCATATTTGAGGCAATTCTCAAAGCAAAACACTTTTTACCTAACAGAGCGTTGCCACCATAGCCGGAGCCAAACGACCAAATCTCGCGTGACTCTGGGTAGTGAACAATATATTTATTCTTATTATTTGGCCATGCCACATCTTTTTCGCCGTCAGCCAAAGGCTTGCCGACGGTGTGTACGCAAGGAACAAACTTGCCATCTGCACCAAGCTGATCTATCACTGCCTTACCCATACGGGTCATGAGGCGCATATTAATTGCCACATAAGGGCTATCCGATAATTCAACCCCAATGTGTGCAATTGGTGACCCAATCGGCCCCATGGAGAAAGGCACGACATACATTGTTCTGCCGCGCATGCAGCCATCAAACAAAGGCTCTAAGGTTGCGCGCATTTCGCTTGGCTCTACCCAGTTATTAGTTGGGCCGGCATCTTCTTTTTTGGCAGAACAAATAAAAGTGCGGTCTTCTACGCGGGCCACATCCTCTGGATCAGAGAGGGCTAAAAAGGAATTTTTGCGCTTGGCTGGATTAAGCCGCTTGAATACACCAGCCTGGACGAGTAGCTCGCATAGCTCATCGTACTCACCCTGTGAGCCATCACACCAACTAATACGGTCTGGCTTGGTCAATTCAGCTATTTCACCAACCCATTTAACTAGACCCTTATTTTTTACGTAAGCTGGCGCATTGACATTAACTTGTCCGCTGGTTGCTGTGGTCATGTGTTTTCCTATGAAGAATTAATTTTTAGTCTGACGATTTTAACATTTTGGGTATATTTGCTTCCTTGCCCCTTTGGGGGGCAGCCCTTTATTTGCCAATACAGAATTGACTGAAGATTTTTCCCAAAAGATCGTCTGGAAGGAGTTTTCCGGTGATTTGACCAAGGTGATTTTGCGCTAAAAATAGCTCTTCTGCGAATAACTCCAGGGAATTGTTGCCATTTGCAGCGAATTGCTCTGATTTCTCAATATGCTCTGAAGCCCGCTCTAAGCAGTCCAAATGGCGTCTTCTAGCAAGGATGACCCCCTCTTGAGAGCCGCCCCAGCCTACTGTTTCTAGTATTTTTTCCCTCAAGGCATCAATGCCCTCCCCAGTCTTGGCAGAAATCACTATTCCGCCCGCTGGGGCTGATTTCTGAGACTCAGACAACAGGTCTGCCTTGTTTACGACATCTAGAAAAGGGCATCTCGAAGGGAGCGACTCCAATATTTTTCCCCGCAATCCATCTGATGCCGACGAGGGGTCTGTTAAAAAGATCACGAGATCGGCCATACGAATTGCATCCCAGGATCTTTCTATTCCCTTTGCCTCAACTTCATCGCTTGTTTCTCTAAGTCCGGCTGTATCAATAACGTGTATTGGAACGCCATTGATGTGAATACTTTCTTTCACGCGGTCTCTGGTGGTGCCGGCGACTGCCGTCACAATCGCCACCTCTTCACCCGCGAGTCGATTCAGCAGGGAGCTTTTGCCAACATTGGGAGGTCCCGCCAAAACCAACTGAACGCCTTCACGCAAGATCTTCCCTTGTTTTGCCCCAGCGCGAAGCGTATGCAATTTCGCTTTGACAGCCCTCAAACGATCTCGTGCTTGTGCATTCTCTAAAAACTCAATCTCTTCCTCGGGAAAGTCTAGGGTTGACTCAACCAAAATTCTTAACTGGGTGATCTCTTCTATCAGCGCGTTGATTTCATCCGAAAATGTGCCCTGTAAAGATCGGGACGCTCCTAAAACTGCGGCTTCGCTCTGTGCGTCAATCAAATCAGCAATTGCTTCTGCTTGAGCCAAATCAATTTTGTTATTGAGATACGCTCGCAGTGAAAATTCGCCTGGTTCAGCAATCACCAGCCCCTCATTTTTTCCCAGCTCAAGACAGCGTCGCATCACCAGCTCAAGTAGCTGTGGCCCCCCATGGCATTGGAGTTCGAGCACATCTTCGCCCGTAAATGAAGCTGGGGCAGAAAAATAAATGGCAATCAGCTGATCGATGGTTTGCCCATCGGAATCGCGCAATGTTCTTAAGTTTGCCTGTCTTGGCTGAAGCGTTTGCTCAAAGAGCGCCTGAATAATGGCGCCCAAGTTTTTACCGCTAATACGAACTACGCCAATCCCCGCCTTACCTGGAGCGGTTGCTATAGCAATGATGGGCAATTGTCTTGTCATCATTGCTATGCACTTTTCATTGGATGTTTATGCCATCAAAGTATTACTTGGCGTGTTTTCTTCCAAACATCTGGTTGATCTGCCATTGCTGAGCGATCGATAACAGATTATTAACAACCCAGTACAGCACTAGACCGGCAGGGAAGAAGAAGAACATCACCGAGAACACGATCGGCATATACAACATTACTTTAGCCTGTATAGGGTCTGGTGGTGTTGGGTTTAATTTGGTTTGTACAAACATTGAAACGGCCATGATTAGCGGCAAAATATAGTACGGATCGGGAATGGATAAATCATGAATCCACATTACCCATGGGGCCCCGCGCATTTCTACAGAAGATAAAAGCACCCAATAGAGGGCAATAAATACTGGGATCTGAATCACGACTGGCAAACAACCGCCAAGTGGATTGATCTTTTCTTTGCGATACATTTCCATCATCGCTTGATTGAGTTTTTGAGGCTCGCCCTTGTATTGCTCTCTCATTGTCATGAGCCGTGGCTGTACTTCTTTCATACGGGCCATAGACTTATAGCTAGCAGCCGAGAGCGGGAAGAAAACAAATTTGATTAATATCGTAAGAAGGATAATTGACCATCCCCAGTTATTCACATATCCATGAATTTTTTCTAGCAGCCAAAAAATAGGCTTGGCCAAAATGGTGAGATAGCCATAATCTTTTAATAACTCAAAGCCTGGTGCGATCGTTTCTAAAACGCTTTCTTCTTGTGGGCCAACATATAAGCGGGCCTTTTCAATAACCGTAGCGCCTGGCGCAATATCGCCCAACGGCGTTTGCATTCCGATGCGATACAAATTGTTATCAATTTTTCCTGCATAGATATCACGTGCAAACTTGTCACTCGGAATCCATGCGCTTGCAAAATAGTGTTGAACCATTGCAATCCAGCCGGGGTCTCCTGCAGGAACCTGCTTTGGAATGGTAATTTTGTTTTTTTCAATCTCCGTAAACTCAAGCTTATTAAATTTTTCTTTTTCGGTGTAGACAGCTGGGCCAGTAAAAGTGCTTGCAGAAAATGCCCCATCAAATGGGCCAATTTTTTGCTCTTGACTTGCATCACGCACAATCTCTGTGTAAAGCACCAAAGGTGATGCATTCGCCGTTGCTTGCGTTACGCGATGAGCTACATCAACTACATAGCTTCCTGGGTTCAGTGTGAACGTTTTTTCCAGCTTAACGCCACCGCGCTCGCTGGCCAATGTGATGAACGGCCTGCCTGAACCATCCTTACCAGACTGAATGAGTTTAAAGGTGCTGGTATGGTTTGGAAGCTCGGCATTACCAAGCGCAATTAATCCCGAGCGCGCAAAATATTTGTGGGCTGATGTGTATTGAAAAAGCTCGATAGGTTTATTTTCAGCGGTGAACGACTTTAGTAACTTTGCATCAATGACGTTAGCGCCACTTGCACTGATCTGCAGAACCAAGACATCGTTCTGAAGCACAAACTTTTCAGCGCCTTCAATCGCGCCCCCGTTAACCGCTGGTGCTTGAGTTGCTACTGCAGGAATCGTGCCAGACACTTGCTTTGGAACATCCGCCTTATTTGCCGAGCCCTCCTTCTCAAGCGTGGTAGGGGCGCCTGAGGGTACCCCGCCAAACAGGGATGGCTTGCCTTCGTGAACTTGCCAATTGTTGAAGAGCATAAGGCCCGACATCGAAAAAATAGCCCAAAGAATTGTTTTTCTAAAATCCATTTGTATTCACTTAAATTGTTGAGATGTTTCTTTTACCGCAGGATCATAACCGCCATGTGACAACGGGTTACAGCGCAAAATGCGCCACAAGCTAAGCCTCAGGCTTTTAATAAAACTATAGTGTGTAAAGCAGTCGCAGGCATATTGAGAGCAGCTGGGCACATATTTACAGTGAGGCCCCAAATAGGGGCTTAATATTATTTGATAAAGCTTAATTAGCTTCTTAGCAGCATTATTTAAAGGACGCACTTTAAAGTAATCCCATTATTTGTTGGCGCAGCAGATCTTTTTCTTTTTTTCGTAAGCGTCCACGCGTTTGCCGCCCAATGGGCTTGTTTAGCTTTACCACGACATCACTTTTTAGATCTGTGTTTTGTGCAGTCCAAACCAATTCACGAACCATTCGCTTAAGGCGGTTTCGGTCCACGGCCCGTTTAACTAGTCTCTTTGCAACTGCAATTCCTAAGTCAGGCTTTTGATTGTTTTCCGCCGATGATAAATAAACGCCCCAACACAGAGCTGTCTTGGGCCGCGTCTTTAATAACTCAGAAATCCTTGTGCTGTTCAATGGCTAAGTTAAACCGCCAAGCGTTTGCGGCCTTTGGCACGGCGTGCATTGAGAACTGCGCGGCCGCTCTTCGTTTTCATGCGAATACGGAAGCCGTGGGTGCGTTTACGACGCGTTACTGAGGGTTGGTAAGTTCTTTTCATGATAGATCCTGGGGAAAACCAACTATTTTCCTTGTTGCGGAGCAAAAGGTCAATCTATCCCGATGAATATATAGGTGTTTTTCTCTATTTTTGTGGGATTTTTCCTTAACGCATTAATTTAAATGGTGTTTTTAGTTTTATACACAAGTTATCCACAGCTTTTCCACGTTTTTCTAGCTTGTGGATAACTTTGCGCTCTGGCTACAATGGAAGCTCCAAAAAATATGAGCAACCTACAAAACCCCGCCGCCTTGAATTCAATTAGCCCTTTGGGGTTTTGGGATAACGCAATAGGCGCCCTATCTCGGGAGCTCTCGCCCCAACAATTTAAAACCTGGATAGAGCCCTTAGTATTCATATCCTTTGACGATAGTGAGCGCATACTAACAGTTGGCGCGCCCAACCGGTTTAAGTTAGATTGGATAAAAAAGACTTTTGCCGACCGCTTCCAGGAGCTTGCTTCACAGTATTTTGATCGGCCAATTAATATCAATTTTGTAATTGCTTTAGAGGGCTCTGCACCTCTAAAACCCATGCCACCATTGGAGCGGTCCACGCCAGAGCTTGGCCCTGAGGATAGGGCTGGGTCTATTGTTTTAGTAGAAGAGCATTCTTTTGAGATTGAAGACCACTCAAAGTTAAACCCCAACCTAACCTTTGAAACCTTTGTAACCGGCAAGGCAAACCAGCTGGCCAGGGCGGCCTCTATCCAGGTTGCACACAATCCCGGAACCTCATACAACCCAATGTTTTTATACGGCGGGGTTGGGCTCGGAAAAACCCATTTAATTCATGCTATTGGCAATCATCTCTTAAAAGAAAAGCCCAATGCCAGAATCCGTTACATCCACGCAGAGCAGTATGTCTCCGATGTGGTTCGTGCTTATCAACAAAAGGCTTTTGATCGATTTAAACGCTATTACCATTCCCTTGATTTGTTATTAATTGATGACATTCAATTTTTTAGTGGAAAGTCTAGGACTCAAGAAGAGTTTTTTTATGCCTTTGAGGCGCTCTTAAGCAATAAATCTCAAGTTATTATTACTAGCGACACCTACCCCAAGGAAATGGCTGGCATTGACGATCGGCTTATTTCGCGCTTTGACTCTGGCTTAACGGTCGCCATCGAACCCCCCGAGCTTGAGATGCGGGTTGCCATTTTGATGAAAAAGGCGGTTAGTGAAGGAATCCCCATGAGTGAAGATGTGGCTTTTTTTGTAGCCAAACACCTGCGCTCAAACGTCAGGGAGCTTGAGGGGGCGCTGCGTAAGATTCTTGCATTTGTGCGCTTTCATGGCCGTGAAGTGACCATTGAGGTGGCCAGAACGGCGCTTAAAGACCTTCTTTCAATACAAAACCGCCAAATTTCAGTAGAAAATATACAAAAGGCGGTTGCGGACTTTTATAGCATTAAGGTGGCCGACATGTACTCCAAAAAGCGTCCGGCAAATATTGCCAGGCCCAGACAAATTGCCATGTTTATGGCCAAAGAATTAACCCAAAAAAGCCTTCCCGAAATCGGTGAATTGTTTGGTGGGCGTGACCATACAACCGTTTTGCATGCGGTTCGTAAGATTGCCGAGGAGCGCTCTCACGATAGTCAGCTCAACCATGAAATACATGTGATTGAGCAGACACTGAAGGCATAATTTAGGCTTGTGGATAAGCTCAGGGATAAGTTTGGGGATTGTGTGTGGATAAATTGTGGAAAGCTCCTGCTTCATGCAAAAATAGAGTGCTGAATAAAAGTTTTCCCCATTTTATTCAGTCCTTATACAGAGGTTTTCCACAGGTTTTTTTGTCTTCAATGTGTTGTTTTATATAGGGTTTTTGACTTATCCACTAAAAACAGAAGCCTTATTACTACTACTAATAAGATATATACAAGGATTTAAAAGCAATGCAACTGGTTAACACTTCTCGCGATAACCTACTAAAACCCCTTCAGGTTGTTAGTGGAATTGTTGAACGTCGACACACTTTACCTATTTTGGCCAATCTTTTATTCAAGAAGAATGGGGAAAAAGTTTCTTTTGTATCAACTGATATTGAAATTCAAATTACAACTAACGCCAATTTTGGTGTTGGTGTAGAAGACATCACCACAACTGTTGCAGCAAGAAAGTTACTTGACATCTTGCGCGCACTTCCAGAGGGCCCGGTTTCTTTAAGCTTGAAGGATAACCGCATGGTTGTCCAAAGCGGAAAAAGCCGCTTTTCATTGCAGACCCTATCAGCCACCGAGTTTCCTGTGATGCAAAGCGTTGGTGAGGTTACTGCTGCATGGAAAATGTCACAAAAAAGTTTTCGTCAGCTAATCAGTCAAGTTCATTTTTCTATGGCCCAACAAGACATTCGTTATTACTTAAATGGAATGTTGTTGGTGGTGGAGGGAAAAGAGGTGGTGGCAGTGGCAACTGATGGGCATCGCCTTGCCTACTCCTGTGTCGAACTGACAGAGGCACCATCAGGCCCTGGTCAAAGACAGGAAATTATTGTTCCTCGCAAAACGATTTTAGAGTGTCAGCATTTGCTGGAGGATTCGGATGAATCGCTAGAAATTAGTCTAACCGCCAATCAGGTGAAATTTACCTTTGGTGATATTGAGCTTATTTCAAAATTGGTTGAAGGTAAATTCCCAGATTTCCAAAGAGTTATTCCTAAGGGACAAAAAAATTCCCTCATGGTTGGACGAGAAGCTTTACAGGCCGCTCTCCAACGCGCTGCGATTTTAACGACCGATAAATTCAAGGGGGTTCGCTTTTCTTTGTCTCCGAATCGAATTACTGTTCAGTCAACTAATGCTGAGCAAGAAGAAGCCCAAGAAGAAATTGAAGTTGAATATGCGGGAGACGCTGTAGAAATTGGTTTTAACGTAAGCTACCTACTCGACGTTTTATCAAACCTAAAAAATGAAAAAATTCAAATCAGCCTGGGCGATGCCAATAGCAGCGCTGTAATTACTCTACCTGGTTCAGAGAACTTTAAGTATGTTGTGATGCCAATGCGCATTTAATTTAGAAAAAAATGACTGAAGAAAAAAAAGTGGTAGAGCAGTATGGCGCCGCATCGATTCAAATATTAGAAGGTCTCGAAGCTGTTCGTAAGCGTCCTGGCATGTACATTGGAGACACCTCTGATGGCACAGGCCTTCATCATCTTGTGTTTGAGGTTTTAGACAATTCTATTGATGAAGCTTTAGCGGGGCATTGTTCGGAAATCACCGTAGTGATTCAAACCGATAACTCTATATCTATAGTTGACAATGGACGCGGCGTACCAACCGGAATTAAATACGACGACAAGCACGAACCGAAAAGAAGCGCTGCAGAAATCGTGATGACTGAGCTGCATGCTGGAGGAAAGTTTGACCAAAACAGCTACAAAGTGTCAGGCGGCCTGCACGGCGTTGGCGTTAGCTGTGTAAATGCTTTATCAAAATGGCTAAAACTGACCATTCGACGCGACGGCAAAGCGCACTATATGGAGTTTGAGCGCGGCGTTGTTAAAAACCGCAATATTCAAGATGAGAACGGGGTTGCTACCTCCCCAATTACGGTTACTGGTGACACCGAGCTTTCAGGAACTGAAGTTCATTTTTTGGCCGACGAAACCATATTTGGAAACGTAGAGTTTCATTATGAAATTCTTGTAAAGCGCATTCGTGAGCTCTCGTTTTTAAATAATGGCGTTCACATTAAGCTGATTGATCAGCGTACGGGCCAAGAAGAAGACTTTGCGTTTTCTGGCGGCGTAAAGGGCTTTGTTGAATACATCAACCAAACTAAAAATGTTTTACATCCTAATATTTTTTATGCGGAGGGCACTCGACCCTCTGATTTGGGTGGCCACATTACGGCGGAAGTTTCGATGCAATGGAACGACAGCTTCAGCGAACAAGTGCTCTGCTTTACGAATAACATCCCTCAGCGGGATGGCGGCACACACCTAACAGGCCTGCGCGCAGCAATGACACGCGTCATCAACAAATATATTGATGAGCATGAGGTTGCTAAAAGGGCCAAGGTCGAAATTTCGGGCGATGATATGCGCGAAGGCTTAACTTGCGTTTTATCAGTTAAAGTTCCAGAGCCAAAATTTTCAAGTCAAACAAAAGACAAATTAGTTTCGAGCGAGGTTCGTGGGCCAATAGAAGAAATTGTTGCGGAAGCGCTCAGTGCGTATTTACAAGAGCGTCCGGCAGACGCTAAGATCCTTTGTGGAAAAATTGTTGATGCTGCTCGTGCTCGTGAGGCCGCCCGTAAAGCGCGCGACATGACAAGACGCAAGGGAGCGCTAGATGGCCTTGGACTGCCGGGGAAGTTGGCAGACTGTCAGGAAAAAGATCCCGCTAAATCAGAGCTATTTATTGTTGAGGGCGACTCTGCAGGGGGATCTGCCAAGCAGGGGCGCGATCGCCGTTTTCAAGCAATTCTTCCGCTGAAGGGAAAAATTCTGAACGTAGAAAAAGCGCGCTTTGACAAAATGTTGGCAAGCCAAGAGGTTGTGACCCTAATCACCGTTCTGGGTACTGGAATTGGAATTGAAGAATATAAGGCCGACAAACTGCGCTATCACCGCATTATTATCATGACCGACGCTGATGTGGACGGCAGCCATATTAGGACTCTTTTGCTAACTTTCTTTTATAGACAAATGCCGGAGTTAATTGAGCGAGGCCATATTTATATTGCTCAGCCGCCACTTTATAAGGTGAAGTATGGAAAAAACGAGCAATACATTAAAGACGACGCTGAGTTAAACCAGCTCTTATTAAAGATCGCACTAGAAACAGCCTCCCTACAAACCCCGGATGGTGAGATTGTTGCGGGGGAGGCACTAAATGAGTTGGCTAAACATTATCAAGTCATCCAGTCGATTGTGGATCGCCTATCTAGGACAATTGATGAAGATGCTCTAAGGGCGATTGCATCTGGAACGCAATTAAATTTAGATACCGAACAATCCGCAAACGAATCGGCCGATCGCCTAAGAAAAGCCTTGGCCGACTCTTTAAACCCACTCGCGCTTCCACCAGAGATCATTGTTCAAAAAGAAGATCGCACCGAGCGCTATAGGTTGTTGCTATCACGCCGTATCCACGGCAACCTGAAGTTGTCTGCTATTAATTCTGACTTTGTTCATGGTGATGACTATCAAAGCCTAGCAACCGCCGCCGCAGTTTTATCTGGCAGGGTTCTGCCTGGATCAAAAGTGCGTCGGGGCGATCCCGATAAAAACCAAAAAGAACAAACCATTCATGATTTTAGGGCCGCTTTCGCCTGGTTGTTATCTGAAGCAGAGCGCATACTAAGTCGTCAGCGCTACAAAGGTCTTGGCGAGATGAATCCATCCCAACTATGGGAAACCACGATGGATACCAATTCACGCACTTTGCTGCAAGTCAGGATCGAAGATGCTATTGCTGCCGATCAGGTTTTTACTACGCTAATGGGGGACGAGGTTGAGCCGCGCCGCGCATTTATTGAAAAGAATGCACTCATTGCCCGCAATCTAGACGTTTAGTGATGAAATCAAAAAAAACAAAGCCACCAAAGGTGGACAGGGCAGCCATTGTTGTTAAATCCTCACCCATTCATGGCAAGGGAGTTTTTGTAGCAAAGCCAATTAAAAAAGGTCAGGCCATCATTGAGTACAAAGGCGAGCGCATTAGCTGGAAGTTGGCTATCAAGCGTCACCCACACGACAAGAAGGACCCAAATCACACTTTTTACTTTTCTTTAGATGATGGTCGAGTGATTGACGCAAAGTACGGCGGCAATGCTGCGCGTTGGATCAATCATTCTTGCAAGCCAAGCTGCGAGACAAAAGAGGGTGCCTATGATGGCGAGCCACAAGTATTCATTTATGCAAAGCGCGACCTAAAGGTTGGCGAAGAATTGTTCTATGACTACTCGCTTGATATTGAGGGCCGTATAAGCAAGCAAATGAAAAAAGATTATGAGTGTCGTTGTGGCGCGAAGAAGTGTCGCGGCACCATGCTTGCCCTCAAAGCCAAATAAGCCATTTAGTCCGCCATGTTGTACCTAACCATTCAAGAGCTTGAGGCCGCAATTAATTATTGGCGTAGCCAGTCACCCGCGGAGGGAGAAGAGTTGCGCTTGTGCCCAGAGGCCTCCGCTCTCGCAAAACCTTATGCCCTGATGATTATTCAGGGCTCCCAAAGGACTCCTTTAGATGTTTTAGATGAAGTCAGTAGGGCTGCAATTACGCAATATCGCAATATAACTTTAGCCCTACGCACATCCAACTAGTTTTTGTGCTGATATTTCTGATAGAGGGCAATAATCTCGCCAACAACTCCGCGCCTAAAGGCAAGGACACAGACCACAAAAATGGCGCCGGTAATAATCGTGCTCCAACCACCCAAGTTAGCTAAGTAGTTTTGTAGATTAATAACAATGGCGGCGCCTATTACTGGGCCCCAAAGCGTACCAATGCCACCCAAAATCGTCATTAATACCGCTTCCCCAGAGGTGTGCCAAAACACATCTGAGAGGGAGGCCAGTTGTAAAACTAGGCTCTTTAAACCACCGCCCAAGCCTGCAAGTCCGGCAGATAAAGTAAAGGCCACTAATTTATAGCGATTAACGTCATAACCCAGAGAGATCGCGCGCGGCTCATTTTCTCGTATGGCCTTCATCACCTGACCAAAGGGCGAGCCCACAATCCGCTTGATCATTAAAAAAGCCAAAATGAAAACAGCTAAAGAAAAGTAATACATGTTGGTGGATTTTGTTAAATCAATCAAACCCAAGAACATGCCCCGAGGAACGCCCTGAATGCCATCCTCCCCATTGGTAAATGGCAATTGAGTTGCTGCGAAAAAAACAACCTGTGCTAGGGCCAGGGTAATCATTGCAAAGTAAATACCTTGCCGCCGAATCGCCAGACTACCAAAGACGTAACCCAATGCCGTTGCGCAAAGCACCCCGCAAAGTAAGCCAAGCTCCGGGGTTAAACCCCACTCTTTCATAACATGGGCGGTGATGTATGAGCCTGTACCAAAAAATGCAGCTTGACCAAAAGAAAGTAGGCCGGCAAAACCTAACAAGAGATTTAAAGAGGCTGCCAAGATAGCAAAACAAAATACCTTCATCATGAAAAGGTCGTAGACGAAGCCCTGGAAGGGAACAATCGCCAACAAAACCAAAATGACTATAGAGACCTTATTAATAATAGAGAGCTTCATCGTTAATTGGCCTTTCCAAACAAGCCGGCCGGCTTTATCAAAAGCACAATAATCATAATAATGAAGATGGATACTGACGATGCTTGGGGGTAAAACACTTTTGTTAGCCCCTCAACCACCCCTAAGCCCAGTCCCGTCACAATAGCGCCAGCAATTGACCCCATGCCACCAATGACAACAACCGCGAACACCACAATAATTAAATTGGAGCCCATAACGGCCGTTACCTGGTAAATTGGTGCCGCCATCACCCCGGCAAAAGCAGCTAAAGCACAGCCAGCGCCATAGGTAAGGGTAACGATCAGTGGCACATTAATGCCTAAGGCTTGCAGTAATCGCGGGTTCTCGGTGCCGGCCCTTAATAAACTTCCTAAGTTAGTGCGCTCAATGAAATACCAAGTGGCAAAACAAACAATGAGGGCTAAGAAGACAACCCAAAGTCTGTAATAAGGCAAGAATAGTTCGCCAACACGTAAGC
>JBILYO010000085.1:0-8934 GCA_044377685.1 Polynucleobacter sp. | reverse complement strand
CTGCCAAATTAAGACATTGGATTGTGGAAGATGCCAAAACAGCGCGCGCATTTTTAAAAGCGATTGATGCTGTCTCTCCATTAGTTTGTTCGATTCAAGAAATGCAAATGAGTGAATGGCGAGGGGCAGCACGCAATGCAAAGTATGGCGATACCGTAAAGCCTGGCGACCTTCTTAAACCTTTGTTGGCTGGCGATGATATGGGTTTAATGTCAGAAGCAGGGGTGCCAGGTGTAGCCGACCCCGGTGCAGAATTGGTATTAGCTGCACACCAAATAGGGGCTAAGGTAAAGCCCCTGGTTGGGCCAAGCTCGATCCTGTTGGGCCTCATGGCCAGTGGACTGAACGGTCAACGCTTTGCTTTTCAAGGCTATCTGCCTCAAGACAATCAAGATCGTGGCAGCAAACTCAAACAGCTTGAACTGGAGTCAAAAAAATTACAACAAACTCAAATATGGATTGAGACGCCTTATCGCAATAGCGCAATGCTCATGGCCTGCCTCAACTCCTTAGCACCACAAACCTTGCTTTGTCTTGGTGTCGATCTGAGTTTGAGGTCAGAAACGATCGCCACCCTATCGATTGCAGAATGGCGCAAACGCTATCCTAATGAGGCGGCTTGCACTTCATTACAAAATAGGCCAACAGTATTTCTACTGCTGGCCTAGCTTTTATTTTCTTACTTCATGTCTGGCGCCTTAATTAAGGACTTACCAGCTGCTGCCCCAACTTCAGCACCAAAGCGCTTAGCAACCCGCTCAGCAAAGTTTTCTTTCATGGTGTAGTCCAAGATATCGGGGGCCTTAAATACGTCTCGCGCGACGGTATCAACCGTTCCAAAGCCGTCAGCCAATCCGATCTTGACCGCTTGTTCACCATTCCAAACACGGCCAGAAAATAAATCTGCAGAGTCTTTTAAGCGAGCGCCACGCCCCTCTTTGACTACAGTAATAAATTGCTGATGAATCTCATCAATCATGATTTTCATCATTTCGACTTGTTGTGGGTTTTCTTTACTAAATGGATCCATCATGCCTTTGTTAGATCCTGCAGCAATCATACGTCGAGTAACGCCTAACTTATCCATCAAACCCGTAAATCCAAAGCCCTCCATGATGACGCCGATAGATCCAACGATGCTGGCCTTATCCACCAAAATTTGATCTGCAGCGACAGCGACGTAGTAACCACCAGATGCACAAATTTCTTCTACCACTACATAGAATGGCTTTTTAGGATAGAGCTTACGCAAACGATGAATCTCATCATTGATCATCCCTGCCTGAACTGGCGATCCACCGGGACTATTGATACGCAGCACCACTCCTGCACTATTTTCGTTTTCAAATGCTGCAATAAGAGATGAATTAACATCCAAAGCGTTTGCCATTGAACTAGATGAAATCTCACCCTCTAATGTCACCATAGCGGTATGTTTTTCTACACCAATTCCACGTCCTGGCAAATGAAAATCAAACACTACAATCACCACAGACACAATAACCAGTAAGGTGAGAACTCGTAGCACTGCTTTCCAGCGACGGGCCTTACGGGTTTCTTTTAAGTTCTCTAACAATAAATGCTCGAGTGCTTGGCGTTCCCAATTGGGATTTGGACTATTTTCCATCTTTATCAATTCCTTAGTGTTACTTTTTTTAATTACAAATATCGAAGCTAGCTACGCTATCAGATTTTCTTTAAGCCATGACGACAACTGACTCACGTCATCCACATGGGCTAATGACTTTGAAGCCTTTAAGGTATCGGGTGGGTGAGCTCCATACGTCACAGCTACCGCATCTACTCCCGCATTAGTTGCCATATCCAAGTCATGAGTTGTATCGCCAATCATCAGAATACGACGTGTCGGCACCTGAGTGACATCCGACAACTCGAGCAACATAGCTGGGTGAGGCTTAGAAAATGATTCATCCGCAGTTCGAGTTTCATGAAATACATGAGAAAGTTGGTGGTGCTTTAATGATCGATCTAGACCGACTCTCGATTTACCAGTTGCCACTGCCAGCAGATATTGGTCAGCACGCAATTCTTCTAGTAATTCACGAATACCCCTAAATAAATCAAGCTCATGGTCTTTTGCTAAATAATGAAAACGAAAACGGTCTGTCAGTTTTTGAAAATGAATTGGGTCTACCCAGGGAACCGCCCGGCGCAATGAATCATGAATACCCAAGCCAATGACTGAGCTTGCCAAAGTATCGTCAGGGACTTTAAAGCCTAGATCGCGACAGGATTGCTGAATGCAATGGACGATCGTAGGTGTGGAATCCATAATGGTTCCATCCCAATCCCAAACAATTAAGTCATAGCGGCGATCAGATTTATCTTTTTGTGGCATGTTCAGTGGGAGATTTTTCTTTAGTCGTCTTTTCTGGCTGATCGAATGCTTTCATCATAGCCTCGAACTCAAAAGGTAGTGGGGATTCAATCCGCATCTTTTCTCCAGTTCGGGGGTGAGTAAACCCTGCTAAATGGGCATGCAAGTAGAGGCGTTTTGATTTAATCAACTTATCTTGATCCTCAAAACCATACTTATCATCGCCCAAAATGGCATGCCCTAACTTTTGTAAGTGCACCCGAATTTGATGGGTACGGCCAGTTTTTAATTGGGCCTCCGCTAGAGTGATTGCGGCCTCATCTCGCTTAAAGCTTTTACTCACTCGCAAAGCGGTATGACTTGGTAAGCCATCCGGATCAACGCGCACTCGGCGCTCTCCGTTTGCTAGTAAATACTTGTGCAATGGAAACTTGAGCTGCATCACACTATTACCTTGAGAAATTTCACCATGCGCTAATAAGTAATACCGTTTATCAGTTTGCCCTTCCCTAATTTGACGGTGGAGCTCAACTAGAGCACTGCGTTTTTTGGCCAACAGTAAAACACCTGAAGTATCACGATCTAGGCGGTGTACTAATTCTAAAAATTTGAGCTCAGGGCGTGTAATCCGCAGTGTTTCGATGACGCCAAGAGCAATGCCTGAGCCCCCATGAACTGCTAAGCCCGAAGGCTTATCAACAATTAACAAAGCATCATCTTCAAAAAGAATGGGCATTTTGTCGGAGTAAGTTTTTGCCCGAGACTTGGTCTGCGCAGTATTGACGGCGGCCATTTGTGCTGGCTCAGCAATCCGAACTGGAGGAAGCCTCACTACATCCCCTTCTACCAAACGAGTAGTGGGTTCAGCACGCTTTTTATTTACCCGAACCTCACCCGAGCGAATAATCCGATAAACGTGACTTTTTGGTACCCCTTTAGCCCAGCGTAATAAATAATTATCTAAGCGCTGCCCCGCCTCTTCGGGACCGATGGTCTCAAGCAGAACTGTGGCCGGAGTGCGGACTGAAACTGCTTTTGGGGTCAATATGGGGTCGGATTTCATGATTTATCTCTCTTGCCAGCTCCATAGAGGACGACAAGGCACTCAACAATACCCCATTGTCATTCAACTTGTGCCGTATAATCAACGCTCTAGCCAATTTATTGGCCCGAGACGAACCTGATTCAGGTTTGAATCATGGAGCTTAGAGTCGCCCTTTAAAAGACTCTCGGGGTTGCCCCTCCCCCGTTGTAATGAGGCGCAGGGTTGGTGTGCCGTATGCCGCGACCCGCGATTAGAAGACAGTTTTCAGGCGCGCGCCTGCATTGATGACCTAAAGGAGGTCTCTGCGGCGATCGTCAAGTGTGGCACCGATTTAACCAACAGTTAACTGGGTGAACTGAGTAAAAAATGCTCAGATTTGCATGATCCACACTCATAAACCGCCTTGGGCTCAGTCCTAGGCGGTATCTAACTTGTCTCCTACGCAGCGCGCAACGACAACCTCCCCCATAGGAGAGTGTTATGAAACGCATGTTATTTAATGCAACTCAACAAGAAGAGTTGCGAGTTGCCATCGTTGATGGTCAAAAACTCATCGATATTGATATCGAAGCTGCCGGTCGTGAACAACGCAAAGGCAATATTTACAAAGGTGTCATTACCCGCATTGAGCCTTCCCTTGAGGCATGCTTTGTCAACTACGGCGAAGAACGTCATGGCTTTTTGCCATTCAAGGAAGTTGCCCGTAGTTATTTCAAAGAGGGTATAGACGTCCGCAATGCCTCCATTAAGGATGCCTTACGTGAAGGTCAAGAAATCATTGTTCAGGTAGAAAAAGAGGAGCGTGGCCAAAAAGGTGCTGCTCTTACCTCCTTTGTTTCCCTAGCTGGACGTTATTTGGTATTAATGCCAAATAATCCTCGTGGAGGCGGCGTGTCTCGTCGTATTGAGGGTGAGGACCGTCAAGAACTGCGTGATGCTATGTCCCAGTTAGATATCCCTGATGGTATGAGCATCATTGCTCGTACCGCCGGTATTGGCCGCGACGCTACAGAATTGCAATGGGACTTAAGCTATTTAATGCAATTATGGAAAGCGATTGATGAAGCTGCTAAAGGTAACTCAGCACCATTATTGATTTACCTCGAATCGAGCTTGGTGATTCGTGCTATCCGTGATTACTTTCAGCCAGATATCGGCGAGATCCTCATTGATACCGATGATATTTATGAGCAAGCTGCTGCATTTATGTCCGTAGTGATGCCAGATAACCTACCTAGAGTGAAGCGCTATCAAGATGATGTGCCTTTATTCTCTCGCTTCCAAATTGAACATCAAATTGAAACCGCCTACTCACGTACAGTGCCATTACCATCTGGCGGCGCTATTGTGATTGACCATACTGAAGCTTTAGTTTCAGTTGACGTCAACTCTGCAAGAGCAACTCGCGGTTCCGATATTGAAGAAACCGCTACCCGCACTAACTTAGAAGCTGCCGATGAAATTGCCCGTCAAGCACGTTTGCGTGATTTAGGCGGCTTGATCGTGATCGACTTTATTGATATGGAATCGAGCAAAGCTCAGAAAGATGTTGAGAATCGCCTGCGCGATGCTCTGCGTCATGATCGTGCTCGCGTTCAGATGGGTAAGATCTCCAAGTTTGGCTTAATGGAAATGTCACGCCAGCGCTTGCGACCTGCACTTTCTGAAGGTAGTCATGTCACTTGCCCACGCTGTAACGGCACAGGCCATATTCGTGATACTGAATCGTCAGCATTACAAGTTCTTCGCATCATCCAAGAAGAGGCAATGAAAGAGAACACAGCCGCAATTCATACACAGGTACCAGTCGAAGTGGCTGCTTTCCTCTTGAATGAAAAACGTGCTGAAGTGATTAAGATCGAGACTCGCTTCAAAGTGAATGTCTTGATGGTTCCTAACAAGCATTTAGAAACACCACATTACAAGTTAGAGCGTTTGCGTCATGACGATCCCCGTCTGGATGATCAAAAAGCCAGCTATGTGATGGCTGAAGAAGCTGCTCGTGAGCTCGAGACTGACACCACAGTAAGTCGTAAAGATGCCGATGTGAAGGTTCGCCCTGAAGCAGCAGTTAAAGGCATTACGCCAACTCAACCTGCACCAGTGAGTCAGCCACGCCCAGCACGTACTGAAAAAGTACCAGCTGAAAGCTCTGGTGGTTTCTTTGGATTTATCAAGAAGATGTTCTCTTCTTCTCCTGCAGTCGAAGAGAAGCCAGTAGACAACAATGCCCGTGGTCGCAATCAAGGACGCAATGCCAATGGTGGCGATCGCAACCGTGGCCGCAATCGTCGCGGTGAGCGTAACGATCGTAATGGTGAGCGTGCAGACCGTCCAGCAGCGAATGCCGCTGAAGGTAGTACTGAAGGTAATAACGGTAATCGTAATAACCGCAACAATCGTAATAACCGCAATCAAAATGTTCCAAAGCCTGAGCGTCAAGCAAACCCAGCTGCAGTCACTCCTGCAACGGAAGTTGCTCCTGGTGCTGAAGTTACACCGAGCGCTGATGGTGAAGAGCGTCGTGGCCGTGGTCGCAACCGTCGCGGCCGTGGTCGTGGCAAAAATGAGCGCGATGAACGTGGTGAGCGTACTGAAGGTGATTCATCTAATACAACTGCAGTATCAGCAAGTCCATTTACAGGCCCGCCAGTAGGTATGGCTGGCGCATCTGCAACGATGCCGATGCAAAATCTTGCCAAGAGCTTTGGAAATACGAAGCCTGCGATAGCAAAACCAGAAAGAGCACCTCGCGCACCTCGCGCACCGCGCCCAGCAAAAGCAGAAACTTCAACTCCAGTAGTGGCAGTAGCTGCTGCTATTGAAGTAATTGTGAAGCCTATTCCAGAGCTTCCGAAGGTTGCTTTCCAGGCACTTGAAGAAACTCCACTACATAGCGTGGTGCAATCTGCAGGAATGATCTGGGTAGCAACTGACTCAAACAAACTGGCTGAAGTTCAAGGCCAGATTCAGGCAGAGCCTGTAGTAGAAAATTTAGGCAGAATACCAAAACCTGCAGCCAGTCAGCCACAAGGTCCAATGGTTTTAGTTGAAACCGGCGGCCAAGAAAAAACGGTTTAAAGCTTTTTCTCCAGACTGTCATTTATCCCACAAAGATATTTGGCAGTTTGGCAGAAAGCCCTTTTCACAGCCATAATCATGAATATGGTTGAAAAAGTAATCCCCATCCGAATCGATGAAGGCACAGGCCTTAGGCCGTCCATTCCTGAACAGTTAGTTGCGCCTCATATCCATACCAAAGATGCTAGAGGTCGCACTCTGCGAGATCTTCGCATCTCGGTGACTGATCGCTGTAATTTTCGTTGTACTTATTGCATGCCCAAAGAAGTATTCAACCAAGATTACCCTTATCTTTCACACAAAGAATTGCTGAGCTTTGAAGAAATTACTCGCCTCACCGCTATCTTTGCTAGTTTAGGTGTTGAAAAAATACGTCTCACTGGTGGCGAACCATTACTCCGCAAGAACTTAGAAGTGTTGATTGAAATGTTGGCACAAGTTCGAACACCTGAAAACAAACCATTAGATCTGACCTTGACGACCAATGGCAGCATCTTACGTAAAAAAGCTGCTGCATTAAAAGCCGCAGGCTTACAAAGACTCACTATCAGCTTAGATGGTTTGAATGATGAGATCTTTAAAAAGATGAATGATGTTGATTTTCCTGTGGCTGATGTATTAGATGGCATCTTAGCGGCACAAGAAGTAGGCTTTGAAAATATCAAAGTCAATATGGTGGTTAAAAAGGGAACGAATGATCACGAAATTCTTCCTATGGCAAAGCATTTTAAAAATAGCGGCGTAATACTGCGTTTTATAGAATTTATGGATGTAGGTAGCTCTAACGGCTGGAATATGGCTGAAGTCCTTCCATCTAAAGAAGTTATCGCTCGTATTCATGAAGTATTTCCACTAGAACCAATTCAAGCAAATTACACGGGTGAAGTGGCACAACGCTGGCGCTATCTTGATGGCTCAGGAGAAATTGGCGTCATCTCCAGTGTGACTCAAACCTTCTGTCATGAATGTACTCGTGCCCGAATCTCCACAGACGGTCAAATGTACCAATGCTTATTTGCAAACCATGGTTTTGATTTTAAGGCCCTATTGCGCTCTAGTCATAGTGATTTAGAAATCGCCAATGCCATCATGAGTACTTGGTCTAGTCGAGACGACCACTATTCTGAAATTCGGGGATCGAATACCGCTAACCAATCGACCGGTAATCGCAAAGTCGAAATGTCTTATATCGGCGGCTAATGATTGCTGCAGAACACATGACTGGATTAATTCTTGCTGGTGGCAGAGCACAGCGGATGGGTGGAATTGATAAAGGCCTGATTCCATTTTTAGGCAAACCTTTAATTGCCTCAGCGATTAATCGACTCCACGCTCAAGTCAGTGGAATTTTGATTAATGCTAATCGCAACATCACCCAATATTCGACCTACGGTTATCCAGTGATTGAGGACGAAACTCCTGATTTTTCTGGGCCGCTAGCAGGCTTCTCTGCTGGACTGAAAGCCTGTAAGACGCCCTATCTTTTGACCGCCCCCTGCGATTCGCCGCTCCTACCTATAAACCTTGGAGCCCAGTTAGCTGCAGAAATGGAACGTGGCGATTTTCAATTGGTCTACGCCTCAAGCAAAGAGAGCGATGGCAAAGTGTGGGCACAACCCGTTTTCTGTTTAATGCGTGCAGATTTAATTGATTCACTAAAGCTCTTCTTAGAGAGTGGTAATCTCAAAATTGATCGCTGGTTTAAAGAGTTGCATTCAAGTACGGTGATATTTGAAAACGTTAATGCCTTTGCGAATATCAATACTCCAGAAGAACTCAAAGCTTTAGAAGAAGTCTCTTGATGAATCATTCGCCCAATAACCCTATTTTCTTAAGCTCTTCATTGCATGTAGACGATGCTCGTAAAGCGATTGCACAAATGGTGGATGAACTACTCACAGAAGCACAACTTCTCAATCACCCCGCGGACATCAACACCGTTTCATTAGATCAAGCAATCAACCGGATTTTGGCTGAAGATGTCTTATCGCCGATTGATGTGCCATCAGCAGATAACTCTGCCATGGATGGCTTTGCCTTTAATGGCAAATGTCTGGAAACAAACTCACTCGATATTACTCTTGCCGTAGTTGGAACAGCCCTTGCTGGTAAGCCTTATGAAGGCAAGGTTAGTAACGGTGAATGCCTGAAGATCATGACTGGTGCACTCATGCCGTCTGGCTGTGACACAGTCATTCCTCAAGAATTGACCACTAGCGACAATCCTGAATTGATTACCTTTAAACAAAATCAACTCAAGGCTGGTGAAAATCGTCGCTTACGCGGTGAAGATTTACAAAAGGGTAGGCCAGCAATTGCTGCTGGTCGTTTATTGCGCCCCTCCGATTTGGGCCTAGCAGCATCTCTTGGTATTGCATCACTAAAAGTCAAACGCAAACTGAGAGTAGCTATTTTGTCTTCAGGTGATGAGCTTCGATCCTTAGATCAACCCTTAGAGAGCGGATGTATC
>JBILYO010000084.1:0-8962 GCA_044377685.1 Polynucleobacter sp. | reverse complement strand
GTAGTAGGCAATCGTCTTTCTGCTGCAGCTCGTCGCGAGCCGGCACAAGTTGTTGGAGATGGAACTCATACGGTTGCACAGCTGGTTGAAATAGAGAATAAAAACCCATTACGTGGAGATGGTCACGCTACAGCACTCACCAAAATTCAATTTGATGACATTGCTCTAGCCCACCTTGCTAACTCAGGTTTTACTCCTCAATATGTTCCTAAAACTGGTGAGCGCGTGCTACTGCGCAATAACGCCAATCTCAGTACTGGTGGAACAGCAACTGATGTCACCGATGATATCCATCCTGATGTTGCAGCAAGCGCAATTACCGCTGCTCAGATGGTTGGTTTAGATGTTGCGGGTGTCGACATCTTGTGTGAAGCGATTTACAAACCCCTGGAGCAGCAAGGTGGTGGCATTGTGGAAATCAATGCTGCGCCTGGTCTACGCATGCATTTAAAACCTTCATATGGCAAGAGTCGTCCTGTTGGTGAAGACATCATCAATATGATGTTCCCGCTGGGCGAAGATGGGCGCATTCCTGTTGTGGCGATTACTGGCACTAACGGTAAAACGACTACCGTCCGCCTCATTGCACACTTACTCAATGAAACCGGCCTGCGTGTTGGTATGACCACTACTGATGGCGTTTATATCAATCATCGCCTGATTGATACTGGTGATTGTAGTGGCCCCAAAAGTGCTCGCAATGTTTTGATGCATCCAGACGTAGATGCTGCTGTATTAGAAACTGCCCGTGGCGGTATGTTACGTGAGGGTCTTGGTTTCGATCGCTGTGAAGTGGCTGTTGTCACCAATATCGGTGAAGGGGATCACTTAGGCCTCAACTACATTACTAGTGTTGAAGATTTAGCTATTCTCAAACGTGTCATTGTTCAAAATGTATCTCCTACAGGAGCCGCTGTTTTAAATGCCGCTGATCCTATTGTGGTCAAGATGGGGGATCAATGTTCTAGTCGCGTTATTTTCTTTGCTCAGAATCAGCATCACCCCGTTATTGCCGCGCATCGTGCTAAGAATAAAAAAGTGGTTTACTTTGATGGCACTTATATTATTGCTTCAAAGGGCTCGCGCGTGGTGTACCGCTTCCCAGTAAGCGAAATTCCGTTAACTCACAATGGTGTCTTAGGCTTCCAGATAGAAAATGCAATGGCCGCCATTGGAGCAGCTTGGGCCTTGGGTTTAGATGCTGAAAAGATAGCCCGCGGTCTTCATAGCTTTGAAAGCACAGCCAATTCCGTACCGGGACGCTTTAATCAGTTTCAGCATAACGGCGCTACCGTGATTGCAGATTACGGACACAATCCTGATGCTATGCGCGCTTTAGCAAGTGCAATTGAAGCGATGAAACCCAAGACAAGCCATGTTGTCATTAGTGGCGCTGGTGATCGTCGTGATGAGGATATTCGCGACTTGACACGCATATTGGGCAACTCATTTGACAATGTCATTCTGTATCAAGATGCTTGCCAACGGGGTCGTGAAGATGGTGAAGTCTTGAAACTCCTACAAGAAGGTCTTGTAGGAGCACGCAAAGCAAAAAACATCAAAGAAATTCATGGTGAATTTGTTGCCATAGATACCGCATTAAATGATCTCTCGGCAGGAGATATATGTCTCATTTTAATTGACCAGGTAGAAGAATCGCTTGCCTATCTTAAGAATCAAGTAAGACCCTGATAGCGATTAGGTTGGTTTAAGAGCTCCGACTAAGAATGGTAATGCTGTAGCCGGTCAATTTCCTCTTTAGAACCCAACATCACTGATACCCGCTCATGCAAATCAGTTGGTTGAAGATCCATAATTAATTCAGTGCCGTTAGTTGATGCACCACCCGCCTGCTCAACTAAGAAACTCATGGGATTCGCTTCGTACATTAAGCGCAGCTTGCCAGGTTTATGAGGTTCGCGCTGATCCCAAGGATACATAAAGATACCGCCCCGAGAGAGCACGCGATGAACATCTGCCACCATCGAAGCAATCCAGCGCATATTGAAATCCTTTTCGCGCGCGCCACTCGTACCAGCTAAACATTCATCTACATAACGACGAACTGGATCTGCCCAATGACGCATATTAGACATATTGATTGAAAATTCTTTAGTGGAGTGCGCAATGGTAACGGCATCCTTAATCAGCAAAAACTCACCTGTCACTCTGTTTAAAGTAAACATCACTACGCCATCACCCAAAGTTAAAGCCATTGTCGTTTGGGGACCATAGACCACATAACCTGCGGCCACCTGATGACGTCCCGATAATAAAAAATCACTCGTTTGTAATGGTGCTCTTGGATCCTGCTTTTGCAGAACAGAAAAAATCGTACCGATTGATACATTGACATCGATATTGGATGAGCCATCGAGCGGGTCAAATAAAAGTAAGTAATCGCCAGTACCCTGAACGGATAGCGGTAATTCCATTTCTTCAGATGCTAGACCTGCAAGTGATTTACAAGTTTGCACCCCGTCAATCAAAAGATCATTGGCGATGATGTCGAGCTTTTGCTGAACTTCGCCCTGGACATTACCAGTACCCGCAGATCCCAGTAAACCAATTAATGCTCCTTGTGCAACCTCATGACTTAAGCTTGAGCAGGTATTGACCACTGCAATTAAAAGATCTTGAAGGCCAGCTGGAATACCAGCACCTTTAGGTTTAGCAGTGTCTAAATATTGCTTGAAATGAATACTATTTCTTGAGGCCAAGGATAACTCTCCGTTTGGGATACCAAAATAATCTTTAGGCTCTATTTTGCCTTGTTCTGAACAGTCTCTAGTTTCGCAGTGCTTTACCCACTACTTCACGTACATCTGGCGATAGGGTCTCGGATACTGAAACCCTCTCCAAAGCCGCTTTCATCTGATTTTGATAGGGCTGGGCAAATAAACGCCAACGGTCTAGCGCTCTGGCCAGGCGGGCTGCAATCTGGGGATTAATTGGGTCCAAAGCCAATATGCTGTCAGCCCAAAATTCATAGCCACTTCCATCTGCCTGGTGAAAACTGGCCGGGTTATTTGAGCAAAATGCATGAATCACACTGCGTACTCGATTTGGATTATTGAGCTTAAATGCGGGATGCTCGCGTAAACGCTTCACATCACTCAAAGTAGTCTCTAGACCATCTACTGGTGGTCGCGCTGACTGTAAAGCAAACCATTTATCGATGACTAATGCATCATTCACATAGCGGCCATAGAAGTCAGTTAAACATTCATCGGCCGCTTTAGAACCATGAATTACCATTGCAGCCAAAGCTGCATAGCGATCTGTCATATTGTCAGCAACTCGATATTGATTAACCGCCATCGGCGTCCATATAACCCCATCCGCCTCAAGCAACATACTCAAGGCTAAGTTTTTAAGCGCTCTCTTACCAGCACTCGCTGCATCAGGCTTAAATGGTCCAGGAGTCTGCATTTGTTGATACAAGGCAGCCCACTCAAGCTGTAATTGCTGAGCAATTTCTTTGCGGAAAGCCCGGCGCGCAGTGAAAATCTGCTGAGGGTCTACGCTACTACACTGCTCATAAAGATAGGTTTCTGCAGGGAGTGTTAACGCCAGTTCTTTAAATGCAGGATCTAAATAAGGATCAAGCAAGATATTACGATAGGCCTCGATTAACTTTTCATCTGGCAAACGACGATTCAAAATCATTTGCATGGCTAATTTTTGACCAGCCTCCCAGCGATTAAAAGGATCATCATCACCTGAGAATAAAGCTAGCAAGTCTGCTTCACTTTGTTCAAAATCAAGCTGTATTGGGGCAGAAAAATCTCGATTGATTGATAACACAGGGCGTGATGAAATTCCGTCAAACGTCCAAGACTGTGTTGTTTGGGTTAATTCCAGCAATATTTCTGCTTGATCATTGGCAGGTGTAAGCAAGCGCATTTTCAAGGGAATATGAAAAGCTTGTTTCTCTGGCTGGCCAGGGCTTGGTGCGCAACTTTGTGTCAAGGTTAGATGAAATTGTTTTTGATCAGCGTCATATCGCTCTTCGACTTTGACACGAGGGGTTCCTGCTTGGCTATACCAATTTTGGAACTGACTGAGATCTTTTCCATTTGCCTCAGCCATCGCAGCCAAGAAGTCATCGCAGGTAACTGCCTGACCATCGTGGCGCTTGAAATATAAATCCATCCCTTTGCGGAAACCATCTCTACCCAATAGGGTTTGATACATCCGCACTACTTCCGAACCCTTTTCGTAGACCGTAACGGTATAGAAATTATTAATTTCTTGATATTCATTGGGCCGGATAGGATGTGCCATTGGGCCTGCATCTTCAGGAAATTGCAATTGGCGCAATAACCTCACATCCTCGATGCGCTTAACAGCCCTCCCAGAATCACTACCCATTTGATCAGCAGAAAATTCTTGATCTCGAAAGACCGTCAAGCCTTCTTTTAGGGATAGCTGAAACCAATCCTGACAAGTCACCCGATTACCAGTCCAATTATGAAAATACTCATGTGCCACAACACTCTCAATATTGGCGAAGTCTGCGTCGGTCGCAGTTTCAGGCTGGGCCAATACAAATTTAGTATTAAAGATATTTAAACCCTTATTCTCCATTGCCCCCATATTGAAATCACTCACAGCAACGATCATGAAGCGCTCAAGATCCAACTCCAAGCCAAAGCGTTTCTCATCCCAATAAATCGATGCAATTAAAGAATCCATTGCATGACGAGTCTTTGGAAGATCGTGTGGTTCAACCCATATCTGTAAAAGCTTTTTAGCCCCACTACTGCTAGTGATCGTTTCCTCAGTACACTCTAATTTGCCTGCTACTAGGGCAAACAAATAGGATGGCTTTGGAAATGGATCTTCCCAAGTTGCGCTGTGCCAACCATTAGGCAGTTTTTCTGTTTTTAATAAATTACCATTCGACAACAAGACTGGGCATTGCGCTTCGCGTGCGCGTAATGTCACGTGATATTTCGCCATCACATCGGGACGATCTAAGAAATAAGTAATTTTTCTAAATCCCTCTGCCTCGCATTGGGTGAAGAAGTTTCCATTTGAAACATACAGACCCATTAAGGAAGTATTTTTCTCAGGAACACATACGCAAATGATTTCGACAATGAATTTCTCCTTGCCTTCATTTGGTAAGGCTTGAATGGTGAGAGTTTCTGGTGTTAGCTCAAATTGACGGTGCGGCACTCCATTAACCCGTAGACTAACGAACTCAAGCTCATGACCAACCAAGACCAGAGGTAGTCCAGGCTTAAAGCTTTTTCCTGGTAAGACCTCGATGCGACTTTTGATAATAGTACGGGTAGGATCTAGGGCAATATCGAGCTCGACCCGATCAAAGGTATAAACAGGAGGAAAATATTCGAGCCTTTGAAAGCTCTGTGCTAAATCAGTTTTCATTGGCTTATTTTAAGTCTTGTCTTGTAATCTGGTAGGTTTCCTAAAACCAAACTAGAGTGGCTATACCGATAGCAATGAAGGTAGCTGCTGCAACGGCGTGTACCCATTTAATCGGCATGCGTCTAGTGAATTTTTGACCAATCCACACTGCTGGGGCATTGGCTAACATCATCCCCAATGTAGTACCTAAAGTCACTGAAAAAGCATCTGCATAGCGGGCGCCCAATGCAATTGTTGCAATTTGCGTCTTATCCCCCATCTCCGCCAAAAAAAATAGTCCGGTAGTGAGAAGAAAAACTTGTAAGGCTCTATCGGCTACCTTTGTACCAGCCGCATCGTCGATATGATCAGGCACTAATAGCCACAAGCCAATTCCCAAGAAACTCAGTCCTAATATCCAACGCATGACATCGGGAGATAATATGGTCGTTAACCAATGGCCCAGTAAGGCAGCGCAAGCATGGTTTGCAAGGGTTGCAATAAAGATGCCGACAATAATTGCCAAGGCCTGCTTAGGATATCGGGCTGCCAACATTAAGGATAAGAGTTGTGTCTTATCCCCCATTTCAGCTAAAGCAACCACACCAGTAGAGAGAAATAAAGCGGAATAGTCCATTAATTAAGTTTCTTCATATATCTGATCTATTAGGCCACAATTTTCCCCGCCAAAATAAAAAGGCAGACCTCCTTAAATGTCCGCCTTTTTTACTATCAAAGCAAAGCATTGTCTAAGTGGCAAAAAACTCCTCAGCCAATATAAAATCTAAGTTTTGTGCCTGTGCTACAGGTCGAGAGGTTAGAAATCCTTTGTGCACGTTAAGACCGTTGCGCAAATGCAGGTCGATCGATAGGGCCTTCATGACGCCACGGTTCGCCAAAGCTTCTACAAACGGGTAGGTTGCATTCGTTAAGGCAAATGTAGAAGTCCTTGCTACAGCACCAGGCATATTCGCTACACAGTAGTGAACTACCCCATCTAACACAAAGGTGGGATCAGCATGAGTGGTTGGCTTAGAGGTTTCAAAGCAGCCACCTTGATCGATTGCCACATCGACTACAACAGCACCTGCTTTCATTTTCTTCACTGTCTCTCGCTTTACTAATTGAGGGGCTGCAGCACCGGGCAATAGTACTGCGCCAATCACCACATCTGCCTCAGATACCTCTTGCTCAATTAACAAATGATCAGAGTAAAAAGTTCGTACCCGATTTCCATAGAGCAAGTCAATTTGTCGCAGACGTTCAATATCTCGATCAAAGATGCATACATCAGCCCCCATGCCCACTGCCATTTGTAAAGCATTTCGGCCTACTACACCGCCACCTAGAATCACAATCTTCGCGGCTGATACCCCTGGCACACCAGCCATAAGCACACCAAGACCACCATTAGTCTTTTCTAGATGAGTGGCAGCTGCCTGTATCGACATGCGTCCTGCAACTTCACTCATCGGGGCAAGTAAAGGTAAGGCACCATGAATAGAGGTGACTGTTTCATATGCAATACAAGTCGCCCCCGAATCTAGTAAGGCTTTTGTTTGCTTTGGATCTGGAGCCAAATGCAGGTAAGTAAACAGGATTTGATCTTCCCTGAGCATCGCGCATTCCTGTGACTGGGGCTCTTTTACTTTGACAATCATCTCTGCCTTATGAAATACCTCAGCAGCACTATTAACTAAGGTGGCCCCGGCAATTTGATAAGACTCATCGCTCAGTCCAATTTGCTCACCTGCACCACGCTGTAGCAATACAGAGTGTCCTTGTTTACACAGCCCACTGACATTTCCTGGGGTTAAGCCCACTCGATACTCATTATTTTTGACTTCTTGAGGTACGCCAATAATCATGTTGATCTCCTATTATTTAAATTCATGATTGTTTTTTGTTTTCCGGTGTAGTCCCACGATGTAAAACATCGCTAGATAAATACCCAATAAACACGGACCTAATACCAAAGCGATCCGTGCATCCTCATGAAAGCCCATTAATACGATTACTAAAACAATAAATGCCAGAGCAAACCACGAAGAATAGGGCCACCAAGGTGTCCGATAGCTGAGCTCTGCTACTTGAGCCTTAGTTAATGAGCAGCGAAATTTCATTTGTGTGTACAGGATTGCGATCCAAACCATCAACCCAACAAAAGTCACCGCAGCCATGATGTATTGAAAGGCTTTATCGGGCACAAAGTAATTGAGCACAACACCGGTCATAGAGACTGCGACAGTCCCTATTACCGCGCGGTGGGGGACAGCATACTTGGATAGCTTTGCAAAGGGTGCAGGGGCATAACCATTTACCGAAAGTGCATAAAGCAACCTACCACCACTAAAGATTCCAGCATTACAAGATGAAAGTGCAGCTGTAATGACGACAAAATTGATGAGTCCTGCAGCTTCTCGCAAACCAATGCGCTCAAACATCACCACAAAAGGACTACCCTGCTGCCCCACTTCATTCCATGGAAAGATCGCAAGGATGACTAGAATGGCGCCCATGTAAAAAATCAAAATACGCCAAGCCAAAGAATCGATAGCCATTGGAATAGTTTTACGTGGGTTTTCCGCTTCACCAGCTGACAAACCAATCATCTCAATACCAACATAAGCAAATAAGACCATTTGTAATGAAAGCAACATGCCACTGATGCCATTTGGGAAAAACCCTCCGTGCTGCCAAAGATTACTTAAACCAATTGGTTGCCAATCATTGGTAAAACCAAAGAGGATGACAGAACCACCCAAAGCAATCATGGCAACAATGGCCACTACCTTGATTAAGGCAAACCAAAACTCAAATTCCCCAAAAACTTTGACCGCTATGAGATTAATCAAGCCCATCAGAACAATGGATGAGAGTGCCCAAATCCATTGCGGAGTTTCTGGGAACCAAATGCCCATATAGATTCCCACAGCAGTCACCTCTGCGATACCCACCACAATCCAGTAGGTCCAATAACCCCATCCGACCATATAACCAGCCAGTGGTCCTACATAATTATTGGCATACGCTGCAAATGAACCGGCTACAGGCTCATGCACCGCCATTTCACCTAAGCTGCGAAGCACAATGAAGGCAACCATTCCTGCTAATAAGTAGCCCAATAGAATCGAGGGTCCTGCAATTTTGATAGCACTTGCTGATCCTAAAAACAAGCCGACACCAATCGTTGAGCCTAAAGCCATCAAACGAATGTGTCTTACTTTGAGATGGCGTTTTAAGCCGGTATGTTCAGTCTGCAAAAGAGACCTCCTTTCGATTTGTCATTGGCGATTTACCAACGAAGCAAAGTCTAGGGAGGAGTTTGCGTAAGTACTAGAGCTTAAAAATATCTAAAGTGATTAATTAAACAAAAGTAAACACTAGAAAAAGGATTTTCCTTATTCACAAAGGCTCAGTTGTGAAATATTTTGTAATTGACTGCAAAAGAATACGTAACTTCCTACAGGGATTCCCCTTAAGGATTTAAGGCTGAATAGCGATCAGATTTAAAATCTCTGCCGCAGCTGCAAAGCCACACGCTGCAGTAACCATCACAGTAGAGCCATAGCCAGAACAAGCTAAT
>JBILYO010000083.1:0-9001 GCA_044377685.1 Polynucleobacter sp. | reverse complement strand
AGCAATCATAAATTAAATCGTAGGAAATATGTTTTCAGGCTCAGAAAACCTAAACCAAGGACCCACCACTGACTGGGGCAGTTAAATCCTCCCATATCAGCAATTCCTGCGTAGAATCCCTAGGGGCATCATAATAAAGCTCATATGACACTTACAGAATTACGCTATATCGTTGCAGTTGCTCGTGAACGCCATTTTGGACGAGCGGCAGATGCTTGTTTTGTTTCTCAACCAACCCTGTCCGTTGCGATTCGCAAATTAGAGGAAGAGCTCAAGACGCAAATTTTTGAGAGAACCAATACTGAGGTCGCTATGACTAGTTTAGGCGCCCTGATTGTTGATCAAGCTCAAAGAGTCCTTGAGGAGGCAAATTCCTTAAAGCATCTTGCCAAGCATGGGCAAGATCCACTATCAGGCCCATTAAGACTAGGTGCAATTTATACGATTGCCCCCTATTTACTCCCCAGCTTGGTGAGAGTGGCGAGAAAAGAACTGCCAAATGTCCCTCTTTTTTTAGAAGAGAACTTTACCGTTCGCCTGCTAGAGATGTTGCGTCAAGGTGCTCTAGACTGCGTAGTAATAGCAGAGCCTTTTGCAAGCGCTGGACTTAACCAAATTGATTTATATGATGAGCCATTCTTAGTAGCGGTTCCAAAGGGGCACCCCTGGGAAGAGCGCAAATCGATACCGCATCGAGAGCTTAAAGAACAAAACACCCTATTGCTTGGGACCGGACATTGTTTCCGAGATCATGTCCTAGGTGTATGTCCAGAATTAAACCGCCTAGGATCTGGCTCAACGATTGGCGAGCAACGCAGTTTTGAAGGCTCCTCTCTCGAGACCATCCGACAAATGGTAGCAAGTGGCATAGGAATATCAGTCATGCCACGAACTTCTGCTACTGATGTAGTAACCCCAGATCAGCTAATCAGGTACATTCCTTTTGAGGACCCTATTCCCACTAGACGAGTCTGCCTAGTCTGGCGTAAAAATTTTCCGCGCTCAGCTGCAATGACCAAATTGGCAGAAGTCATTCGTCAATGCGCCCTGCCAGGGGTCAGTTACATCTGAAACAAATCTTTTAAATTAGCTTAAGTCAGATACCAGCGAGGCTAAGGTTTCAGATGGAAGTGTTTTGACGTGCATAGGATAGTCTTTATGATCACAACCGACCATCATTTGGGCTCCAGCCTTTAACGCTTTTTTCATGTCACTAGTAAGATCAAATCGCATGAAATGTACTGCAGATGTTTTTTCTGCAGTAGAACGTTCTAGATCCTCATCAGCAAGCGCATAAACACGTGGCTGACCTTCTACCTCAATAAATATCTGGTGCTCAACACCAACTAATTTAGCGAGCGCTACTTTACGGTCTGCCTCATTAGGGTACTCAATCATCATCGTCGCCTTGAAGTCAGATCCACTTGGTACTAGAGGGTTATAGGCATTCAACTCGTCTTGAATACCTTCCTCTTCAAATGTCTTTTCTACACGCAACATTTCTTGTATCTGATAGCGCATTAAAAATTCATTCTCAAAAATCATGGTGACATGTTCGCCAAGATGGACGGTGCGTAAACGACGCTCTTTGATTGCTTGCTCACGAAAAGCAGGACGCTCTTTGTGATAAGCCTCAAGACTTAAAAGGCTATCGCGTGTAATAGTTGCCATACTTTAATATTTCCTTTGTGTTTATATTGTTTTACTTACAGACCATATGCTTTAGCAAGCAGAGTAAGCGGGTGAGCCATTTCTGATTTTGGCAATCCCAACTCTTCCATGCCTTGCTCAATATGATGGCCAGCAAGCTGACAATCTGAACTGATGTAATTTGGCTCTTCCTCGGCCATCCTGTTGAATACAGGCTTGCCAATTTTCATGGCCATTTCATGAAACTCTTTCTTTACACCCCAAGTACCAGAGTGACCAGAACAACGCTCGACCACATTAACTTCAGTACCAGGAATGAGCTTTAGGGTTTCAGCAGTCTTTTGACCAACGTTTTGCACCCGTGAATGACAAGCCATGTGATAGCTAACCTGTCCCAACTCTTTGCTGAAATCTTTTTTCAACAGCCCATCAGAATTTCGTGCCATAAAGTATTCAAATGGATCCCACATGGCATCTTTTACTAATTGAGTATCAGTACACTCAGGGAACATGAGTGGTAACTCCTGCTTGAACATCAATGTACAAGAAGGAATGGGTGTCAAAATAGCATAACCCTCACGAGCGAACTTAGCCAACTTAGGAATATTTTTTTCTTTATTTTGGGCAACTGACTCTAAATCACCTAACTCTAATTTTGGCATTCCACAACATGCCTCCTTGTCAACTAACTCATAAGGAATGGCATTGTGCGCAAGAATCTTGATGAGATCCTGACCGATACCAGGTTCGTTGTAATTAATATAGCAAGTGGCGTATATCACTACTTTGCCAGGCGTTTTGGCACCATCGATCACCGGGAGGTCTGCAGATTTTTTGGCAAGTTGTGGGAAAGTCTTTGGTGCATATTCTGGAATCCAAGCATTCTTATCAACGCCTAAAGCTCCCTCCATCATTAAACGAGCAAGTCCAGTGCTATTCACTGCATTAACTGCTTGGGTAACAATCGGAATACCAGCGAAGTGCCCCATCTGATCGGTTGAAGAAAGTAGCTTGTCGCGGAAACTCGCTTTATCGTCTTTAAAGTTCACCGCCTTAGCGCGCAACATCAAATGAGGAAAATCAATATTCCATGGGTGAGGTGGCACATAAGGGCACTTCGTCATGTAGCAAACATCACATAGGTAGCACTGATCAACCACCTTCTGGTAGTCAGCCTTATCAACCTGCTCCATCTCAAGATCTTCGGTAGCATCAACCAAATCAAAAAGAGTAGGAAATGATCCACAAAGACTCACGCAACGACGGCAGCCATGGCAAAGGTCAAATACCCGCTCCATCTCAGCTTCTAAATTAGCCTTGTCGTAAAACTGAGGATTTTTCCAATCCAAGGGATGCCTTGTTGGAGCCTCTAAACTACCTTCACTGATTGTCATATTCATTCTCTTGTATTTTTGTGCATGGGCCATGCGACTAGATGGAACTAGTTTATGGTCCAAAGAGTTGATAGTAAAATTGTATTAATTAACAATATCAATAGAAAATAACTAAATACATATCCGCTGTAGGTCAGTAAACCACCTCAAATACCCATAAATCGTGAAATTAAGGCCTCATTCACGGATATCGCCTCTAAAAACACCTTTGGATGGGGTCTGATCTTATATTTTATTAATTGAAATTTCTATATCAGTTGTTTTTAACTATCAAGCCTATACAAAAATATGATTATTCAAACCCACAGATTTGTTCATAATTGCTCTCAGGTGAACGTTTAAAAGCTTAAAAATCTGCTTTATCACCGATTTTCAACTAACCATTTTTTAGGAGTCAACAATGGCTAAATCTGTAAAAGGCTCAAAGACTGAACAGTCTTTGAAAGAGGCATTTGCTGGTGAATCACAAGCAAATCGTCGTTATTTGTATTTCGCGAACCAGGCTGATATCGCTGGTGCAAACGATGTTGCAGCAGTATTTCGTTCAACCGCTGAAGGTGAAACAGGTCATGCCCATGGTCACATGGAGTATTTGATCGAAGGCGGCGCCGGCGAGCCAGGTACTGGCATGCCTGCAAAGACTGTTGCTGAAGCATTACAAGCAGCAATCGCTGGAGAAACACATGAGTACACTGATATGTACCCAGGTATGGCTAAGACAGCACGCGACGAAGGCTTTGATGAAATCGCTGATTGGTTTGAAACATTGGCAAAGGCTGAGCGTAGCCACGCTAATAAGTTCACCAAAACTTTAGAAGCGCATTTGGCAAACGTTTAATTAGTAGCAATATAAAAGCCACCCTTTGAACTGGGTGGCTTTTTTTATCTCAATTTTTTAATGCGAAGTTGGCCAGAATTCTTTATCGTCGTACATTGATTTACTCAGTGGTGGAATTTTTAACTCTCGCCTTATTTCTATCAAGGGCATGTGGGCGATAGCAAGATGATCTAATTTTGTAAAGTCTCCACCACATGCTGCACCACGTTGTAATGCTTCAGCAAAAAGATCTGCAGCTCCTGGCATATCCATTGCACCTCTTATGCCAGCTTTGTAATACGGATCTCCACCACTCCCGTAAGGTATAAATTGAGTAGTAGTACCATGTGTAAATAACCCAACCTCATGAATCAATAAATTAGCCAGCGACGCCATCCAATTGGCATCACTACCGTCAAGACCAAGCTTAATGGCTCCAAGAGCAAGCTCCCCTGGTCCAGTAGCTTCATAACCAGAGATAACGTGACCCATATCATGACTGACATAGTAGCTTGGATTTGGAGAGTCACGTCCTGGTATCTTTAACTTACTTCGATCATAAAAATGAGTAAATGCCCAGCCTAAACTTCCATAAGGCATATGCGCGAACTCAGCAATACGATCAAAAAACTGATCATCAAGTTCACGCGGGTCACCAGGAGGAAATTTAGCATTGTGCTCAGAGAGATCAGGTGTGTACTGGCCATAAAAACGAAAGAAATCAGATGATGCATCAGCTGCCGACAGGTGAGCAAAATCTCGTAACATCGTAAGCTCGACTCCATTAAATTTGAGTGCTGCAGCGTATTCCTCAACACGACGAAATTGCATCTCATTTTTGGGATGATGGCACAAATCTAAAGCAATCGCAATTTGCATAAAGAGTCGCTGATAGTTTGCATCTGGCAGATGCACAGCAAGTTCTAGAGGTGAAAGCGCTAGACTCTTTGGCATGGAACCCATCTCGATACCCAAGACATGATTGGCCAGAGCATTCAATAAGCGACTCTGCTCAGGCGTAGGTCCACCGTCAACATCCATTAAGCCGATGAGCCCTCTCATCATTGCCTCTGATAAAGGCCCAGGTAAGGGAAAACGAACATTTTTACTAGCTACACTGCTTTGTATATTTTTCATAAATGATTGATGGAAATAAAGATGGTAATAATACCAACTGGCTAAGTGAACGGTCCATTAAGTCGAACAGTGTCCCAATTTAAAACAATCGCAATACTGACCCAGATTAAATACGGCAATATGTATAGGCTGTATCTAGTAGATAGTTTTCGTATCGTCAGCAAGATGGCCAGCACTGAAAGCCACAAAAATACTGCTTCATATAAAGACCAATCTGGTCTTTGAAAACGAAAATACAAAATACTCCAAAGTAAATTTAGAAAACCGTTTAGCCAAAATAAAATAGTTAAACGGCTAAGAACCTTAGGATCTGAAGTAAAGTGCTTTGCACCATACCAAGCCATACCAGACAAAATAAAAATGGTAGACCAGATGGGGCCGAATGCTGCGTCAGGTGGCTTCCAAAAGGGCTCTTTTAAGGCTTGATACCATGGCCCCAAATCAGTAGCCAAGCCACCCAGGATTGCCACTGTTAAACCCCAGACAAATGGCATTAACATTCTCTTATTCAACATAGATTTTAATTAGCCTTTGACTCAAAAAAGGTTTGTTAATAAAAAGATTGATGGGTAGTAAGCAATATGTCATCTAAATTCATTCTACTGTAATAGAATCACGACACTATCCAAACCAACACACTTAGGAATTCCATGAAAAATAGTCGTCGTCAATTTATCATTCTTTCTGCAACAGGAGCTACTGCTTTGTTACTCAACAGCAAAGTACAGGCTCAAACGATGGTCTCTCCATCAGATCCAGAGGCAACTGCCCTGGGTTTTGTCACTGACGCATCTAAAGCTAATAAAGCTAAATATCCGCAATACGCCGCAGGCCAAAAATGCGGATCATGTGTGCTTTATCAAGGCGCCGCAGGATCAACTAATGGACCTTGCGGCCTATTTCCAGGAAAACATGTGCCTAGTAATGGCTGGTGCTCTGGATACACCAAAAAATCTTAACTTTCAAAACGCATCACTGTAATAACAAAGGCTACTTTAGTAGCCTTTGTTATTTTACGAATACCAACCCTGCACCTATGCGTAATAGTAGATTAAGAAAAATACGATAATAAAAATATTTAGGGTGCCAAAGATAATAAGCACAGGTTTACCAATATATTCCCACTTTTTTTCTTTTGATAAACTTTTTGTATGTTTTTTTTCTTTATTAAACATAAATGAAATCGTCATATATCAAAATGCTCTCGCACTTTGATCAGGATTTTTGCTGGGGATAGCCCATATAAATCTAAGAGCAGATTAATATCACCATGCTCGACGTACTCATCGGGTAAACCAATTTGTAGAGTAGAAATCTGAATTTTGTTTCTTGATAGCGCTTCTAAACAGGCGCTTCCAGCCCCACCTTGTATTGCGCTGTCTTCAATAAAGACCAAAGCATCATGATGTTGTGCCAAGTCTAAAAGTAATTGCTCATCTAGAGGCTTCACAAATCGCATATCGGCGACAGTAGCATCGAGCTCCTCTGCCACCTGCAGTGCGTTGTAGAGTAATGGACCGAAACAAACAAGAGCAATCTTTTTTTCAACAGCTACTGCATTTTTTAATTCGCGAACAATTTTTCCTTTTCCAACAGGAATCGTTTCGAGTTTCGGAGTTGCTTCTGGGCCAACTCCAGAACCACGGGGATAACGCACTACTGAAGGGCCATTTAAACTAAAAGCAGTAGTCAGCATGTTGCGACAATCTTCTTGATTAGATGGTGTCATTAAAACTACATTTGGCAAGCATCTCAGAAAAGCAGTATCAAATACACCCGCATGGGTTGGTCCATCTGCGCCAACCATACCCGCCCGATCTATTGCAAAGACAATCGGAAGATTCTGCAAAGTGACGTCATGTATTAGCTGGTCATAACCCCTTTGTAAAAAGGTGGAGTAAATCGCTACTACTGGCTTTAGACCCTCACAGGCAATGCCAGCAGCAAAAGTCACTGCATGCTGTTCTGCAATTCCCACATCAAAGTAACGATTTGGGAACTGTTTCTCAAACTCAACTAAGCCTGAGCCCTCGCGCATTGCTGGCGTAATACCAATCAGACGCTCATCTTGCTTTGCCATATCGCAAAGCCATTCACCAAAGACTTCAGTATAGGTTTTTTTACCTGGTGCAGAAGGCTTTAGGCCCTCGCTGGGATTAAATTTTGAAGGGCCATGATAAGCAATGGGATTTAACTCTGCTTTCTCATACCCCTTTCCCTTTTTTGTAACAATGTGTAAAAACTGTGGGCCATCAGTCTGAGCAATTTTTTTCAGATTTGTCAGTGTAATGATCAGGTCATCGAGATTGTGGCCATCGATTGGACCATAGTAATCAAAACCAAATTCTTCGAAAATCGTAGCAGGACCAATCATTCCTTTAGCATGACCTTCAAGTCTTTTTGCAAACTCTCTCAAAGGAGGAGTATAGGAAAGCATCTTGTCCAAGCCTTTTTTGGTAGCCCCATAAATTGAACCACTAATCAGCTTTGCTAAATATCGATTAAGGGCCCCTACAGCAGGCGAAATCGACATTTCGTTATCGTTCAAAATAACAATTAAGGGGATTGATTTATCAACCCCAGCATTATTTAAACCCTCATAGGCCATACCAGCACTCATTGAGCCATCACCAATCACTGCTACAACATTTCGTTTTTCACCTTTGACTTTGCTTGCTACCGCCATGCCCAGGGCCGCTGAAATACTAGTGGAGGAATGCGCAGTACCGAAAGCATCGTATTGACTTTCAGAGCGCTTTGGAAATCCAGATAAGCCACCAAACTGACGCAGACTAGGCATCATCTCTCTTCGCCCAGTCAAAATTTTATGGGCATAACTTTGATGTCCTACATCCCAAACAATTCGATCTTCAGGAGTATCAAACACATAATGTAACGCAATGGCCAGTTCAACTGTTCCCAGATTGGAGGATAGATGGCCACCAGTACTTGCAACAGATTGAAGAATAAATTCACGTAATTCGTCAACTAATTGCGGAAGCTGAGTCTGCTCGAGTTGCTTTAACTCTTGTGAAGAGTTAATTGTATGAAGTACCTTAGTAGCCTGGAGCATATCTAACGCCGTAATTATTTTGGAGAGTAAATACTATGGAGCATTCGCTTGAAATCTTCAATTTCATTATTAGGTGAATTTTGCAATGCATTAATCGGCGCATGCATAAATTTATTAGCTAGAGCATCTGCCATGATCGATAAAACCTCAACCGGATCTTCGCCTCTTTTAATGCGACGAACTGCCTTTTCCAGCTCAATTTCTTTCAATCGCTCTGCAGTAGTCTGTAGGGATTGAATAATCGGAACTAGTGTTCTTTTTTGTAGTGTCTGGAAAAATTCACTAACGCCTTGATCGATAATTGATTCAGCGTCAGCCATAGAAAGCTCACGGATATTACGGCCCTCATTAACAATGCTACCCAAATCATCAACTGAGTACAGGTAGGCATCTTTGAGAGATCGAATCTCTGGCTCGATATCGCGCGGTACAGCTAAATCGATCAATACGATAGGCCTGCTATTTCTGGCCTTCAAAGCTGTTTTAATCATCCCCATGCCAATGATTGGTAATGCACTTGCTGTGCATGAAACAATGACATCAAAGTCGTGCATGCGCGTTGGCAAGGATTGCAAAGGAAATGAATCTGTTTGTAGGCCCTTCTCAGCAAAAACTTTTGCCATCTCATCACCACGATCAACCGTACGGTTGCTTATGGCAATTTCTTTAGGCTTTTTACCAGCAAAGTGTGAGGCGCATAACTGAATCATCTCACCTGCGCCAATAAACAAAATTTTTGAGTCACTTAAATCACCGAAGATTCTTTCAGCTAAACGAACCGAGGCTCCAGCCATTGAGACTGAATGCTTGCCAATATCTGTTGTTGCTCGGACTGCCTTAGCAACTGAAAAGGTTTTATTGAATAAAGGCTTTAGGTATGTTCCTAATGTACCCGCCTGGGAAGCTAATTCAACAGCCTTTTTCATTTGA
>JBILYO010000221.1:0-2992 GCA_044377685.1 Polynucleobacter sp. | reverse complement strand
CCGGCATTACGGAAGCGCGCTGGCCATTTAGATTTAAACCAATCTTTACTTCCCAAGGAGTCCAATAAAACGCGACAAGCAACCCCCCGCTGAGAGGCAGCAATTAATGCCTCCCCTACTCGGTCAGCATCACCACCTAAGGCCCAAATATAGAACTCAAGATGAAGACTTACTTTCGCCTGATTAATCTCATCAATAAAGAGTTGAAGGATTTGCAACGAATTAGTATGTAACTCGACCTTATTTCCATCAACTACAGGTGTACCGTTATTGGATTCTGCTAAGAGACTAAATGAGCGGGCTTGAATTGGTAGCTTGAGCTTATCCGCTGCATACATAGATCTCATATCCTCAGTGATCTTTGCATATTCGCGATTCATGCGGGTAATTTTTCGCGTTAACTTACGACCTACTGGACGCTCACCTATCAATATATATAGGCTAATTCCGATTACCGGAAGTGTCATGACAATAAAAATCCAAGCAAAGGCAACGCCAACTGGCCTTCTGACAGAAATAATAACGCCGATAAAATAAGTTGTTAATAAAAAATGAACAAGAAGGAGTCCATTTACACTAAAATTTAAAGTTGCTTCTAAAAATATATTCAGCAGGTCACTCATAGCATTTCCAATTCAGCAGTAATTCCAAGATGATCCGATAGCTTCATCCATTCATGCAAAATATTCGCAGAATGAATCTTGAGACCTCGAACATAAATACGATCCATGGCCAATAATGGCCTAATACTAGGGAAAGTTTTAGCTGGTGCACCAGTTAAAGCCTCGAAGACCTCATCAAAGCCTGCTGCGCGCATCGGCCCACTAACCCGATTACGCCAATCATTAAAGTCCCCAGCCACAATAGTAGGCCCATCTTGCGCTAAGACTTTAATGTACTGAATAATTTCTTCGAGTTGACGCTCTCTACCGCGCTCAAATAATGCTAGATGCACACAAAAGCAATGAATGGGTTTATCAAAGCCTTCAAGCTGTGTCACGCTATGCAATAGCCCACGACGCTCAAACCGGTAAGCAGAAATATCATAGTTTTCCCCTTTTTGCATCGGATGCTTAGACAGAATCGCATTACCGTGATGTCCATCAGGATATTCAACATTCTTGCCATAGTGCCAATCGCGCCAAAAATCCTCTGATAGAAAGTGAGTTAATTCCATCAATGGCCACTGCCCAAAACGACGAACTCTACCGCGGTGTTCTTGTTGTAATTCTTGTAAAAAAAGGAGGTCAGGATGATGACTTCGCATATTTTGACGCAACTGATAAATCGTTGAGTGTCGATGCAACGGAGAAAGCCCCTTGTGGACATTCATACTCATGACTGTAAATCGGCCGCCTTTAACCAAGCTCATTAATTTTGTCCTGACGCGCTTTGGCGTCTGACTCTAGCCAAGTAAATTTCACCCTCAACCAATTCTTGACACTGCATACATTTGTTGCAAATTGACGCCTGCTCCCGCAACTCTTCAATGGAGTTGATCGGGTGAGTATCGAGATACTCACGCAGATCTTCGTCAACCACCGCGTTACAGAGGCAAACTACTTCAGGCATAGGTCAAAATGAGGGTTAAATCGTTCATAAAGCCCATTTTGCCATCCCCTTGATAGAATCAAGCGCATGTTCACTACTTTTCAAGATGCCTTTAGCTTGCTCGCCCATTTAGATAGCGGTGTTATTGGCATTGTGCTGGTCTCCTTACAAGTAAGCCTTACAGCGCTACTTTTTGGGACCTTAATAGGCCTGCCATTGGGGGCCCTTTTAGCCACAGAAGAATTTAAAGGCAAAAAAGCCATCATTGTGACCCTCAATACCTTAATGGGGGTGCCCACGGTGATTATTGGTGTAGTGGTCTACCTCATGCTCTCACGCTCAGGGCCCTTAGGGGTCTGGGGCTGGCTTTTCACTGCTAAGGGCATGATCATCGCCCAAACACTGCTGACAACCCCCTTAATTGCAGCCCTAAGCCGTCAGATCCTTGAAGACTCCTGGCGCATTCACCGAGACTCCTTCTTAAGTCTCAGGTTACCCGCTTTATCGCGTCTGAAATGGCTTGTCTGGGACTGCCGTTTCTCACTAACGATTGCCATCCTAGCAGGTCTTGCTAGAGCCATTTCAGAAGTTGGTGCTGTCATGATTGTGGGTGGCAATATTCAAAACTCAACTAGAACGATGACAACTGCAATCGCTTTAGAAACCAGCAAAGGTGATCTGCCCTTAGCGCTTGCCTTAGGTATTGTCTTGCTTGGAATTGTTCTATTAGCAAATCTATTTACGTTTGCAGTTCGTCAAGTCGCGGAGCGTCGCTATGGTTAATGTGACCGAGCAATTTGAAAGATTTATTGAGCTACGCGATATCACTGTCAAAAGTAATGGTCGCATCATTCTCAATATTCAGCACGCGATTATTCCGGCTGATCGCATCACCGCCTGCATTGGCCCCAATGGTGCAGGTAAAACTACCTTTTTAAAGTTGTTGGATGGGCTCATCAAACCAGATACTGGAACGGTAAGCTACTCATTTGCCAAGAAGACTGCATTGGTTTTACATCACACTCCCATGATTAAAGCTTCTACTAGAGCGAATATCAGCATGGTTAGGGATACAGACCCCACAATTACTGCGGCAGAAATTGAACAAGTCATCGAACAAGTTGGCTTAGGGAATCTAGTCTCTAGCCCTGCTCATAAGCTATCTGCCGGCGAGAGGCAAAAGCTTTGCCTTGCGCGTGCCATTTTGCAAAAGCCAAACTTAGTCTTACTAGATGAGCCTACGGCAAACTTAGATCCAAATACAACCGAGCAAGTTGAGGAGATCATTCGCAAGTTTGATACACAAAATACCGATGTTATTTTTTCTTCACATCAACTCGCCCAAGTACAAAGACTTGCGCAACACATCATCTTTATTGATCATGGTGAAATAAAAGAAAAAGGACCCGTAGGTCCTTTCTTTGCTGATCCTCAAACACAA
>JBILYO010000081.1:0-9047 GCA_044377685.1 Polynucleobacter sp. | reverse complement strand
CTCTTTTCAGGTTCTGACTGATTGCAGCACCTCAATCAATAAGGGTGAGGTCGTAGTGATTTGTGGTCCCTCTGGATCAGGCAAATCTACACTGATTAAAACCATTAATGCTTTAGAGCCTTTTCAGTCTGGCGCAATTACGGTGGATGGGATTGCTTTGCATGATCCCAAAACCAATCTGCCTAAGTTGCGCGCTCGCGTTGGTATGGTGTTTCAAAATTTTGAATTATTTCCCCACCTAAGCGTTACCGAAAACCTAACGCTTGCTCAAATTAAGGTACTAGGGCGTTCTACTGATGAGGCTAAAACCCATGGCTTAAAGTATCTTGATAGGGTCGGCTTAATTGCACAGAAGGACAAATATCCTGGCCAGTTGTCCGGTGGTCAACAACAGCGAGTGGCGATTGCACGCGCTTTGAGTATGGATCCCATCTTGATGTTGTTTGATGAGCCCACTTCTGCATTAGACCCAGAGATGGTTGGTGAAGTTTTAGATGTTATGGTCAAGCTCGCCAATGAAGGTATGACGATGTGCTGCGTCACGCATGAGATGGGATTTGCACGCAAAGTTGGTAATCGGGTGATTTTTATGGATCAGGGAAGAATTCTTGAGGATTGCAGCAAAGATGAATTTTTTGGTAATCCTGAAGCGCGCTCTGCAAGAGCAAAAGATTTTTTATCTAAGATACTGTCAAACTAAATTTAAGGGCGCCTCTTTATTGGCCCTGCATTTTGGGTTTTGGACGCTTACCAATTTTGACTGTGAGCTCTAGTGCTTTGCCCTTGCGCAAAACTTTAATAGTGGCCTCATTGCCAGGTCCTAGTTGCGCAATTTGATTCAGTAGCTGTCTGACATCCTTAGTCGCTTGGTTGTTTACTGAAATGAGAACATCGCCAGGTTTAGCTCCGCCGCGATCAGCGGGGCCGCCTTCAAGCACGCCTGATAGTAGTACCCCCTCAGTAGCGCCTGCAAGACCAAGTGATTCAGCTAACTCTTTGGAGAGGTTCTGAGGCTCTACACCAATCCACCCGCGAGTGACAGAGCCATTACTGACGATGGATTCCATTACCTGTTTAGCCAGACTCACGGGAATCGCAAAACCAATTCCCATTGAACCTCCATTATTAGAAAAGATTGCAGTGTTAATGCCGATGAGGTTACCACGCGTATCGATTAGCGCGCCACCTGAGTTACCAGGATTAATGGCCGCATCTGTTTGAATAAAGTTTTCAAATGTATTGATGCCGACATGATCTCGGCCCAGCGCTGAAACGATTCCAGAAGTAACTGTTTGACCAACACCGAACGGATTACCAATAGCAAGCACTACATCCCCTACATGCACCGATTCTATTTTTCCAAGCGTGATAGGAGTTGGTAAATTTTTCGCATCAATCTTTAAAACAGCAATATCAGTTTCTGGGTCACTACCAATGACTTGGGCTTTTAATTTGCGCCCATCGGCTAGCGCCACATCAATCTCACTCGCATCACTAATCACATGATGGTTGGTCAGAATAATTCCTTCGCGACTGACTATTACCCCTGAGCCTAGGCTGGAGCTGGGCTCTTCATCTGGCGGTTGGTCACCAAAAAAGAATTTAAATAATGGATCAGCAGAATTATTACCTTTGCGAGACTTCGGTTTAGTTGAGGCTTTACTAGTAAAAATATTGACAACAGCAGGCATCGATTTTTTTACAGCCTCATGATATGAGCCAGGACTCAGACTACTGCCGTCGTAAAAGCTTTCCTTTAAGGTAATATTTTCTACTAGTGAACCATTTTGTATGCTACTTAACCAGCCTGGTTTTAGGATCATCGTAATGAACCAGGCCGCCAAAAAAATGGTGACAACTTGCGCAAAGAGTAGCCAAAGACGGTTTAACATTGATTGATGTGTCTCAGTTTTTATTTTTTGAGGCTATCACGAATTTCACGCAGCAACACAACGTCTTCTGGTGTTGGTGGCGCTGCTGGTGTATCGATGAGTCGAATCTTGTTAACGATTTTGATCATCTGAAAAATAACAAAAGCCAAAATGATGAAATTGATGGAAATCGTAATGAAATTGCCATACGCAAAAATGGGTATGCCTGCTTTCTTGAGTGCGTCATATGTTCTAGGAATTCCTTCTGGAATATTGCCTAAAACAATAAATAGGTTAGTAAAGTCAATATGACCTCCAAAAAGACTAGAAATGACTGGCATCACGATGTCATTTACTAAAGACTCAACTATTTTTCCGAAAGCCGCGCCAATAATGACGCCCACTGCCAAATCAATGACATTGCCCTTGACTGCAAAGTCCCGAAATTCCTTTAAAACGGCCATATTTACCCTCCTTTTTGCCTGAATACTGATTTACTCAAGATTAACCCCACAACTTTCTTACTCACCCCACTTTTTACTTTAAAATCTTACCTTTAAGCAATTTCTACCCATAAATACCCTTTTAGGAATTTTGTAAATGAGTGACAAGCCCTCTATGGACAAGGATCGTCGTAAATGGTTGATCGCCACCTCGGCGGTCGGCGGTGTTGGTGCAGCAGCAGCCCTTTACCCTTTTGTAGATAGTTTTGAGCCTTCCGAGCGCGCTAAGGCGGCTGGAGCTGCTGTTGAAATTGATATTACTGGCATGAAGCCGGATGAAATGAGAATGGTTGAATGGCGCGGAAAACCAGTTTGGGTCGTGCGTCGTACTCCTGAGCAAGTGACCGAGCTGTCTAAAATTGATGCAGAGCTCGCAGATCCTAATTCTTTGCGGGATCCAGCTCAATACACCCCACCATATGCCCAAAATCAATGGCGCTCAATTAAACCTGAGTATTTTGTAGTAGTCGGTATTTGCACTCACTTAGGCTGCTCTCCAACGCCTAAATTTGATGCGGGTGCACAGCCTTCCTTGCCAAATACATGGCCAGGCGGATACCTTTGCCCATGTCATGGATCGACTTTTGATATGGCAGGCCGTGTCTATAAAAATAAACCAGCTCCAGATAACCTTGAAGTGCCGCCGCATATGTATTTGAGCGACACCATGATTCTGGTTGGCGAAGACAAGAAAGCCTAAGGAGAGATAAATGGCATTTCATGAAAAAGTAGTTCCAGCTGATGCATCAGCTGCTCAGAAAGTGATGGCTTGGGTTGATTCGCGTTTGCCGGTGACTGCTGCCTTCAAGAAGCATATGAGTGAGTATTACGCACCTAAAAACCTGAATTTTTTCTATATTTTTGGTGCTCTCGCGATTGTTGTTTTAGCAATTCAGATCATTACTGGCATTTTCTTAACAATGAACTACAAGCCTGATGCTGCCAAGGCATTTGAGTCTGTTGAATACATCATGCGTGAGGTTCCATTCGGCTGGCTAATTCGCTATATGCATTCGACTGGCGCCTCAATGTTCTTCGTAGTGGTTTATATGCACATGTTCCGTGGTTTGATCTACGGCTCTTATCGTAAGCCGCGTGAACTGATTTGGATTTTTGGTTGCGCCATTTTCTTGGCCTTAATGGGTGAAGCCTTCTTTGGATACTTGCTTCCATGGGGTCAAATGTCTTATTGGGGTGCCCAGGTTATTGTGAATTTATTCTCTGCAATCCCATTGATTGGTCCAGACCTTTCCCTATGGTTGCGTGGTGACTATGTTGTCGGTGATGCAACCTTAAACCGTTTCTTTGCATTCCACGTCATCGCTATTCCACTGGTCTTAATTGGTCTTGTTGCAGCACATATTCTTGCTTTGCATGAAGTCGGCTCAAACAATCCAGACGGTATAGAGATTAAAGATACCGTTGATGAAAAAGGTATTCCTTTAGACGGTATTCCTTTCCACCCGTTTTACAGCGTGCATGACGTCATGTATCTGGGCGGCTTCTTGATTATCTTTGCTTCAATTGTTTTCTTTGCACCAGAGATGGGCGGTTACTTCTTAGAAGCGAATAACTTCATTCCAGCAAATCCATTTGTTACGCCAACGCACATTGCACCGGTTTGGTATTTCACGCCGTTCTACTCTATGTTGCGCGCTACGACTACGAACTTCTTATTGCCTTTATGGATTTTCTTGGCAGTGATTTTGGGCATGTTTGCCCTTCAGTCGAAAGATATCAAGGTCAAAGGCGCTTGCGCAGTGATTGCAATAGTGTTGGCCGCTGGTTTTTATGTGCTTGATGCGAAGTTTTGGGGCGTGGTGATCATGGGTGGTTCTGTGGTGATCCTGTTCTTCTTGCCTTGGTTAGATTACTCTCCAGTGAAGTCCATTCGCTATCGTCCACAATTCCATAAATATATTTATGGCATCTTTGTGGTGACCTTTGTGATTTTGGGTTACTTGGGTATTCAGCCACCATCACCCTTGTTTGAAAAGATTTCTCAGATTTGTACTATTTATTACCTGGGATTTTTCTTGGCAATGCCGTTCTGGAGCAAGCTTGGTACCTTCAAGCCAGTTCCAACACGCGTTACTTTTGCGGCACATTAATGAACGCTCAGCACATTGGTAAAGAGAAATTAGGAACTAGTATGAAACGAATTCTGCAAACTTTGATGGGCATCTGCCAAGTAACGCTTGTGCTTGCTGCGATTGGCTTTGGTATGACTGCCAATGCCAGTGAAGGCGATTTTCCATTAGATGCTGCGCCTAACCGCGTCAATAGCAATGCCTCATTACAAAATGGCGCAAAGATATTTGTAAACCATTGCCTAAACTGCCATTCAGCTACTAGCGTTCGTTATAACCGCTTGCGCGATATTGGCTTAACCGATCAGCAAATTAAAGATAACTTGATTTTGACGGATGCTAAGGTCGGCGATTTGATGACCATTGCCATGACACCAAAAGAAGGTAAAGCATGGTTCGGCAAGACTCCACCAGACCTCTCTGTTGAAGCTCGAGCACGTTCTACTGATTGGCTCTATACATACTTCCGTACTTTTTACAAAGACGATACAACCCAAACTGGTTGGAATAATTTAGTGTATCCAAACGTGGGTATGCCGCATGTGCTCTGGCAGTTACAGGGCGAACGTGCTGCTAAGTTTGAGGAGCGTAAAGATCCGCATGACCAAAGTAGAACTGAAAAAGTATTTGTAGGTTTTGAGCAGCTCACTCCAGGTACGATGAAGCCACAAGAGTATGACGATAATATTGCTGACTTAGTTTCTTTCATGTCTTGGATGGCTGAGCCAGTCCAACTTGAGCGTAAGCGTATTGGCGTTGTAGTACTCTTATTCTTAGCGATTTTCACACTCTTAGCATGGCGTTTGAATAAAGCATATTGGAAAGATATTCACTGATAGCTTGTATGGGCATCTTGATCGGTGTCGGTTAGTGAAAGATTTAGGCCGCTGTTGGTTGTGCGTTTGATGTATTGAAGTAGAAATTTAAGGAAATAAATTTATGATGGTGTTGTACTCGGGTACTAACTGCCCATTCTCGCAACGCTGCCGTTTGGTGCTTTTCGAAAAAGGCATGGATTTTGAGATCCGCGATGTCGACTTGTTTAACAAGCCAGAAGATATCTCGGTCATGAACCCTTATGGCCAAGTTCCTATTTTGGTTGAGCGCGATTTAATTTTGTATGAGTCAAACATCATCAATGAATATATTGATGAGCGTTTTCCGCATCCACAGTTAATGCCGCCCGATCCAGTTGCACGTGCACGTGCACGCCTCTTCCTCTTTAATTTTGAGAAAGAATTATTTGTGCATGTAGCTGCCTTGGAAAATGAAAAAGGTAAGGCTGCTGAAAAGACTCATGAAAAAGCGCGTTTAGCAATTCGTGATCGCTTAACTCAGCTGGCACCTATTTTTGTTAAGAATAAGTACATGTTGGGCGATGAGTTTTCAATGTTAGACGTAGCGATTGCGCCATTGTTATGGCGTCTTGAGCACTACGGCATTGATCTATCTCGTAATGCTGCTGCACTATTAAAGTACGCAGAGCGTATTTTTAGTAGACCTGCATACATTGAAGCCTTGACCCCTTCTGAAAAGGTGATGCGCCGCTAAGCTGCACTTGCGGTTCATCACGAGTCAGAATGTCTGACATTCCAAGTAACAAGCCCTACCTAATCCGTGCCCTACATCAGTGGTGCACGGATTTTGGTTTTACACCCTTCATTGCTGTTTTTGTGGATGCCAGAGTTGAAGTGCCTATGGAGTTTGTGAAGAACGATGAGATTGTTTTAAATCTCTCCCTAGAAGCTTGTCATCAATTGCAATTAGAGAATGAATGGATTAGCTTTCAAGCAAGATTTGGCGGGATTCCCAGAAAAATTATGGTGCCCGTCACTCATGTTCTAGCGATTTACGCGCGGGAAAATGGTCAGGGCATGTCATTTCCTTTTGATCCTGCAAAGGCGCGTGATTTGCACGTGGCGGATTCAAAGGATCAGGCTCCTGAAAAGCCGCCAACTAGCAAGCCATTCTTGAAGATTGTGAAATAGGCTAAAATATTGTCATTGCCCCTTTAGCTCATCTGGTAGAGCAACTGATTTGTAATCAGTAGGTGGTCTGTTCGAGTCGGACAAGGGGCACCAAATACAAAAGGCTTCTAAGTTAATCAACTGAGAAGCCTTTTTCTTTAGGGTTGCTAGATAGTAGACAAAAAATTAGTCACTTTTAAGTGAAAAGATGCGTATTGCATTTTTATTGGCCACTTTTTCCATTGTGACTGGGGAGAGATAAGGCAAGACGCTGGTTCTTAACTCAGTAATCATTTCAGAATAAGCTGCATCAATTCCACAACAAGGATCTGAGCCCAGCAATACCTGATCTGGAAAGGCTTCAATGAACTTTATCCAATTGCGATACAAGCCTCCAGAATCATAGGCATGAGGTGGTCTTGGAATATTGAGTCGATTTACGTGAACTGCACCTAGACTTGAGACTTCGCAAACAATATTTTTTCGCTTGCTCAGTATTGCAGCAATATTATCTACATTCTTGGTGCTGAGGCAGTGGGATAGGATGGTAGTGGTATTGGGATAGCTAAGGGATAAATTTAAAATATCTTTCTCAAAGTCCCCATCAAATTCAGCATGTATTTGTACGAAGCCGCCATACCTATTGGCTATTTCATAAAACTTGCGCATTGCAGGATTATCAGTTCTGATACTGCGGCGAATTCTTGGAGGTCCACTTGAATGATTATCAGTGTGAAATTCACCAAAGCCCTTAATTTTCCCCTCTTTAAATAGCTCTTCCGAGCGAAGATATAAAGCTTTAAAGGTCTCGTTCTCAGGATTAATCAATCCGCTTCTACCATCTTTAAAAAATACCTTAAAGAATTCTGCTTGACCGACCGCTGGTATATATCTATCTCCCAGCTCAGCCTGCACATCTTCTCGATAATCACCAACTGCGCCTCCCCATTTAACACCATTGGCATCCATCATTTCACGCCACCATTGGGCTGAACGTGGGTTTTGTTGATAGGTGTGCATATGTACATCAGCTATGGGCACAATTTTTGCTAATTCAATTGATTGCGGAGTGGGTTGTGAATAAACCAAGCCTGAAAGCGCTAGCAAGAAAATACTGAAGACGTGTTTAAGCATGATCTTGCTTTAGTGATGTAAATTGGTTTTATGGGTTTCAGGTAAATACAGTAATGCAACTAAAGCACCACTGGCTAAGAAGATGGTCGGATACCAAAGGCCCGCAACATCGCTTTCCCATTTTTGATTGAGCCATGTCACTATCAGTGGCAATAAACCACCAATCCATCCTGCAGCTAAATTGTGTGGAAAGGTTGCAGCACTATTTCTGGTTTTTGCCGGAAATAGTTCAGCTAGTAGTGCTGTTTGTGGGCCCACAACCAAAGCAAGTGAAAGCGAGAGCATTGTTAGGATCAGAACAATCATTCCTAAATTATTTGCTTGTCCAAACTGCTGCAACAATTGATAAGCAGGATGAATAAAAACGGCCCCAAGAATAAGTCCGCTGACTACTACGGGTTTTCGTCCAATTTTGTCAGATAACCAGCCCGCGAAAAGTGTCAACGGTAATAAGACTAAAGTTGCATAGATGCTGAGCTGGTCAACTAGTTGGGGCTCTAGTTTGACGGAAGTTTTGAGGAAGATGGCGGTATAGACTTGAACAGAAAAAAAGAGTACTGCGCCCCCAGCAGAGACGCAGAAGAACAGCAAGAACATGCGCTTACGGGTATGGGCATCCTTGAAGTTACTTCGCAAAGGTTTTTTGACTTTCTCACTATTTTTATTGAGCTCTAAAAATACTGGTGTTTCTTCCAGAGCCATACGCGCTTTAAAGGCGATGATTAGCAAGACAATTGAAATCCAAAATGGCACACGCCATCCCCAAGCTAGAAATTCCTCATTGCTTAGGTAATAGCGTAATAAAGCAATTTGCAAAGTAGAAAATAAAATTCCTAGTGGGCCCATGAGTTGTAAAAAGCTTGTCTTAAATCCCCGATATTCATTTCCAGCATGCTCAGTCAGATATACTGCGCTGCCCCCAATTTCTCCCCCAGCCGATAGTCCTTGCATGAGACGCAGGGTAACCAACAAAATAGGTGCCCAAATACCAATTTGGGCATAGCTAGGTAAAAAGCCTACGCTGAAGGTCGCAAAGCCCATCAAGGCAATCGTGATCATAAAGACGGGCTTACGGCCAATACGATCGCCCATAGAGCCAAATACAGCTGCTCCAATGGGTCGCACTACCATTCCAACACCAAATGTCGCTAGGCTGGCTAAAAGGGCTGTATTAGGGTCGCTAGAAGGGAAGAATAGGGGAGCAAAAACTACCGCTAAAGTCGCAAATGTAAGGAAGTCATACCACTCTAAAAAAGTGCCAAAACATGCCGCAATGGCAACTTTTCGATAGGATCGAGCGGAACCAGCCCGCTCTAAATTGTTGATTTTATTCAATTTAATACTTTACTAGTTATTATTTGTTGCATAGCAGCAAAAAGTTCTTGCATTGTTATATCGCTTCAGTTACAGTTTCATGGTGCAGTGCAATATTTAAGGCAATTAAATTTTCTTTAAATGCACTTAATTGACTAGTTGTACCAC
>JBILYO010000080.1:0-9085 GCA_044377685.1 Polynucleobacter sp. | reverse complement strand
GTTCGCCTACAGACAGACCGCCAATCGCAATCCCATCAAAGCCTTGTTGACTGACTGCGTCTAATGAAAATTCACGGAGATTTTCAAACATGCCGCCTTGAACAATACCAAAGAGACCATTGCCAGTATTGAGTTCTCGGAAGCGTTTGAGGGAGCGGTCTCCCCAGCGCAGCGACATCTCCAATGAGGTGCGAGCAGTTTTTTCAGAAGTGGGTTGACCCTTTATTTCATAAGGGGTGCATTCATCAAATTGCATTGCGATATCACTATTGAGAACCGCTTGTATTTCCATTGATACTTCTGGCGACATAAATAGTTTGTCGCCATTAATCGGCGAGGCAAAGGTAACACCTTCCTCTGAAATTTTTCGTAGGGCTCCCAAGCTAAATACTTGAAATCCACCCGAGTCAGTCAGTATGGGTTTGTTCCAAGCCATAAAGCGATGCAAGCCACCATGTTTTTGAATGACCTCTAACCCAGGTCTTAGCCATAGATGAAAAGTATTCCCTAGGATGATTTGTGCCTTTGCTTCCTCTAGGTCACGGGGAGTCATTGCCTTGACTGTCCCATAGGTGCCCACTGGCATAAAGATTGGAGTTTGTATGCTGCCGTGAGGAAGATCTAATTGACCAAGCCGAGCCGGACTGTGTGAGTCACGTGCCAGGATATTGAAGTGAACAGGTTTGGTCATGAGTTGATATTCTCGAGTCGGCAAAGAAACATTGCATCTCCATAGCTAAAGAAGCGATATCGTTGAGCAATGGCATGTTGATAAGCAGCGCGAATATTTTCTACCCCTGCAAAAGCGCTTACCAACATTAATAAGGTAGATTTTGGCAGATGAAAGTTCGTTAATAAACAATCTACCGTTTTAAATTCAAAGCCCGGCGTGATAAAGAGATTAGTTTCCCCAGAACGTTGACCGCTAATAGCGTGACTCTCTATGGCCCTAAGGCTGGTGGTGCCCACGGCAATGACGCGACCGCCAGCTTGTTTGGTATTCACTATCATTTTTAGGGTGGCCTCTGGAATTGAGAACCATTCATGGTGCATCTGGTGTTTTGAGAGATCTTCCTCCCGCACTGGACTAAAAGTACCAGCACCGACATGTAATGTGATGGTAGCTTGTTGTACTCCAAGAGCCTTTATGTTCTGCAGGATGGTTTCATCAAAATGCAACCCTGCAGTGGGAGCTGCTACAGCACCAGGATTTTTGGCTAGGACAGTTTGATAGCGCTGCGCATCTTCGTTATCAGGCTGGTGTTCAATATAAGGTGGTAGTGGCAATTTACCAAATCGCTCTAAAAGTAAAAATATATTTTCCGGAAAACGTACTTCATAAAATCGTCCGTCATACCCAATCATTTCAACAGCGAATGACTCTCCTGCAGCATTGTGGATATGTACTATTGATCCGGTTTTGGGCACCTTAGAGGCTCTGATTTGAACCCATGCTTGCCGTTCACCACTAATCCGTTCAATGAAGAGTTCAACATTCCCGCCAGTCTCTTTTTTGCCATGAAGCCGAGCAGGTATCACTTTAGTATCGTTCAGTACCAACAAGTCCCCGGGCCTCACAAGGTCAAGAATTTCTTTAAACTGACGATCTACGAATTGGGCGTGTTTATCCACCTCAGGCCTAATTTCTAAGAGGCGGCTATCCGTTCTATTCGCCAAGGGGTGCTGAGCGATTAGGTCGGTCGGGAGTTCGTAATTGAAGTCGGAGAGTTGCATAGCATTACCATCAGGTATGAGATTTTAACGATGACTACGAAACAAGCACCAACTCCACTACAAAAAATGGGTTTAGACAGCCCAATGGCCCTCGCTTTGCACTTGCCATCTCGTTATGAGGATGAAACCGAATTATTGACAATTGAAGAGGCCATTAGCCAAGGCCGCTATGGATCGGTCCAAACCCAAGGGCTTGTGATTCGCAATCAAGTGCTCTTTAGACCTAGAAGACAGATGATTGTCACTATTGAGGATGAAGCCGAAACCCTGCAATTGCGCTTTCTCAATTTTTATCCTAGCCAACAAAAACAGATGGCAGTTGGTGCGCACCTCAGAGTGCGTGGTGATATTCGAGATGGATTTCAGGGAAATGAGATGGTGCATCCAACTGTGCGCGCCGTTTCCCCCGATACACCATTACCGACTAGTTTGACACCAGTCTATCCAGCGAGCGCTGGAATATCACAAACTATTATTCGTAAGGCAGTAGCGCAGGCATTGCGAGATCCTAGTTTGAAAGAAAGCTTAGCTGAGTTCTTGCCGAAGAAATTAATGGCACAGCTTCTTCCCAGTAACGATTGGCCTCACTTGCAAGCAGCGATTACTTACCTACATCAACCACCAGCTGATGCTAATACCCAAGCGTTATTAGAGCGCACTCATCCCGCTTGGAGACGTGTGCAATTTGAGGAGTTACTAGCCCAACAAATTTCCTTAAAGCGAGCCCACGCTATTCGAAGGGAGCGGCATGCTCCAAGTTTTGGCAAGCTAGATCAAAAAGTATCAAGCATTGAGGCAGGTTTATTGAGAGCCTTACCCTTCAAGCTCACTGGAGCCCAAAATCGGGTTTGGTCAGAAATTGGAGATGACCTTTCCCACTCGTTTCCAATGAATCGACTTTTGCAAGGCGATGTCGGGAGTGGTAAGACAGTGGTAGCTGCGCTGGCAGCCGCCCGTGCGATGGATCATGGCTATCAAGCTGCAGTCATGGCCCCCACAGAAATCTTGGCTGAGCAACATTATCTCAAGATGAAAGAGTGGTTTGAGCCACTGGGTATCAACATTGCATGGCTATCCGGTAGCCTCAAAGCAAAGGCCAAAAGACTTGCCCAAGAGAGTATTGAGAGTGGTGCGGTGCAGCTCATTATCGGCACTCATGCTCTGATTCAGGAAAATGTCAGCTTTGCTAAATTAGGCTTGGCGGTGATTGATGAGCAACATCGTTTTGGAGTGAGGCAGCGTTTAGAAATTCAACAACGCGTCGGCTCCGAAACTTTTTATTGTCATCAACTCATGATGTCTGCAACTCCAATACCACGTACATTAGCGATGACCTATTACGCCGATCTCGATGTATCAGTCATCGATGAATTACCACCAGGTCGAAAACCAATTACCACTAAGGTCGTGAAAGCTAGTCGTCGTGATGAGGTGATTAGCGGGCTTCAAAGTTGGTTAGAAAAAGGCTTACAAGCGTATTGGGTGTGTCCTTTGATTGAGGAGTCTGAAGTACTCCAATTGCAAACTGCAGTTGAAAGTTTTGAGCAACTCACTTTGGCATTGCCGGGCTTTAAAGTAGGCTTGGTGCATGGTCGTCTTAAGGCGGATGAAAAAGCAGCTGTTATGGCAGCATTTAAAGCCAATCAGATTCAGCTTTTGGTAGCCACTACCGTCATTGAAGTGGGTGTCGATGTGCCGAATGCAGCTCTCATGGTGATTGAACATGCGGAGCGCTTTGGTTATGCACAAATTCATCAATTGCGAGGGCGCGTTGGGCGAGGTTCGGCTGATTCAGTTTGCATTTTGTTATATGCAGAACCACTCTCGATGGCAGCAAAAGAACGTTTACAGACCTTGCGAGAGATTTCTGATGGCTTTGTGATTGCAGAGCGAGATTTATCGCTCCGGGGTCCTGGCGAACTATTAGGCGCCAAACAATCAGGTGATGCCATGCTGCGCTTTGTAGACTTGCAAAGAGATGCGTGGCTGATTGAACTAGCTCAGCAGGCTGCCGATCGTCTTTTGACTGACCATGGCGACATTGTTGAGCGTCACCTAGAGCGCTGGCTTGGATCACGAGCTGAGTTTCTAAAGGCGTGATAATGACGCTATGGTTTTAATCGAGCGCCTGACCTCTTATGCTTACCTCATCCGGTTAGATAAACCGATTGGGACTTTATTGCTTTTATGGCCTACCTTATGGGCGCTATGGTTAGCCAGTAGTGGCGTACCCAATCTTTCCATCTTGATTATTTTTATCGTGGGAACCTTTTTGATGCGCAGCGCGGGTTGCGCTATCAATGATTATGCTGATCGCGACTTTGATCGTCACGTAATGAGAACTCAAGGGCGACCAGTAACGAGCGGCAAGATTTCAGGTAAAGAGGCAATCGGTGTAGCGGTGATACTGGCTTTACTTGCGTTCCTATTGATTCAACCATTAAATAACTTTACTAAGCAGTTATCGGTTCTCGCTTTACTCGTTGCAATTGTCTACCCTTTTACTAAGCGATTTTTTGCAATGCCCCAAGCGGTGCTTGGAATCGCATTTGGTTTTGGCATCCCTATGGCCTACGCTGCAATTTTGGATTTCATTCCTTTTGAAGCATGGGTACTATTTATAGGAAATATCTTTTGGGCCATTGCGTATGACACCGCTTATGCCATGGTCGATCGAGATGACGATATACGACTCGGTTTAAGAACTTCAGCTATTACCTTCGGTCGCTATGATGTTCTGGCGATTGGCATGAGCTATGCCATCTTATTGATCAGTCAGCTCTGGGTGGCTAACCTAGCAGGTCTGAGTAATTATTTCTTGGTGGGTTGGTTTGCCGCACTAGTTTGTGCGATCTACCATATGAAATTAGTCTCTACTCGCAAAAGGGAAGATTGCTTCCTGGCATTTCGCCACAATAACTGGCTAGGTGGATTTTTATTTCTGGGGATTGTTTTAGGTTTGAGTCTGAATTAGTTTGCTTTTAACTTTTACCTAATTCATCACCCATCACTTTGCCGCGTTCATTCGCCGCTGCAATCGCTTTCACCAGGATGGCATGCCAAGCCTCTTGGTTTAATACGTCTAATGCTGCAGCAGTAGTGCCACCCTTAGAGGTCACACGTTCGCGTAATACGCTAGCGGGTTCAGAAGAGTTTTGAGCGAGCTGTATGGCACCCTCTAAAGTCTCATAAGCCAATTTTCTAGAAGATTGTGCATCTAGGCCCAATTTTTCACCAGCTGACTGCATAGCCTCTAGAAATGCAAATACATAAGCAGGTCCACTGCCAGACATAGCAGTAACGGCATCCATTAATTTTTCGTCAGATATCCATAAGGATTGCCCGACAGCATTACAAATCGTTTCTGCTAGGGCGCGATCCTCTGCGCTGATATCAGCCTTTGCAAAAAGGCCAGTGATCCCTTTACCAATCAGTGCAGGGGTGTTGGGCATAGCGCGAATGCACCTTGTCTGCTCTAGCCATCGGCTCATATCGGCCAAGCGAATACCTGCTGCAATGCTCAATACTAAAGGGCTTGGTGCAGATGCATGTTTGAGTTTGGGCGCCAAACCTTTGGCAACGATATTGAAATCCTGTGGCTTGATAGCCATGAGCACAACATTATTTTGAGCGAAGTCAAAGGCAATGCTGTCTAAATGATGAATGATCTGTACTTTGAAATCATTTTGTAGGCTTTGTGCAGTAGCAGTGTTTGCTTCTACAACTGAAATTTGATCTGCTTTGCAGCCATTCGCTAGCAAACCACTCATTAAGGCACGGCCCATATTACCGCCGCCAATAAAAGTAATGTGGGTATCAGAATTGATCTTTGAGCTCATGCGGTCATTTTATCCCGCTTGCCAAAAATAGCACTTCCAACACGAATCATGGTGCTACCTTCAGCAATTGCAGCCTCAAGATCATCCGACATTCCCATTGAGAGAGTGTCAAAAAATTGGTATCCACGCTCCGACGCATTCGCAGCCAAAATACCGATAAAGCAATCACGTACTGCCGCAAAAGCGTGACGCTGTAATACGGGGTCAGTATTCGGCGCCGGGATGGCCATTAAGCCTCTGAGTACTACGTTTGGTAGCTTAGATATTGCATCACATAGAGCTTGCGCTTCACCTAAAGGAACACCACTTTTACTATCCTCTTCGCTAACGTTCACTTGTATACAAAGCTGTAAATCACCAAGGCTCGGGAATTCTCCACGCTGAGTTGAGAGACGTTCGGCAATTTTGAGGCGATCTATGCTATGAACCCAATCAAAATGCTCAGCTATGTCTCTGGTTTTATTACTTTGCAATGGACCTATAAAGTGCCACTCGAGCCAAGGGCGCAACTTGGCAAGTTGTTGGATTTTCTCAACACCCTCTTGAACATAGTTTTCACCAAAAGCAGATTGACCAGCATGCATTGCCTCTTCAATAGCGCTTGCAGGAAAGGTTTTACTGACTGCTAGGAGGGCAATATCTTCTGGCTCACGCTTTGCAGCCAATGCAGCCAGCTCAAGGCGCTGCCTCACTTGCATGAGTTTGATGATGATGGAGCTCATCTAGTTTGATTTTGTTGGCTTAATAGTTGATCTACGATTTCAATCCAATGCACTACTGGTTTGTCATCTTGCTGAAGATGGGTAATACAACCAACGTTTCCTGAGACGATGACATCAGCATCAAATTCTTCGCAGGCCGTATGAAGATGCGCTAATTTGTTCTTACGCAATTGTTCTGAGAGCGCTGGTTGTGTAACGGAGTAAGTGCCAGCAGAGCCGCAACATAGATGACTATCCGCGCAGAGCCGAACGCCAATGCCAATGCTGCTGAGCAAGCCCTCTACTTTGCCCCGAATTTGTTGACCATGTTGCAAAGTACAAGGAGGGTGATACACCACGCCTGGTTTAGGATCCGTCCCAATGAGTTGTACCAGTTCATCTTGTAGGCTTGGCAGTATCTCTGAAATATCTTTAGTTAACTCAGAAATCTTTTTAGCTTTAGCTGCATATTGAGGATCGCTGGCTAGTAGGTGAGCATAATCTTTGACCATCACACCACACCCTGAAGCCGTCATTACAATGGCTTCAATCCCTTGTTCAACCAGGGGCCACCAGGCATCAATATTTTGCTTGGCATTATCAAGGCCACCAGCTTGATCATTGAGGTGGTAACGCAATGCTCCACAGCAAGTTGCATTTGGTGCGGAAATGAGTTGAATTTTTAATGCATCGAGGACACGTGCAGTTGCAGAATTGATATTGGGCAACATTCCTGGCTGTACACAGCCTTCTAGGATGAGCATCTTACGAGCATGAGTATCACTTGGTCTGGCGTAAGGATTTGTAGAGCTGGCATGCGCCTGATTTTTGACTTTTGGAATCTTGCGTTGTATACCGCTTGGCATAAATGGACGCGCTAAGCGTCCTAATGCCATCGCAGAATTAAATAGGACAGGTTTAGTCAATCCTTCTTTTAGGGCCCAACGAGTGAGACGCTGACCTAGTGGACGCTCTGGAGTATTTTCTTCCGCCCATTGACGACCAATATCAATTAATTTGCCATACTCGACACCGCTTGGGCATGTACTTTCACAGTTGCGGCAGGTGAGACAGCGGTCTAAATGCAAACGGGTTTTTTCTGTAGGGGCTTGGCCTTCGGCAATTTGTTTAATGAGATAAATGCGACCACGAGGACCATCTAACTCATCACCCAGCACCTGATATGTTGGGCAGGTTGCCGTACAAAAACCGCAGTGAACACATTTACCTAAAATCCGGGCCGCTTCAATACCTTCGGATGTATTTTCAAATTGAGGGGCGAGTTGAGTGTGCATATCAGAACTTAAGGAAGGCGTGAGGTGGCAAATACACCACCTGGATCAAAGGCTGCCCTAAGGCGAGTTTGGACAATTTCAAGTGCTTTAGAGTGCGCTTGCTCACTGAGTAATGTAAAGCGCTGCAAAGATGGATCAACTCCAATACCTTGTTTAAAACGGCTTGCGTGACCACCTTGTGCATTTACAAGTTGCTTAATGGCTGCAAAAGTCACTTCATCACCAGCAGCTTTAATCCAACGCTGTTGGCCATGCCATTCCAAAACAATTTCATTTTTTGAATTAGGAATATTTAATGGACCGCATGCAGCTGGTAGTGCCAAGCGATAAAGTGTTTGATCAGAAGCAAGATTAGTAAAAGCACCTAATTGTTGTTCACGCAAATCTTTCCAAAATACCTCAGCAATCTGAGGATCAACTTCATTGGCAAAGATTAAGGAGCTCATTGCAGGAATCGCAGCTTTCACTGCAGCAGCAGCGCCTGCAAGACGAATGGTTAATTCACCATCACCGCCCTTGTTATCACCAATCCAGCAGCTTGCTGATAAGGGTAAGGGTTGACCAGCCCATTCGTTTAATACCTTGAGCGCTTGAGCTTGAGAAATCTGAGCGCGCAAAGTGGCGCTTGCTGCAGACTTTGGTAATACTTTGACTGATGCCTCCAGTAAAAGCCCAAGCGTACCCATTGATCCAGGCAGTAATCGAGAAACATCGTATCCCGCTACGTTCTTCATCACTTTGCCGCCATAGCTCAGATCCTGCCCCCTACCATCCATGATGCGAGTTCCTAAAACAAAATCTCTAAAATTACCTGCGCTGATGCGACCTGGACCGGCTAGACCTGCAGCAATCGCACCACCAAACGTGGCGTGTTCGCCAAAGTGTGGGGGTTCAAATGCGAGCACTTGATTTTTTTCTTTCAGAGCTGCTTTGATTTCTTTGAGTGGGGTACCTGCGCAAGCAGTAATCACTAATTCTTCTGGTTGATATTCCAAAATTCCAGAATAAGTGCGAGCGTCTAGCTTGGTGTGAGTATTGGCATTGCCATACCAAGACTTACTTCCACTACCTTCAATAGAAAGTACAGAATGATTATTGGCAGCATTCAGAATTTGTTCCTGAAAGTCTTTTATTGCCGGATTAGTCATTAAAAGCGCTCTAATTCAGGATGAGGCAGCTTGCCACCACTGATGCGCATGCGCCCATATTCTGCACAGCGACTTAAAGTGGGAATCGCTTTATCTGGATTGAGTAATTTTGCTGGATCAAAGGCACTCTTCACGCCCCAGAAGGATTCTCGTTCACCTTCGCCAAATTGAATGCACATGGAATTAATCTTTTCGATACCAACACCATGTTCTCCGGTGATGGTTCCGCCAAGTTCAACGCAGGCCTCTAAGATTTCAGTACCAAATTCCTCGGCGCGGTGCCACTCATCTGGATCTGCACCATTAAATAAAATAAGGGGATGCATATTGCCATCACCTGCATGAAAAACATTTAAGCAACCCAGGCC